>NZ_BAAGVY010000003.1:0-479932 GCF_054780635.1 Spirosoma knui | reverse complement strand
AGGGGGTTGTCGGACTCTCGTCCTTCGTAGGCGATGGGCTTCTCGACGAAGGGGAAGTAGACCTGGTCGCCAAGCGTGAGGTTAGTAGATGACATGCGTATTGGGTTTAAACAAATAAGGTCCCAAAGGTCAGATACCTTTGGGACCTTGTCAACAAGAAAAAAGCGAAAGGTCCGACTTTTTACTAAAATTGTGTCATTTTTACACTTTTCTAAAGTGCCTAACGAAAATAATGTAGCCGAACGCTAATGTAGGAAGGCGTATTCAACGTATTTAACCAGCGACCGTAGGCATCCTGGTAGCGTTCCTGATTGCGAATGGTCACCTGTTTTCAGTAGCTGGAGCAAACTTGACTGCATTACTAATACCGGTATTCTCTGGATGAGCTTTGCCTATAACTTAGCAAAGACAGGATCATCGACTTATCTGTTGATAGGCAGTTTTCGAATGCGAAATTTATCCTTTTCAAAAATAACCAAAGCTCCTTCTTTCAGAGATGAGCTTATATGTGGCCAGTTTTCGATTAATAAGTTAAAGAATAAAAGAGCATTGACTTTGTCAATTCTAAACAAAATGATTGATGGTTCTCTACAGCCGAGAAATGATAGTAGCGTACCGAAATCAGTGTCATGGGTTAAGATTACTTCTCCATTGGAAACCGCTTCTTCAATAATAACCGCATCGCTAGCTGTCGGAGACATGCAGGTAGGTACCCAACGGTAGGAGTGCCCATGCGTCTTTAGGCTTTCCCCTAACGAAGGAGGCATATTTACATCGAGTAAAAACTTCATCGATCAGGCTGCTTTCTGAAGCGGAAAAAAAGTGTCGTGCAGCATTTCCGATGAGAATGATAAAGCTTCTAAAATGTCATCGCGTTCCAGAAAGGAGAATTCGTTCAGCAAGTCGTCGTACGACATACCGCTGCTTAGATAAGCAAGCAGGGAAGATACTGGAAATCGCATGCCACGGATACAGGGCTTGCCCGTGCATATGTCCGGGTCAATAGTAATTCTAGAATATCTAGGATGGACGTATTTCATGACAAGACATTAGCTAAATGGATATGGCTCTTCGGTGTAGTGTGGACTCGCCCGCCCGACACTACACCGAAGATAGTAAAGATAACTCAGTATCTTCTGAACGAAATGAACATACAATAAGTCAGGTTATCGGTTCACTCAGTCTTTTCTACTACGCCTAACCAGCGACCGTAGGCATCCTGGTAGCGTTCCTGATCGCGAATGTTTGGGTCAATTGTTTTCGTAACTTGCAGACCTACAAAGGCTTCTTTCGCGCTCTTATAATAGCCTAATCCAATTCCAGCTCCGCGAGCCGCTCCCTGCGAGCCGTCGGTGTTATACAACTCAATAGCCGCTCCGGTTAAGTTTGCCAACGTATCGCGGAAAAGCGGGCTCAGGAACATATTTGCTTCACCGGCCCGGATGGTTTGTAGGCCAACGCCAACGCTTTCCATAGCCTGAATACCGTAGTACAGCGCGAACACGATACCTTCCTGCGCGGACCGGATCAGGTGCGGCAACCCGTGTCGGATCAGCTGCAACCCATGGAACGATGCTCCCAAATCCTTGTTTTCGAGTACACGCTCGGCTCCGTTGCCAAAGGGCAGACATACTAGTCCATCGGCTCCGACGGGTGCTTCGTGAGCCAGTACGTTCATATCGTTATAGCTGATGGATCGGCTCAATACCTGGTTCCGGAGCCAGCTGTTCAGAATGCCCGTCCCGTTCACACACAACAAAACACCGTAGCGTGGCGCTTCGGCGGTATGGCTAACGTGCAGGAACGTATTGACCCGTTGCTTGGCATCGTATTTAGCCTGCTCACTTACCCCGTACACAACGCCCGATGTCCCGGCGGTGGCGGCAATCTGACCGGGCTCCAGTACGTTCAGCGATAAGGCGTTGTTAGGCTGGTCGCCCGCGCGATACGTAACGGGCGTACCTGCCGCTAAGCCTAGTTCAGCAGCCGCCGAAGCGCTCAACTCGCCCTGTGGTGCAAATGTTGGCTTAATGGTCGGAATTAAGTCGGCGCTAAAGCCGTAATAGTCGAGCAGGAACTGAGCGGGTTGATCGGCCTGGAAGTCCCAGAAAATACCTTCCGACAAACCCGACGCGGTCGTCACAATATCGCCCGTCATTCGGGCCGCCAGGTAGTCGCCGGGCAGCATAAATTTATGAGCCTGGGCGTATACATCCGGCTCGTTTGCCTTCACCCAGGCGAGTTTAGCGGCTGTAAAGTTGCCCGGTGAGTTCAGTAGGTGTGACAAAACTTTGTCATGGCCGAGAGCGTCGAAGGCTTGGTTGCCGTACGGGACGGCCCGGCTGTCGCACCAGATAATGGACGGACGTAACACGTTAAAGTCTTTGTCAACCACAACCAGACCGTGCATCTGGTACGAAATGCCGATCGCCTTTACGTCTTCGGGACGAACATTGGCCTGTTTAATAACAGCCTGGCTGGCCCGGCAAGCATTCTGCCACCAGATTTCAGGTTGTTGTTCGGCAAAACCCGGCTGTGGGGCCTCTATCGCCATTTCGGTTTCAGGGAAAAACGCTGAAGCGACGGCATTGCCACTTTCGGCTTCTAGTAAACACGCTTTTACAGACGAACTGCCAAGATCGAATCCAATGAAATACATGCGGGTCAAGTATTAAGAAAATCAACTGCGAAAGTACGACGACAGACGCATAAATAAGTACAGGAAGTTAAGCTTCCCGTTCAGACTTTAGCCGACGACACGTTAAACTAATCTGGAGCTTGACAAAGTATGAGTTCTCGTGTCTAATATTGTTTTATGAACGCACTCCTGAGATTCCTGATCCTGTTCCTTACCGTACTGTCTGGGTTTGCCCAGACGCCTTCTGGCAATACCTGGACAAATCAGTACTGGCCTGCCCGCTGGATTCTGCACCCTACCGCTCCGGCCCGTCAATACGGCGTTTATCATTTTCGTAAAGCCATCGACCTGCCTCAGAAACCAGCTCGGTTTGTTGTGCATGTGTCAGCCGATAATCGGTATCGCTTGTTTGTGAATGGACGTGCTGTCGCCCTGGGACCGGCGCGGAGTGATTTGCAAAACTGGAATTACGAAACCCTGGATCTGGCTCCTTACTTACAGGCGGGACGTAACGTGCTGGCTGCGCAGGTGTGGTACATGGGCGAAGGGGCTCCGTTTGCGCAGATGAGCTATCAGCTTGGCTTTGTGTTGCAGGGTGATGGAGAGGTAGAGAAAGTAGCAAATACGGATGCGAGCTGGAAAATTTACCAGAACCTGGCCTATTCGCCGGTAAAGAATGACATCGCCAAGCTAAGAACCTATATAGTGGCCGGGGATGGTGATCGGGTGGATGCGGCTTATTACCCCTGGGGATGGGAGCAACCGGGCTATGACGATAAAACCTGGCTACCCGCCAAACCACTAAACTTCCCCACCAAACCACGAGGGCTTGGCACCGACGGGAACTGGGGGTTAGTACCGCGTACCATTCCGATGATGGAAGAAGGCGTGACCCGCCTGGCGCGGGTTCGACGGACGGAAAATGGCCGAATGGAGAATGGATTCTTGCAGGGAACCGCTCCCGTTACGGTTTCGGCTAACACAAAAGCGGTGTTTTTGATGGACAATGGCGTATTGACGAATGCGTATCCCGAGCTGACCGTCAGCCGGGGCAAGGGTGCCGTTGTGACACTGTCGTACGCCGAAGCGCTGGTGGATGCGAAGGGACAGAAAGGCAATCGGAACGAGGTAGAAGGCCGTACGTTACGGGGCTTCGACGATCAGTTCGTGGCAGATGGGGCCGACAGACGCTTATTTCGCCCGCTCTGGTTCCGGACGTATCGGTACCTGCAGCTGACCGTCGAAACCAAAGGCGAGCCCCTCGTCCTGGACGATCTGGTAGGGCGGTTTACGGGCTACCCGTTCGAGCAAAAAGCGCAGTTTACGGCCAGCGATACGACGCTCAAAAGCATCTGGAACGTTGGCTGGCGAACGGCCCGGCTGTGTGCCGGAGAAACGTATTACGATTGCCCGTACTACGAACAGTTGCAATATACCGGCGATACGCGGGTTCAATCGCTGATTTCGCTCTACGTTACGGGCGATGACCGACTGATGCGCAAAGCCATTATGGATTATGACCATAGCCGCTTCAACGACGGCCTGACGCAAAGCCGTTACCCATCGGCCGATTTTCAGGTGATTCCCACCTTCTCGCTGTTCTGGGTGTGCATGGTCCACGATTACTGGATGCACCGGCAGGACGATGCGTTTGTAAAAAGTATGCTGCCCGGAATTCTGAGCGTCTTGAACTGGCACGAAAATCGGATTGCTAAAACCGGCCTGAATGGACCGCAGGAGTGGTGGAACTTCGTGGACTGGTCGGCCTGGAAAAACGCGAAAGACGAAATTGCGGGGGGCGTTCCGGCCGGAGCACGTAACGGTGGGTCAAGTATTCTGTCGCTGCAGCAAGCGTATACGTATTTCCGGGCGGGCGATTTGCTGGCTCATTTTGGCCAGAACGAACGGGCGGAGCACTATCGCGAACTGGGCCGTCGGCTTAACAAAGCGGTTTATGCCCAATGCTGGGATGCGGGACGTAGTCTACTGGCCGATACACCCGCCAAGAACTCATTCAGCCAGCACGCCAACATCCTCGCCGTGCTGACCGATGCCGTTCCCGCTGCGCAGCAGTCGGCTCTCCTGCAAAAGACGATTACGGATACCTCACTTACGCAGGCCACATTCTATTTTAAATTTTATCTGTTCGACGCCCTGAAAAAAGTTGGTCTGGGTGACCAGTTTATTCCTCAGCTAAAGCCCTGGCGCGATATGCTGGCGATGGGTTTAACTACGTTTGCCGAGAATCCCGAGCCGACGCGTTCAGACTGTCACGCCTGGAGTGCTTCGCCCCTGTACGATTTCCTGTCGATCACCTGCGGCATCAACCCCGCCGAACCTGGTTTTAAATCGGTACGTATCACCCCTTACCTGGGCGACTTAACGTCTATTGACGGGCGAATGCCGCATCCTGCTGGTGAGATTGCAGTGCAGTTTCAGAAAACCCCAACCGGTGGACTAACCGGTAACGTAACGCTACCCGCTAACCTGACCGGAACATTACGTTGGAAAGGAAAGTCAATCCCGCTTAAAGCTGGTAAGCAGCTAGTAAGTTTATAAAGTTATTTTCCTCTTCAGAGATACCACTTGCAACAGAAGAAATTGATGAAAACGCTGGTAACGCTTAGTTTATTCTCCCTGCTGAACGGCTTTCTGTTTGGTCAGACCCCTGCTAGCTGGCAGGGCAAAAAATGCGCAGTAGCCCTAACCTACGATGATGGGCTACAAGTGCATCTGGACAAGGTTATTCCGGTTCTGGATTCGGCTGGACTGAAAGGGACGTTCTATTTATCCGGTAATTTTCCCGGCGTTAAAGCCCGGTTGAACGACTGGAAAGTGGCCGCGAGTCACGGGCATGAGTTGGGCAATCATACCCTATTTCATCCCTGCACCGGGCAGCGGCCGGGTCGGGAGTTTGTAACGCCAACCTATGATTTAAGTACGTATACCCTGCAACGGATTACCGACGAAATCCGCATGACCAATACGTTGCTGCAAGCGCTGGATGGCAAAACGCAACGAACGTTTGCTTACCCCTGTGGTGATACAAAGATTGGTGAGGTGGACTATTTTGACTCGGTCAAAAAAGAGTTCGTAGCTGCCCGTGGAGTACGAAGCGAAATGCATAAAGTGACCGAAATCGACTTGGCAAATGTGGATTCATACGCCATAAGCGGCCAGTCCGGCGAGGAGATGATCGCGCTGGTCAAGCGGGCAATGGAAACGAACTCAGTGCTTGTTTTTCTCTTTCACGGCGTAGGCGGTGAGCATAGCCTGAACGTTACGTTACCGGAGCACAACAAGCTTATCCGTTTTCTGAAACAGCACGAAAAAGAAATATGGATTGCGCCGTTCATTGACGTTGCTCAATCGGTTAATCAGGCGAAAGCCCGAAAGTAGCTAAGCTTGAGAAGAAATTGGGTCCGCGCACCCCTATTACAACTGCGCAGCCCCAACAACTTGCCCAGTATCCGTTCGTTGCGCGTACACGAGTACCGCTGTTTGATCGGCAGATAAGCCTGAAGGCATCGCTAGTGTGACACTACCTGACGTGCCTGCTTGTTCAATCGTCTTAAATTGCCGGACAACGTTTGTATTGAGTAGCGTACGCCCGCCATTTTCGCCGGTACCAACGTTAGTACGGGCTTCTTTCTGAACCAGAGCCACGTTTACACGGTACGGCCCGGAAGTCGAAAGAGCATAGTCTACCGACACTTGTTTGGCGTCACGAATCGCTTTTCCCGTCACGGCGATGAACGCCGATGCGGGCTGCTTCTGAATGGCTTGAATGGCCTGTTCGATACGTGCCCGCTGCCCACCAACAACATCCTGACGACCATTGATGATAAGTTGTGGCGTATACGTCTGCGTTTTTAAGGTGCGATCATATAGCCGCTGCCGGTCGGTGAACAGCTTGCTGCTGAACGGGTCCTGCCAACCCAGTCGATTCCAGTAATCAACGTGAAACGATAAGCTATAAACGGCTTTGCCCGATTGGGAGGCTTGCTGCGTTAGCCCGTGCAATAGCCGGTCGGCGGGCGGACAACTGGAGCAGCCTTGCGACGTAAATAACTCCAGCACAACAACGGGCTGGGGAGCTGGTGGAACTGGCCCTTTCGTAGATCGTGATGCCGCAAGCCCGAACGCTGTTAAAAGAATGAGTACGTAGTTCATTAGCTTTTGGGGTTTATAAACCAACGTAATAATCGTAGCCGCGTTCGGTCCAGAAGTCGCGGGGGCGCGTGTCGGAGAAAAAGATTCGGCCAATCCGCTTCAGGTTTTTCACGCCGTATTTTACCGGTATAATCAGTCGGACAGGAGCACCATGCTGACTGTTGATGGGTTCGCCGTTCAGTTCATAGGCAAGCAGCGTCTGCGGGTGCAGGGCGCTCTCGATGTCGATGCCTACGTAATACCCTTTGTCGGGGGTTTCCATACCGATATGCTTGTACAAGTCATCGGTGTTGTCGGGGTCAGGCGCGTTGCCGCTCCGAGTTCCTAACTTATAATGGGCCAGAAAATCCGACAGACGCACACCGCCCCAATGCTGTACCTGGCTCCAGCCTTCCACGCACTTGAAGTCGTACACCAGTTCCTGCTTTGGTAAGGCCTTAATGTCGTCCATCGTTAGCAGAAGTGGCTCCGCCATGCCGGGCCTGTCAACCTGAAGTTTCCAGTCGTCGGGTAGGGGAGAACGTAGTCCGTCGAAGCCATTGACGCGGGGAACACGGGCCGCAGCTTCTACGGGAAACGTTTTGACCAGATTCGTATCGCTGAAATACGTCCGGGCAATCTGTTCGTTGGCGTCCAGCACTCTACGTAACGGCTTCTTTGTTCCGTATAGATTTGGGCTGCCTTTTATCCATTGATAAACCCCAAGGGGCACGGTTGCCGCCAGCGTGAACAGCCCAAACGCTTTGAGCATTCGCCGACGTACCGCCGATTCGGGAATCTCTTCCTGCGGGAGTTCAGGTTCTTTATTCGGATTCATGATAGAGCGGGTTGAACAGGTGAATCGCCGGATTCATCATCGCTAGGCAACGATTGGGGTTGATTGACAGGCTCGGGCGCGGATGGACGATCATTAGTATTGGGCTTGACGACTTCAAAACCCGTTATCATCGACTGGAAGTTGTGCCAGCCCGCGCGGATAACCTGACCTATGTGAATAACAAAAAATAGGACGTAACCGATCGTTAATGCGAAATGAATCAGTCGAGCGGTTTCATAGCCTCCGGTCAGTGCCGTAAGCCAGTAAAACTGCGTGGGTTTATAAATGGCATAGCCCGTCAGCACCGAGCCGACGCCCATAATCATAATCGAGAAATAGGCAATCTTCTGCGCCCCGTTGTACTTGACAAACGGCGGCTGCGTTTTGCGCAGACCCAGATCATACAGCGTTACCTGAATGGCCTCACGAAACGAATGTCGGTCGGGGACCAGGTGCCGCCATTCGCCCGAAACAAACGTGTACCCAACGTAAAGCACACCGTTCAGCAGGAAAAGCCACATGAACACAAAGTGCCAGGCCATACCCTCAGCCAGTCGGCGGGATAAGCCCAGTGCTTTGTAAAATCCGTCGGGGAAGAACGAAATAAGCGTCCAGTCGCCAAGCTGAATTTTATAGGGATCGTAGGCCCAATAAATCAGCATGCCGCTCCAGATCATAACCAACAGCACCGGGAAGTTGATCCAATGAAACCAGCGGATGGCCAGCGGGTGCTTGTGAACAATACGTTTCATGCGAAAGGCAGGTCGTGTGTCTCTTTATCAATAGTATAACGAATAACAGCAATACTTCGATTCGTAATCGGTGATTCATTCGAAAATTTGATCCGTCTGACCTGAAATTCGCGCCCAACAAACGCATCGTCGACGTATCGTTTCGAGGAGCGGGTATGATACCTTTGCCGTCTCATCTGCGTAAACGATTATGACACTTCAGACCCTGGATACCGGTTATTTTAAACTTGATGGGGGCGCTATGTTCGGCGTTGTGCCGAAGTCTCTCTGGAACCGACTGAACCCTGCCGACGAACAGAATCGGTGCACCTGGGCCATGCGCTGTCTGTTATACGAACAGGACGGGCGGCTGCTCGTGGTCGATACGGGGATTGGCGATAAGCAGGATGTTAAATTCTTCGGCCACTATGATCTTCACGGCGAGGCTACGTTGCTCAGTTCCATCCGGGCGGCTGGCTATGACCTGAGCGACGTAACGGATGTGCTCTTAACGCATCTGCACTTCGATCACGTTGGCGGGGCCGTCAAACGTACCGGCGAGCGGCTCCTGCCGGTTTTCACGAACGCAACGTACTGGACGCATCCGGCGCATTGGCAGTGGGCTACAAATCCTAACCCGCGTGAAAAAGCGTCGTTCCTGAAAGAAAATATCTTTCCTCTACAGGAGAGCGGTCAGTTAAAATTTCTGACCGAGCGTCCATTCCCGTATTCGAACGTTGAGCTGCTGTACGTAGATGGACATACCGAAAAAATGGCGCTTCCGCTATTCCGGATAAATGGACGTACCGTCGCCTACATGGCTGACCTGATTCCGTCGTCGGCGCACGTACCGCTGCCCTACGTAATGAGTTACGACGTTCGTCCGCTGTTGACGATGGATGAAAAAATGCGCCTACTTCAGCAGGCGGCCGCCGAAAACTGGATTCTGGTTTTTGAGCACGATCCCGCCATCGAAGCCGCTACGGTAGAGCAGACCGAACGGGGAGTGCGGATTAAGGATCAGGGCAGCTTGGCCGAACTGTTGTAGGGTCGGCATTCGATAAACTAAACGTTTTAACGGGCCGTTATCAAGCAACGACAAGCATAGGCTTTATGAAAATTGGTTTAGTGTTATCGGGTGGGGGTGCCCGTGGAATCACCCACCTGGGCGTAATCAAAGCATTGCAGGAGATGGGGCTTACCTTCGCCCAGATCTCCGGAACCAGCGCGGGAGCCATTACTGGTGCCCTGCTGGCTCAGGGATACTCGCCCGACGAAAGCCTGAAAATTATTGAATCGTCGTCGTTCGTGCGCCACATCCGACCAGCCTGGAATCGCATGGGGCTGCTCCGGCTAGATACCATCGTTGATTTATACCGGAAATATATTCCGCACGATACGTTCGAAGGCTTACAGATTCCGCTGCACGTCGTGGCAGTTGATCTGAACGACGGGGAGCAGGTCGTGTTCGATTCGGGTGAGCTGATCCGGCCCGTTCTGGCTTCCTGCTGCCTGCCCGGCATCTTTGAGCCGATGCTCATCAACAAACGTCAATACGTCGATGGTGGGGTGCTGAATAACCTGCCGGTCGACGTGATTGAGAACAAAGTTGATTTTCTGATCGGGTCGCATTGTAACGTACTGGGCCCGCGCAAACCCATTACCTCCATGCGGGGCGTCATTGAACGTAGCCTGGTGCTGGCCGTACAAAGCAAAACCAAAGATCGGTTTGCCAAATGCAACGTATTGATTGAGCCCCCCCAACTGTCCCAATACACCACTACTGACATCAGCAAGGCGCGCGAGCTGTTCCGAATTGGCTACCAGCACACGCGGTCAATGGCCGATCAAATCGAAAAATGTCTTGAACAGCCAACTATACAGGCAACGTAAAGCAAAAATTAGCAGGGTTACTTACGAAACGCCGGGCAGGAATGCCTGGCGTTTTTTATGGCTCTACCTCGACCCTATCAATAAGCGTCGATAGATGGAATAGCATTATCCAAATAATTTATTTTACTTACTTTGGTTGAAATATGTAAGCATAATTACTTAGTGATATGAATTATAAAATATAAAATTGTATTTAATATTATATTTTACATTTATTCTATAAAGGAGAATATAGTTTGTAAAAGTTATGAAAATCAAAATTTTGTATTGACAAAGTAAAGATATACTTTTGAGATAATGACTTGTTTTCTTAATCTAAATTAGAACTTAGTATGAGTAGAATTCTATCGGTGAGTTTGCTGTTGCTCTGCTCACTTTGGGGTCCTGTATGGGCTCAGGAACGTAAGGTTACCGGTAAGGTGACATCGGCAGAAGATGGTTCGGCCATGCCGGGTGTGTCGGTGGTGTTGAAAGGAACAACGAGAGGCTCGACGACGGATGCGGGAGGAAATTATGCCTTGTCAATTCCCGAAAAAGGAGGGAAATTAACGTATAGCTTCGTTGGAGCTGTATCGCAGGAAGTCGAAGTTGGTAGTCAGGCGGTTATTGACGTGAAGATGGTTGCCGACGCGCGTCAGCTCTCCGAAATTGTGGTAACCGGGACGGGGGTGGCGACGACGAAAGCTAAACTCGGTATTGCTGTTGAATCCGTTTCGGCCAAAGACCTGCCGCAGGCCCCTACGGCTTCTATTGACCAGGCGCTGCAAGGCAAAATTGCGGGTGCGCAAATCACCAGCCCTAACGGTACGCCGGGTGCTCGCGCCAACATCCTGCTGCGAGGTATCAATACGGTAAACCGCGGAACCGCGCCGATTGTCCTGATGGACGGCGTGCAGGTGGGCGCTACCGATCTGAATACGATTGATCTGAGCAATATTGAGCGGGTCGAAGTGGTGCAGGGAGCGGCTGCCGCTACCATTTACGGCGCGCAGGGTGCCAACGGCGTCATTCAACTATTTACCAAGCGCGGCAAAGATGGCCCGTTGCGGGTTAGCGTGTCGAACAGCTACGCCGAAAACACGTATCTGAACATTGGTAACGTACGCAAGGCCGACAAGCACGCGTTCGTGACGGATGCCAATAATGTAGTTATTGCAACGAACGGCAAGCCGATCACCTTTAACGAAACAAACGGAACCTTCAGCGATAACGTACAATACAACGCGCTCGACGTCAACAGCAACGCCAACAAGCCGTATGACCAGAACCTGAAGTATTACGATCACTTCAATATGTTCTTTATTCCGTCGCATACGATCAACAACTCGATTAACATCTCAGGCGCCAATAACAAGACGGACTACAGCTTTTCGGCCTCGAATAATCACCAGACCAGTACGCTTAAAAACAACGGGGAGTTTAACCGGTCGAACCTGGTGGCTAACATCGGCTTAGGACTGGCGAAGAACCTGACGTTCCGTACGATCACGCAACTGGCATACACCCGTAATGGGCTGAAAAACTCGGATCGCGACGCCCTATACTCGCTGAACAACACCCGCCCGTTTGCCGATTATGACTTCAAGGATGCGGACGGTAACTACGCTGCGTATTACGGCAGCGCGGCCGGGGTGAATGGATTCAATCCGAACTACCGGAGCCAGTACCGGAACAATCTGAGCAATAAGGTCGACATTATCCAAAGCTTTGATCTGGACTATAAGCCGTTCAAGTTTCTGGATCTGAATGCCAAATACGGGCTGAACTACCAACGTGAGACGACGCGCCGGACGTACCCCAACCAGACGCTGAACCAGAACATTATTGCCAATCCGAACTACTACGTATCTACCTACGGAACAAACGCTACGGGCGAGATCGACAACTTCGACTACACGACCCTGTTCCAGAACTTCCTGGGTCAGGCGATCATCAAGACTGATTTTCAGAACGATTTTAAGTTAAACGTACCCATCACGACATCGACTCAGCTGGCGTTCGATTACCGCAGCAACAATTACAAGGAGTACTGGACCTACGCGACTGGCCTGCCAACTTACGCACCGTTCACGGCCGCGCAGGGCTCTAACTACCGCGTGCAGCGGGATTATACCGAACCGTTCATTACGTATGGGTATCTGGTGAACCAAACTATCGACTTCGGTGAGCTGGCGGGCGTATCGGGTGGATTCCGCAGCGATTATTCGTCGGCCTTCGGTCGGGGTTCCACGCCCTTTACGTTCCCACGCGGTTCGGCGTACGTTCGGCCTTCGTCGCTGGCGTTCTGGCAGAATAGTGCACTCGGCAGCGTAGTCCCCGAATTTAAAATCAGAGCGGCTTACGGCGAAGCCGGTATTCAACCCAAGCCCTTCGACCGGTACGTAACCCTGAGCACCCGCACGTTGGGCAGCAGCAACGTATTCTACTACGATCCGGCGCAGCGCAACCCGGACCTGGGTGTAGAAGTATCCCGCGAATTGGAAATTGGTACGGATTTCACGGTCAACGGGGGCGGCAGCGACTGGCTGCGCCGTCTGAATTTCTCGTTCAACTACTGGAAACGGAATACCGACAACGCCATTTATGACGTCGACGTAGCCCCGTCGAGTGGGCAGGGCACTCTGAAAGACAATGCTTTCTCGCTGGCATCACACGGGTTACAGTTTTCGCTGAATACGACAGTTTACAAAGGGCGCGACATTACCTGGAACTTCACGACCAACTTTGGTCGCCAGACCTCCGAGATTACGGCCGTCAAAGGAAACGGTGAGATCGTGGTTACGTCGGCCGCTGGCAGCACCAACTACGTCCTGAAAGCAGGTCAGAAAATCGGTCAGTTATTCGGGTTCATGGCGATCCGTTCGCTCGACCAGGTTTTGCCCGATGGTAAACCCGCCTTAACCGAAGCCCAAAAGCCGGCTTATGAAGTCGCCAGCAACGGATACGTCGTTAACAAAACGACCAAACAACCGCTGTTCAGCTCCGCTCAGTACAGCTTTGGCGATCCGAACCCAATCTTTAATGCCTCGTTCATCAACGACATCAGCTACCGGGGCATCGTCACGCTAGGCTTCCAGTTCGACTGGGTGTACGGCAGCCACATCTACAACCAAACCAAATCGTGGTTATACCGTGATGGGATCTCTAGCGACTATGCCGAACCGATCACCATCAACGGCCAAACCGGTGCCTGGACGGCCTTTTATCGGGGTGTTTATCAGGCCGGAGCGAACAACGGAACCAAAGATTACTTCTACGAGGATGCGTCGTACCTGCGGTTACGTAATATTTCGCTGGGGCTGGACTTCTCGAAATTCCTGCGGATTCCGGTGCTGAAACAAACGCAGCTGGTAGTGTCGGGGCGTAACCTGTTGACCTTTACCAAGTACTCTGGTATGGACCCAGAAGTGAGTTCCGGCAGCACAACCGGTAACGAAAACTCAGCCTGGGACCGCGGAACCGACCACAACACGATGCCTAACCTGCGTTCCTACCAGGCTTCGCTAAACATCACTTTCTAAAAATCGACAGCAGACGAGTATGGTCAGCGGATGGCTGAACCGGCTGCTTTCTTTATCGATATAATTCAATGAATAAGACCAAACTATTCGTCTATAGCACCCTGCTGGTCGTGGGTATGGGCGCTTGTAAGGAACAACTGGACGTTAAAAATCCCAACCAGCCCACACCGGGAAGCGCGGCTACCGAGTCGGGCGTAATCTCGCTGGCGCAGGGTGGCGTGTACGTAAGTGGTTTCAAAGAGTTAAAATATTACGATGGCGTACCCGGTCGCTTCTGGACGGGGGCGATGGGCTTTCACGAACTGATGGGCGACATCGTTGGCGAGGAAGCGGCCAACCAGTACGGTAACCAGATTGGGATGCCTGACTACGTACTTCTCGACGACGGTACCCGCGTCAACAACCCGAGTTCGGTACCGACGCAGATTGGCCTGTTACGTACCGTTAACGTAAACGCCAACGCGGGTGCTAATCCTACGTACTTTGAATGGGCGTATATGTACAACATCATTACGTCGATGAATTCGGTGCTTGAGATTGCCGATAAAACCACGTTCTCAGGAGAGGCTGCTGTAGCGACGGCGAAGAAAAACACAGTGAAAGCCTGGGCGTATTTCTGGAAAGGGTATGCCTACTCGCGCATTGGCTCGATTTATTACGCCGGAATCATTAATGATAAAGTTGGCGTAACGAACGGTAACTATGTTGCTAAAGAGAAAGTCATTGACGAAGCCACCAAAAATCTGGATCAGGCCGTTTCGCTGCTCGGCGGATTAACGAAAGACGCTACCTACGATGGCATCATGTCGGGTTTAATCGCTGATTACAACCGAGTTGGCAAAGGCGCTATTATGAGCCCGGACATGTGGAAACGGACCATCAATACCCTGAAGGCTCGTAACATTCTGGTGAACACCACCGCCAAAACCATGACAGCCGCGCAGTGGGGACAGATTCTGACGCTTACCAACGACGGCGTACAGGCGACGGATAACGTTTTGACGGGTCGCTCGAATGCGAATGGTGATTTCTTCAGCAATGTAGATGGCAACTTGGCCGCTAAATCGACGGGCGCAGTCGGCTCCATTACGTATAAGGTAAGCGAACGCCTGATTCAGGACTTCTCCGCGGGCGACAAACGATTGGCGAATAATTTTACGCAGTTGGCTGCTCCCGGCATTTTCAACTCTGATCGCGGCAACTCGTTCAATACGCGCTGGCAACTGGTGAACAAAGGAAAAGGCATGGCCGGTACCGTTGTCCTGACCAACCAGGATGTGGGTGGCTATGAACTGTATCTGTCGAGTACCTACGAGGAGAACGAATTGATGAAGGCAGAAGCGAAAATCTATACCGGCGATGTGGCCGGTGGGTTAGCCGCTATCGACGCCGTTCGTCAATATCAGGGAGCGGGTCTGGCTGCCCTGTCGGGTCTGTCGGCGGATGCCGCTAAAGAGGAACTTCGCAAAGAACGCCGGGTTGCCCTGGCCTTTCGTGCCCTGTCGTTCTACGATGCCCGCCGTTGGGGCGTAATCGATGACGTAAGCAAGGGCGGAGGCCGCAAAGGCGCGGTGGTTGTGGACAAGGCGGGTAAGGTGAGCACGAAGGCCACCATCAACTACAACTTTCTCGACTATTGGGATGTGCCCGATAATGAGGTCGCTTACAACCCGCCAGCGGCTAACAGTGCACCCATCAAAAACCCGAAGCAATAAGCAGAATCAATAGCCTAGCATTTACCTGTACAGCGAAGCGGCTCCAGTCCAAACTGGGGCCGCTTCGCTGCGTTTATAAAAGGAAGATAACCCACTGAATACGACTAACGTCGGTGCATAGGCAGACCGTTGACGAACATACTAGATCCGTGCCTGCCCGTCCTATGAACGACACGCTGAGAAAATGCTTGACGACTGAATATAAGATCAGAATATTTTTTCGTTTAGAAACTATTATCTTGTATGGCTTTTCCCCATCAGTAAAAGGTAAGAAATAGAGCAACGCTAAACGATTTTGTTTGGACCATAAACCTGTACATGAGAAACTATTACGTCTTTGTTTGCGGAGTCCTGCTGGCTTTGCTGCCAGCCATATTGCTGGCTCAGACCCAGCGGATAACGGGTCGGGTCACGTCTGCCCAGGACGGCCAGGCTTTGCCCGGTGTGAATATTGTTGTTAAGGGGACCACGAACGGCGTAAGTACCGATGCCAACGGGAACTACAGTCTGGCCATACCCGGAAACAACGCGGTTATTGTGCTTACCTCCATTGGCCTGGTCGCTCAGGAAGTCACCGTTGGCAACCGCACGGTGGTGAACGTGCAGATGCAGGAAGCCATCAATGAGTTGACCCAAGTTGTTGTAACGGGTTACAACACAACTCAGAAGAAAGACATTACCGGCTCGATTGCTTCCGTATCGCCCGAAAAATTCAAAGATATTCCGGTTGCCAGCTTCGATCAGGCACTTCAGGGGCAGGCCGCTGGTGTGCAGGTTACGCAGTCGTCGGGTACGCCCGGTGGCGGCTTGACCGTCCGCGTTCGGGGTAATACGTCTATATCGGCCAGCAACCGGCCTTTGTTCATTGTCGATGGCGTACCGGTGGAAGATGGCTCGCTGTCAGCGCGTGATTTTGGCGGACAGACCGACAATGCATTAGCCATGTTTAACCCGAACGATATTGAGTCGTTCCAGATCCTGAAAGATGCGTCGGCCAAGGCGATCTACGGCTCACGGGCGGCTAATGGCGTGGTGTTGATCACGACCAAACGCGGGAAATCCAACCAGAAAACAACGTTTACGGCCGATGTCCAGCGCGGCATGACCGACGTAACGCGTCGCCCAGATCTGTTAAATGCGTCTGAGTTGCTGGAATTGCAGCGCGAGGCTGTCACGAACGCGGGCTTAGATCCCGATAAGTTGGGCTTGGTTAAAGGCGTTACGGATGGTATAAATACCGACTGGGTGGATGCCGTACTTCGGAAAGGGGTTTACCAGCAGTATCAACTGGCCGCCCAGGGCGGAAACGATCGGACGCAATTTTACATCAGCGGGAATATGCGCGACGAAGAAGGCGTACAGTTGAACAATCGCTTCACCCGATATACCGGCCAACTGAAACTCGACCATAAAGCCAATGCCCGGCTTTCGTTTGGTACAAACATTACGTTGTCGCGCGCTGATAATAAGCGGGTTAAAGGCGATAACTTCCTCGATGGTGTTTATTCCGGTGCGGTGAAAAGCCTACCATATTATTCGCCGTACGATGAGCAGGGAAAGCTATACGTTCCCAGCAGCCCCAACTACCCCGGTTTCCCGAACTTTAATCCGGTGGGTCAGGCTGTATTGCCCCGATTCATAAGCTATACAGATAAACTCCTCGGCGGGCTGTATGCGGAGTACGAGATCATCCCGAACATGCGGTTCCGCTCGAAAGTCAGTATTGACTACAACAACATCACCGAAGATAACTTTGAACCGGCTTCTACGGCGATTGGTGGTTTTCTGCCCAGCGTGGGTGGACAAGGCTATGGCGTATACATCAATTCAGGTCTGTCGACGTTTATCAACACCAATACGTTAACGTATAATTTTCAACTGGCCGAAAAGCATCATTTCAGCACCCTGGCCGGTTTTGAGGTACTGAAGCGTACCGAACGGAACGGCTACGTAGAGGGCCGGTTGTTCCCAAGTGATGATTTTACCTACATTGCCTCCGCTGGTATTGTGGATCAGGGATCTTCGTCGGTTACCAACAGCGGCTTGGTGTCTACGTTCGCGGAGGTGCGTTACGACTATAACGACAAATACCTGGCTACGATAACCGCCCGTTACGATGGCTCGTCACGCTTCGGACAAAATCGTCGGTTTGGCTTATTCCCGTCGGCTTCGGTGGGCTGGCGTCTCTCCGGCGAGGAGTTCATGCAGCAGTTCCGCTTCCTGAATGACCTTAAACTGCGCGCCAGCTACGGGTTTACGGGGAATGAACGGATTGGTGACTTCCTATTTCTGGGCACTTGGGCGTCGACTACCTACAGCGGATCGACGGGGGTGGGTCCTGCGGCTTTGGCCAACCCCGGTCTGCAATGGGAGCGCACCCGCGAAGCAAACATTGGCTTTGACGCTTCGTTCTACAACGGGCGGATTAGCCTGACGGTCGATGCCTACGATAACGTAACGGATAACCTGTTGTTCGCCCAACCCATTCCGCAGACTACCGGTTTTGCCTCCCTTCAGGGGAACATCGGTAAAATCTCGAATCGGGGATTAGAGCTGACCATTTCGACCGTGAACGTCGACGGGCCAGTTCGCTGGAACACCGATCTGAATCTGTCGCGTAACGTAAACAAGGTTGTTGAGCTGGCCAGCACCGAACCGATCTTCCGTGGGTATGCTGGTAATGGGGTCAGTAATACCAACGTCATCCTGGTTGGCCAGCCGCTGGGCACATTTTGGGGACTAAAGTTTCTGGGTGTTGACCCTGCGACCGGCGACGCGATCTACGAGGATAAAAACGCCGATGGCCGCATCACACCCGACGATGCCCAGGTCATTGGGAATGCCCAACCCAAACTGTTTGGCGGACTCACCAACAAGGTTTCCTGGAAAGGCATCGATCTGAGTGCATTCGTGCAGTTTTCGTATGGCAACAGTACCTTGAATTTTTCGAATACCACTCTGCTGAATTCTGGGGCAGATTTGCAGAACAACCAGAGCCGGAAAGCCCTACAGCGCTGGCGTAAAGAAGGGGATATCACGAGCGTACCCCGATACGTTTACCAAAATACTTATAACAACTACCTCAGCAGCCGATTCCTGGAAGATGGCTCGTACGTGCGGCTGAAGAACGTAACACTTGGGTATAACCTGCCTAAAAAGCTCGTCAGTCGTTACAAAATTGGGAATGTACGGGTTTATGCGTCGGCTACAAATCTGTTTACCTATACGCGCTATTCGGGACCTGATCCAGAGGTGAGTACGCTCGACGGGTCAACCGCAGCGCAGGGCATTGATTTATTCACCTTTCCGCAAATCAAAACCGTATTAGCTGGTCTGACGATTGGCTTCTAACTCCGTTCGAGTCAAAATTCTAGCCGTTTTACCATGAATCGATTGATAAGATATTGTGCAGTGCTGTTGCTGGTTGGGCTAGCTTCCTGCAGGGAAGTTTTGGAGCCAAAGCCGGTGGCGCTTCTGGTTGATAATCTGGTGTTAAACGAACCTGCCGACGTTCAGCCCGTTCGGATTGGGATGTACAGCGCCCTGCGCGGCACCGCTTCACCGACGATTATTGCCGGGGACTTTACCGCCGATTACATCCAGCATAACGGAACATTTACCGACTATCGGGAACTGGCAACCAAGCAGATCACGGCCACGAACGGGGCCGTTGGGGCCTTGTGGGGAAGTCTATACCGGACAATCTACGTCGCCAATTTCATTCTGGAAAAGCTGCCGCAAGTAAGTGGTGTGCCCGAAACGACCCGTAAACAGGTTACCGCCGAAGCGCGGTTCATGCGTGGTTACGCCAATTTTATTGGGGTGAATACGTACGGCGATATTCCGCAGGTGACAACGACCGATCAGGCTACAAACCGTACGATTCCCCGAACGCCCAAAGCAACTATATTGGCATCTGTAGAAGCCGACCTGAATGCAGCTTTAACCGACCTGCCCGGTGTAGAAGCCGGATCGACCAACGTAACGACTAACGCTACGTATCTGAACAAGGTTACGTGTCGGGCGCTACTGGCCCGGTTTTATCTATACCAGAAAAACTGGGCACAGGCCGAGCAACTGGCTACGCAGGTGATCAGCGCTGGTGTGTATAGTCTCCTGCCGAATTACATTGACGTAGTGACCCGTGATTTTACGCAGGAATCCATTCTAGAGGTTGGGTATAGCCTGAGCGACGATCCGGGAACGGGCAATTTCGCACTCAATAACCTCTTGGTTGGTCGTCGGGAGGTGATTCCATCCAATCAGGTTGTGGCTGCACTCGTATCGAATGAATCAGGTACACGTAACCAGACAATCACCTTCAACGCCCAAAATCTACGCGGTAACGACAACGGCTGGACGGTGGCCAAGTACGGCACCGCATCGGAAGACAATAACAATATTGTGCTGATTCGGCTGGCCGAAATGTACCTCATCCGGGCGGAAGCCAGGGCGCAGCAGGGTAAACTGACCGGTGCCGATGGAGCCGTGGCCGACCTGAACGTACTACGTACCCGCGCCAAAGCCCCGGCCGTTGCCAATGCCAATCAGGCCGACCTTCTGCTGGCGATCGAGCGCGAACGGGTGTACGAACTGGCATTCGAAGGCCAGCGCTGGTATGACCTCGTACGTACCGGTCGGGCGCAGGCCGTGATGACGGCTTTCTCGCCAAACTGGAATTCGCGCTATGAACTGTGGCCGATTCCGCAGACCGAAATTCAACAGAATACGGCCTTGAAAGGCCAGCAAAACCCTGGTTATTAATTCCAACAGATTACTGATATTGTCCGTATGAATACGATACTCAACAACCGGCAGGTAAAGCGAATAGGGCGTTGGCTGATGAGGCTGGTTCCCGTCGTTGCGGTTGGCTGGCTTACCATTGGCTGCGAAGAGCAGGATCTAGACCGAACCTTTCAGGGACCTTACTTTGTGCGCTTCACCGATTCGTCGCTAACCTACAAAGAAAGCTACAGCCCCATTATTCCAGTTCGGGTGCATAACGCAGGCCCGATTCTGAATCAGCCGATCACCGTTAATTACACCATCAGCGGATCGGCCCGGGAAGGAAAGGATTTTTCAATTGAGGGTGTCAAAGGCACCGTGGTTATTCCAGCCAACAAGAGTTTTGGGGAGATCAAATTAAAGCTGATCAACAACGCCAATAACATCCTGGAATCGCAGGCGCTCGTCTTTACGTTAACGTCCGTAGAACCCAGTTCCTTACAGGTCGGATTTGGGCAGGAAGGGGTAGTTGGGAAAAAGCTCACCGTCACCATTCAGGATGATTGTCTGCTCGGAGGCACCTACACGGGGGCCGGGGTGGTGAACGGAGGTAATGCGTCGGTCGCCAACATTGCCATCACCAGTACGGATTGTAAGCAGTATAGCGTGAGCAACTGGAACATTGGACTGACGAACCTGGCAGTTGTTGGCAACAACACCTTGTTCTCGTTCAATGCCGAAAAGCCCACCTTAGTCTTTATCGACAACGGGGATAACTCATTGACGGTACCAGAGCAGGTCAATACCGCTCTGGGGGACGACGGGTCGCTCAGCGGTACCGGTGCCTGGAACCCCCGTAACCGTCAGATCACACTGAACCTTCAGGCGAAATTGCGGATTACGATGATTCGTGATACGGTGCGAACGTTCCGCGATACGACGCTCCGCTTTACCCAGACGTATTTTCCCCAATAACAGCATTACTGACTGATACTTACGCCTTAACATGATGCGACTATTTATACGCTTATTACTGCTACCGGTCCTGTTGGGGGGGCTACTGGGCGGGTGTTCAGAGCGAATCGAGCCCAAGCCGGTCACCTATTCGCAACTGCTGACGGGAACAACCAAAAAATCCTGGCGTCTGGTATCCTACCAGATTTTTGATGAGGGAAGGGGATCTGGCGTAGCGCCTTTTCAGCAAACATGCGTTACAGATGATATATATACCTTCTACGCGGATGAGCAGCATACTTTTGAAATCAGCGAGGGCGCATCAAAATGCAGGGCTGATGATCCTGACATCTATGTAGCCGACACCTGGACGCTCGTTAACGCCAATGCATCGCTGGAGTTTTACCTGGATATTCTGGGCGGTAAGTTTCCCTGGACCATCAAGAATCTAACCGACCGGTCGCTGACGATTGAATACTATTTCCCTGATATTGACGCCAGCTACCGGTTTACGTTTAATTCAATTTCTCAATAGGCCTATGTTCCGATTACTACTCAGCCTGTTTTTAAGCGTCATTACGTTCTCCGCGTTACAGGCGCAGGTGCCACCCCGAAAGCAGGAACAGTGCGCTACCATGGAAATGGATAGCTTGCTGCGTGCCCGCTATCCGCAACTGGGAACGCTCAACGACTTCGAGCGGGATTTACAACGAAGAATGGTTGAAATCAAAGCCAAAATGGCATCGGGGCGGGCCGCGGCTACCGTCATCACCATCCCGATTATCGTGCACGTCGTACACAATGGCGAAGCCGTCGGCGTGGGACGTAACATCAGCCAGGCGCAGGTGCAGGCGCAGCTCGCTACGTTGAACGAAGATTTTCGGCGGAAACCGGGTACGAAAGGATTTAATGACAATCCGCTCGGAGCCGATATTGAGATCGAATTTTGCCTGGCCGCAGTCGATCAGCAGGGCCGTACAATGGCTGAACCGGGTATTGACCGTGTGAATGGCAACAAGACCAACTGGACAAAAGATGATATTGAAGGGGTGCTGAAGCCCAGCAGCTATTGGAATCCCGATAAGTATTTTAACGTCTGGGTTGTCGATTTTGCTACGTCCGAGCGACTCCTGGGATACGCCCAGTTTCCGAGCCAGTCGAGTCTGCCGGGTATTCCAACGGCCGGACCGGCCAGTACCGATGGCGTCGTCATTTATTACCGCTCATTCGGGAACGCATCAAAAGGTAACTTCCCCGTTATGGAAGCCCCCTATAACCTGGGTCGTACGTTGACGCACGAAACAGGTCACTGGCTGGGATTACGGCACATCTGGGGCGATACAAACTGTGGCGACGACTTTTGTGGCGATACGCCCCCACAGGCGTCCGAAAGCCGTGGCTGTCAGGTTGGCCGGGTTAGCTGCGGAACCACGAACATGGTTCAGAACTATATGGACTATTCGGATGATGCCTGCATGAATATCTTCACACTGGATCAAAAAGCCAGAATCCGGGCCGTGATGGACGTGAGTCCCCGGCGGGCGAGCCTGCTGACCTCCAATGTCTGCGGTACGCTGG
This sequence comes from Spirosoma knui, assembly GCF_054780635.1. Taxonomy (NCBI): domain Bacteria; kingdom Pseudomonadati; phylum Bacteroidota; class Cytophagia; order Cytophagales; family Cytophagaceae; genus Spirosoma; species Spirosoma knui. The sequence continues at coordinate 457,187 of NZ_BAAGVY010000003.1, read as the reverse complement.
TCGTTACCCGCCCACAATCCAACTTTCGGGCCGAGACTCGGCGCGTACTGTTAGGTGGACAAGTGCGGTTCAGCGATCTATCCGGCGGATTTCCAACGCGTTGGGAGTGGACGTTTGAAGGCGGTAACCCATCCACATCAACTGAGCAAAATCCGACCGTTACGTATACCCAACCAGGTAAGTACAAGGTAACGTTGGTTGCCTACAACAGTGCCGGGCAGTCGGACCCCCTAATTCGCACGGAATACATTGAAGTCTTGAATCAAGGCCTTTGTGCTGACCTGACGAATTTTAACGGTACGCCTACGGTGCTTTGGGAAACAAACGGAACGGGTTACGTAGCCGGGCAAAACAGCCACCGGTCGCAGGCGGTATCCGAATTTTTCGATAACTCACTCGGCTATAGTAACCTGGCTGGGGCGTCGTTGAAGTTTGGCGTTGCCAAGGCCGCTCAGGGAGCGGCTACCGAGTCCGTCGTTACCGTAACGGTCTGGAACGGTCGGGGGATTCAGAACGGGCCAGGCGCTATTCTGGAGCAGAAAGATGTTCCGTTACGTGTTATTCTGGAGGACGTAGCCAACAATCGCCCAACCACCGTTACGTTCGACCGGAATGTACCCGTTAGCGGGTTGCCGTTCCACGTTGGTATTACGTTACCCTATGCTTCGGGTGATACAGTTGCCTTGGTGACGACGCAGAATGGCGAATCGGTGTTTGCCACCGCATGGCGGCAGAACAACCGCGGGGACTGGCTACGGTACGCCGATAGCTTAGGGCTGAACGTAGCGCATAACATCGCGGCCCGTATCGGCATGAAGTCGTCGGTGCAGGTGGCGACCTCGTCAATCTTTATCAATCCGGGCGAAACCGTAACGTTGAACGCACGCGGAGCCAGCGTATTTAACTGGACCGGAACTGGCTTGAATACGACGCTGGGGCCGCAGGTGATCGCCCAGCCAACGCAAACGACCTCCTATACTGTGTCGGGATCGGGGCTGGATCTTTGCACCAGTCAGGCAGTTGTTCAGGTGTATGTTAGAGGAGGAACCGTGACCGCCAATCCCTCGTCGGTCGATCAAGCGTTCATGGTAACGCCGAACCCAACGGATGGGCAGATGGCTGTATCGCTCAGCGGACCACAGCGGGGAGCCTTAACGCTCAGTGTGCTCAATCTGTCCGGAAGGCAGATGCTCCAGCAGAAGCACCAGAAAACGGGTGATACATTCCAGCAGGGGTTAGACTTAAGATCAGCACCGGGTGGAGTTTATTTCATCGAAGTGCGGATCGGTGAACAGGTATTCCGAAAACGGATTGTGAAGCAATAAAACAGAAGGGGCTGGTTAACCAGCCCCTTCTGTTTTATTGCTTCACCGTGGATTGGCTTCAATGGATACTGCCACTCCGTATCATGATAGGAGAGAGCATGATACCTTCGACCATATCGACGTTGTATTTATGATAAAACAGGTTAGGGAACATTATATACTCCCCTGTGTATTTCAGCATTTGTGCACCTGATTGTAGGGTCAAAAATTCAGCTTCTCCCGGACATTCCATAGCTGGAAATATCATGACAGGTAATACACAGTCGACAGCTTGTCGCTTTTTAGTAATCCATTGGCCTTCTGAAGCTTTAACTGCTCTTTTTAAGGGTTCAACAAGGACTGGCGGGCACCCTACTGAAGGAATAATATTATCAACTTTTTCACTTGATGTAACCGTGAATTTTATAGAGGTTAAAGCCATGATGCATACCGAATCCATTAGGGTAGGCGGAGCGGTTTCAATAAATTTTTGATGTATAAATTGAGAAGGGCTTAGTGCAAGGCCCCGAAACTGTAGGCTATACTTATTCTGTGCATACGCAGAAAACGAGAACAAGGGTAAGCAGATAAGTAAGAGTAGCTTTTGCATTAGTAATAAAATGTTAATGTAAGTCATTCCCGGTTTTGAAAGAATGGGCTCAAAAGCGAAACCCTTCCTGATGGAGCGCAAACTATACGCTATTATACGCAAAACGGTCAATCACCAGGTGATTGACCGTTTTGCGTATAAGGAGCCGGATGTTATAAACCGTACCCCGGATTTTGAACCAGGCTTTTGTTCGTATCAATCTCGCGTTGCGGAATCGGTAACACGAGGTTATTGGCATTATAAGCAGTCGTGCCGATCGTACCTGCTGTTCGTTTTACGTCAGCTAGTTGCTGGCCTTCAAACGCCAGTTCGAGTCGGCGCTCCAGCAAGATTGCATTCAGGGTAACCGATGCCAGCGGAGCCGCTTTGGCGCGGTTACGGATCAGATTGATGTCTTCGAGCGGAGTCGCGCCGACGCTGGTGTTCAACCGGAAATTGGCCTCAGCGCGGGTCAGATACATCTCTGCCAGCCGAACCACCGGAACGTCGCCGTACTGGTCGTTGAATTTGCTGGTGAAGGTGTTGTTCGTGGCGGTGTTGAAAAACTGGCCGCGCACATCACCAGCTTCGTAAAGCTGTCGGAATTTCGATTGCACCCGTACGTCACCCCGGCCCTGGTTGGGCGAAGACGCATAGAACGTATTGAGATCATTAACGCCGTCCTGATCAGTTATAATAATCTTGAAGATCATCTCTGAGCCGTTGGTGGCGTCGTTGAACACATCCGAGAAGTTTGACGCCAGGCTATAGGTACCGGACGTAATCACGCGGTTAGCTGCGTCGCGGGCAGCCGCGTAGTTTTGCTGCTGCAGATATACCCGGGATAATTGAGCGGCAGCCGCACCTTTCGTGGCGAAACCGTTACCACCCGGTTGAGTGGCCGGAAGCAGTTGTTCGGCTTTGGTCAGATCGTCCAGCACTTGTGCATACACTTCAGCAACCGTGTTCCGGGCGCGATTATCTGCCTCTGTCACGGTTGATGTAGACGTCAGCACGAGCGGCACACCTGGGTTAGAAGCAGGCGTACCATCATTCCAGCTCTTGGCGAACGCTTTCACTAACTCGAAATACAGCGAACCCCGGATAAAGCGGGCCTGACCTTCAATGCTGGCCCGGTTGGCGGCTGACACTTTAGGCAATGCCTCCAAAACGCTGTTTGTTCGGTTGATGGTGCTATAACCATCCAGCCAAAAATCGCGAATAATTGTATTAGACGTAGTAACGGCCTTGCGCCATACTTCGTCGACGGTCGCGTACGTACCCGCAAAGACGACATCGCGGTTGTCGCCAACCAGATCACCGATGTATTGAATACCTCCGCCGTATAAATTGACGTCGCTTAACCCGTCATAAGCGCCCGTCAGCGTGATCTGTACATCCTGCTCGGTGTTCAGCGCCTGGCTGGCTTCAATACTCTGCGTTGGCTGAACGTCCAGGCGGTTATCGCAGGCGGTGACCAGGGCCGTCACCGCTCCGGCTATAAACCAATATTTTATGGATGAATTCATGATTAAGAAATGCGTCTAGATTAAAAACCAATGTTGATACCGCCTGTAATCGTCCGTGCCTGGGGAGCCGTGTAGAAGTCATATCCCTGCGCAATGTTCGATACAATGTAGTCGGCGTTAACTTCGGGGTCCCAGCCTGGGTAGTTCGTGAACGTAAGCAGGTTCTGCCCCGAAACAAACAGGCGAACTGTATTCAGCTTGGCCTTATTGATCAGCGTTTTAGGCAGGTTGTACGACAGGGTCACCGTACGTAAGCGAACAAATGAACCATCGACAACAAAACGGCTGGATGACTGCGCGCCATTGTTGAAATATAAGCGGGCTTCCGGTACGTCGGTATTTGGGTTTTCGGGCGTCCAGGCGGCCAACTGATTCACTGTCTGGTTGTCTTCAAACCGGCCGTTTGCCGACGAGTAACGGCCCACTCCGTAGAAGTTGTTTTTCTTGCCGAATACACCGTTGAAGAAAACGCTCAGGCTGATGCCTTTGTAGCTGAACGTATTGGTGATACCACCCGTCCACTTTGGCAGTGGGCTGCCTACCACAACCCGCGTCGCCTGGCTATAGACATTCGTTGTGCTGCGGTCAACCGTTCCGTCGGCGTTTGGCGTGTTTTTGTACCAGAGCGCATCACCGTTGGCGGGGTCAACACCCGCGTATTCCTGCGTGAAGAAAACACCCAGTGGCTGACCTTCTACGGCGCGGCTCATGGCGTTAATACCACCTTCGATGATCTGGCCCTGTAGGTTCGTGATCTTGTTCTGGTTGGTCGATGCGTTGAAGCTCGTGCTCCAGCGGAAAGCGCCCACTACGTTATCCGAGTTGATTACCAGCTCGAAACCTTTGTTTTGCAGGCCACCTACGTTACGGTACTGCGTAGCAAAACCCGTTGTGCCCGGTACGTTAACGTTCAGCAGCAGACCGCTTGTCCGCTTGTCGTAGTAATCAATTTCGCCGTTGATGCGGTTGTTCAGGAACCCGAAATCAATACCGATATCGAACTGGTTCGTAGTTTCCCACTTCAGATCGGGGTTCGCTAACTGCGAAGGTCGCTGACCGGGCAGCGTACCGTAGCTGGCATCGCCCGTGTATAGACCTAACTGCGGGAAGTTCAAGATTTCGGCGTTACCGGTTTGCCCGTAGCTGGCCCGTAGTTTCAGGAAGCTGATGCTGCGGGTGTTTTTCAGGAACTCTTCTTCCGTCAGGACCCAACCGGCCGAAACCGCCGGGAAGAACCCATAACGGCTGTTCCTGCCGAAGCGCGACGAACCGTCGATACGGGCGCTCAGCCCCAGCAGATATCGATCGGCAAACTTATAGTTGGCCCGCGCGAAGTAAGATAGGAACCGGTAGTCGGTCTGCGTCGAGCTACCATCGGTTTTCCGGGCTGCACTGGCAATCTGACGGTAGGCATCCGACGGAAAATCGCGGCCTTCGATATAGTTCGTTTTGGTTTGCGACTGCTGGTACGACATACCCAACGTAGCATCGATCGTTTGGCGGCCAATGGAGGTGCCATACGTAAAGAAGTTGTTTGTCGTATAGTTTTCTACCCGCACAAACCGATTCTGCCCGATCCCTTGCGGGGCACCGAAATTCCGCTGGGTTTTACTGTTGTAGTACAGTTCTTCCTGCTGGTCCAGAACGTCCAGCCCGAACTCGCTCCGGAAAGTTAGTCCTTTCAGGATTTCCAGTTGACCGTAGATGTTGCTGATGTTGCGGTAAACGGTCGTATTGTAATACGCGTTGCCAATGTTAATCAAGGGGTTGTAATAAACCGGGATGCTCAGGTCGCCGGGCGGAGTACCAACCGGCAGGCCCGTTGTGGGGTCTTTGGCGGGCGTCATTGGGGGCAGGGCCACCATCTGCATCGGGTTGTCGAACTGGTTATCGTTGGAAAGGCGCTTGTTCAACGTCCGGGTCAGGCCCATGTTGAAGCCAATCCGCAGCCGGTTTGAAGCCTGGTGATCAATATTGAGTCGGCCCGAATAGCGTTCGATAGCGTTCCCAATCAAGATACCTTTCTGATCCAGCAACTGCCCCGAGAGGTAGAACGACGTTTTCTCGTTACCGCCATTTACGTTCAGGTCGTACTGCTGATATGGTGCATCCTGATAAGCCAGATCGCCCCAGTTGGTGCTAGCCTGGTTAGGCGTACCAAACGTACCCAGCGACTGCGCGTCGATATACCCGTTAATATAGGACGTGTACGAATCCGGATCGCTCTGATCGAGACCATCGATCCGGTCGGAATTGGCAGCGGCCCGGCGGTAAAAGTCGACGTATTGACTCGTATTCAGGAAATCCAGTTTCCGGGTTGGTTTGCTGGAGCCGTACTGCGCGCCAAAATTAACGTTCGTGCGGCCGGCTTTTCCTTTTTTGGTCGTAATCAGCACTACCCCGTTTGCCGCCCGCGAACCATAGATCGCTCCGGCTGACGCGTCCTTCAAGATTTCGACTGACTCAATATCCTGGGGATTGATGTCGGTCAGGGGGTTGGTCGCTGCGTTAATGAAACTCAGGTTATCCGTTGTGATCGGGATACCATTCAGAACGTATAAAGGCTGGTTCGACGCCGAAACCGACGACTGACCCCGCACGTTCACCTGAATGCCCTGACCAAGCTTACCCGAACCAGCGTTGATCTGTACGCCGGCAGCTTTACCCTGCAGCGCCTGATCGAACGTAGTGACGGGCTGATCCTGAATGTCGGCTGATTTTACCTTAGCGATGTTACCCGTCAGGTCACGCTTGATCTGCGCCCCGAATCCGGTTACCACCACTTCGTTCAGGTTTCGTACGTCCGACTTCAGCACGACGTTGATTGTCGAACGATTTCCTACCTTCTCTTCGGTTGACGTAAAGCCAATAAAGCTGAAAACGAGCGTAGCATTTTCGCTGGTCGAAAGCCGATAATCACCGGTTTCGTTGGTGAGTGTTCCCTGTGTTTGGCCTTTAACAGCAACAGAAACACCCGGTAGGCCAGCACCATCGTCAGACGAGGTGACTCTACCCGTAATTATTCGACTCTGCGCATAACCGCTCTGTGCTATCAACAGTACTAACAGAAAGCTGGCCTGTAGGAGTTTTTTCATACTCGTTAGTTTATAGTTAATAAAAATCGAAATTGTAAAAATACAATATGGGCAAATGTAATAAAAGAACTGCCTGCAAATAGTACTACCATAAGTTAATCACCAATAAAACGATGACTTGTTATATGTCTATACGGCCAAATTAAATATGGTGAATCAAGTGGAGGATAATAATTTTTAAAAGTTAACAATAGGATAATATACAGGAAAAATTATAAATCTATAGATATGTAATTCAGGCTTTTTTGCGCCTGTCTTAGTGGTCTTCGATAGAAAGTCACTGGCCTCTACCAAACAGGATCAGGAGTAATTCACTCAGGTATAGGGCCGAGAAAAGTCGTCCGGGAGTCGAAAGGCTTTTGTTACAGTCGCGGTTTAACAAAAACGCTATAAATCAAGCTTAAACCATCCAATACTAGTTATTGTCTAAACGTTACTGCAACGCCAGGTAGACAACGACCATGAAAGCTCGATTACTCCTCCTCTTCTTTGTACTGCTATTCACCCAGTCCGGTTGGGCGCAGGTACAGTACACAACCGAAAATCCCCGCGTGGATGATGTTAACGACCGCGACGTCGCTATAAAGCGCGTCGAGTTGACCAGCCAATACACCATTATTTACATGAAGTTCCAGGCTCGGTCCAATCCGTTGGGTGAACTGTTTCCGATGCCAAATGGGCGGGAATTTAAAATCAACGAGAGTAACATTGGCTTCCAGCCGACATCCCGCCTGTACGTGAATCAGGGGGAGCGCTCGTATAAATTTGTGCGGGCCGAAAACATACCCGCCGAAACCCGCCGTCGGGTGCAGCCGGGCGAACGGGTGGATTTTGTGGCGTACTTCGAACGGATTGACCCCGGTTACACTACGTTTGATCTGTTTGAATGCAAGGACGGTAGCGGATACGTTTGCTTCAACTTTTGGGGTGTTCACATCATCAACCCGCTCCGGAAGCCGAAAGATACGTATGCACAGCGGACGCCAAAGCCTGCGCCCGTACAGCCCAAGTCACAGCAGCCTCGCTACACACCGCGCAACTCGCCCGGTGTTGGTACTGATCCGGCACCGACTCAGCCTAAGGTAGAGCCCGCACCCGCGCCAACAACGACTGCTATTGCTATCAACGGAATCACCCGCGACGCCCGAACCAAAAAGCCAATCGGTGCAACCGTTACGTATCAGTTAATGTCCGGTGCCGAAGCTTCGGGCGACGACCCTGCCGATTCTGTCCGCAGCAATAGCCCGACCGGCAACTATACCATTCCTATTGACCGACGGGGGGTGTATGCGGTTACCGCATCAGCGAAAGGCTATTTCAGCCAAAGCGATACGTTGGCTACCAATCGCATTGACGTAACGCGCGACTTCAACCTGGTGCCTATTGAAACCGGGGCTAAGATTACCTTAAAGAACATTTACTTCAACGTATCGAAGTATGATCTTAAATCGGAGTCGTTTCCGGAACTGGATCGGCTGGTGACTGTCATGCAGGAAAATCCAACGATGAACATCCGACTGGAGGGTCATACCGATACCGTGGGCGATTTTGATGCGAACGTTGAACTCTCCCGGAATCGGGTGAACGAAGTGAAACGATACCTGGTCAGCAAAGGCATCAGCGCCGGACGTATCGAAACTATTGGCTACGGTCCTTCGCGACCGATCAATACGAACAAAAGCCTGAAAGAACGACCCGAAAACCGACGCGTCGAGATGGTGGTCGTAAAGGTGTAGACTGGTCATTCAATCGTCATTTGTGGTCAATGCGTAGTCATTCTGTTGTTTGGATAGTTTATACAACGAACGGACTGCTCATTGACCACAGATGATTACCTATGAAGCCGAATTTTGACCTCAGCGTTGTTCTTGCCCGTATTGAAGAAGCCATTAAACCGTATCCGAAAGCCGCTATGTTCGAGCTGGCCGAACGGGGCTATGGCAGTTTGTTCGAGCAGCTCATCTCCTGTATCGTCTCCATCCGAACCCTCGACGAAACCACGATCCCCGTTTCGTTACGTTTGTTTGAAGCGGCCCGAACGCCCGAACAACTGCTGGCGTTAGACATTCCGACGCTGACGAATCTGCTCTACGGCACTACGTATCCCGACCAGAAAGCCTATACCATGCACGGCATTGCCGAGCGGATTGTCTATGAGTTCAACGGGGAACTCCCGGCCGATTTTGCTACGCTCACCTCCTTGAAAGGCGTCGGCCCGAAATGTGCCAATTTGGCGCTTGGTGTCGCTACCGGACAGGCCGCTATCAGCGTAGATATCCATGTGCATCGGGTCGTTAACCGGTGGGGGTACGTACAGACCAAACAGCCCGAACAAACTCTGAAAGTGCTGGAAGCCCAAGTGCCTCATGAGCAATGGGTAAATATCAACCGGCTATTAATGCCCTTTGGGAAACACATCTGCACCGGTACGTTGCCGCATTGTTCTACCTGCCCCGTTCTGGAATTTTGCGAACAGGTTGGGGTGGAGCGGCATCGCTAATCCAGACCGCCCACATTAGCCTGCTTTCAGCGGCTCTATTTTACCAAAAACATCAGGGTGTGTTGACAATTAGGCTAACAAGCTCAAGACCAAAGCCAAATAAACGAAAGCAGCAAAGCTTGCAGCCGTCTTTTCATAGCGCGTAGCGACCCGCCGGTATTGCTTGAGTCGGTTGAAATAACGTTCCTATTGCGGTCTTTGTGCAAGTTCCGGTTAATCTGCCGTGCGACTAAGTGATTCATTTTGGATGGAATCACCGCCTTTGTATGAGACTGCTCCAACCAATCGATAGAGGATTGCCTAACCCATCAACTACGGCATGAATCGTAGTCGTCCAGCCACCTACCGATTGGCCTAAACACTCGCGGGCGGAATCACTTTTTTTGCCCGGCCGCGTGTTGATGCACTCGCACGGTGGTCGAGTCCATCATCAGCCAGTCTAAATCCGGCTCTTGTAATGCCTCAAAAACGTGCTTCCAAATACCGGTTTTAGCCCAACGCCGAAACCGCTGATAGACCGAATTCCAAGGACCGAAGCGTTCGGGTAGGTCTGGCCAAGGTGCACCCGAGCGATCCAGAGCACGGCATTAATAAACAGACGGTTGTCAGTCGCAGAACGGCCAACATGGTCTATCCTCCCCGGTAGCAGATGGGCTACTCGCTGCCACTGCTGGTCGGTAATCTCGTAGCGTCGCATGCGACTAAACTGCAAACCCAGATTATCTTTACTTAATTGTCAACACGCTCTAGGCTGCGTTGCTATTTTTTAGCGGCTGGAGCCGTTAATGATTCTTTCAGGCTGGCCAACGTAGCCCGACAGGCACTATTTATTTCCTGATACAGTTCCGCCTGATCCTGCGCAATCTGTTCAAGGACCTGTTCACTTTTTACCTCACCATTGGCGGCTTTTTTGAGGTCATCGACAGTAGAGCTGGTGGGCAACAGCGGCAACGTAATGCCTTCGTCTTCGGCGACTAAATCCGTGATCGTAGCCCGGTAGCGGCCAATTCTGGCTTCCACTGTCAGGGTATAGCGTATGTTACGTTTGCCGATGGGATAAAACGAGCGGACAAACAGAATGCCGTGAACATCGTCGTGTTGCAGTTCGGCTTCATTTTCGGCGGTGTAATGCTCGCTCGCCCACTCCCGAATTTGATTATATACTTGCCGGGCTGGTCGGTTCGCATCGGGCATCCGCGCGATTTCCTGATACTGAACTTGCCCCGCTTCATTGGTTGGCAGTTTAACCTGAGCAAATGCCGTAGCTGACAGCAGCAGGAGCAGAGAGACTATAGGTTTCATTCTGAGCTTAAAATTTATGTAAATATAAGCCAACAAAGAGCCCGATACGTATTTGCATTGGCCTTTCGTGGCAAGTGGTATAGTAGCCCGTATCCTTTACCACCTTTAACTAGTTTCGATTGAGGGTAATCAGGATAACCACTAGACCCTCCGGGCATATCGTCAATTGCAAGTTGAGCTTTTGATTGGGCCGGACTGGCGTCCTCTACCAAAATCATGCAGACTTGTTCTGTAAAGCTCGGTTTACACTTAAGAACTTAACATCGACTAATAAAATGAGAACAGTAACATTCGGTATGAATATTAGCCTGGATGGCTATTGTGACCATACTCTTTTTAACCCTGGTGAAGATGTTCACGATTATTTCACCAACATGTTGAATGATGTTGATCTGCTCTTTTTGGGGCGAATCATGTATCAGCTCATGTTCCCATATTGGGCCGATGTAGCAAAAAACCAATCCGGAACAGACGATGAAAATAGATTTGCCCAGAAACTGACGGCAATTAACAAAGTGGTTGTCTCACGATCATTAGACAGCGTGGACAGTACTACGCGAATTGTTCGCAGCAATCCGGCCGACGAACTCCTGAAACTGAAGCAGCAACCTGGCAATAAAATTTCCGTAGACAGTGTAAGCCTACTTCCGGAACTGATCACAGCCGGCCTGATCGATGAATTTCATTTGGTTGTCCATCCGGTGATGGTGGGGAGAGGAAGACTATTAATGGATGGGGGCAGCCTTCAGGAAACGCTTACGTTAAAGCTGGTGGATACGATCGTTTTCAAATCTGGATGTGTGGCGCTTCACTATCAGAAACCGTGAAAGATTTACTCTATAGTTGAGTTGTGATGGTTGTCAATTCCGGCTCCCTGAAAAAACATGGATTATACAAAATATTTCGGTGCGTGAATAAGTCCGTGAGGTCGCTGCATCATGGAAGTTGCTTGATCTACCAGAAGCTTTATATGCTGCTTGTAGACTTTACAGACTTACTCACTGGTTAACAAAAGAGCCCGATACATACGTACCGGGCTTCTATGGCGGGTGGTCCCGACGGGAATCGAACCCATATCAAACGTTTAGGAAACGTCTATTCTATCCGTTGAACTACGGGACCAAATGATTACTTCTTCACAACTTCCAGTCCCGACGAGAATCGAACGTAGACCAGACGTTCAGGAAACGTCCGCTCCGGCGCTCCGGTTCGATCCGTTGAACTACGGGACCAAAAAACGAGCGGTCAACGTTGACCGCTCGTGTATTACGTACAAAAATGCTGAAAATCCGTTAACCTGCCAAACCATCACCGTATTCAGCCGACTCCGTCAGCGGAACGTGTACCCAGTTCGGGTAAATCTGGTAATGCTTCTCTTTCACAAGGTTATACAGTAGCTCACGCAACTCGCCAACGTTTTCGCCGGTCTCAGCCGAGATGAACGCTACGTGGTCAGCTTTGTGCGTCAGGTACGTCTTCTTCAAGTACTCGAGTGCAGTCTTCCTGCGTACAGCTACCGGAATGGCGATGTCGTGATTTGCCTCCTCGTCATCGAGCAGTTCGTCGTTACCAGCGGGTGAGGCTTTTTCCAGCCACTCGTCTTTTGGTTCAAAGCGGTCCATCTTGTTAAAAACAAGCACCATTGGCTTGTCAGCTGCTTTGATATCGGCCAGCGTTTGGTTAACCACCTCAATTTGCTCTTCAAAATTCGGGTGCGATACGTCCACTACGTGTACTAAAATATCGGCTTCCCGTACTTCGTCGAGCGTCGATTTAAACGATTCAATGAGCGTTGTCGGTAGCTTCCGGATGAATCCTACCGTATCAGTCAGCAGAAACGGAATGTTACCCAGCGTTACTTTCCGAACCGTCGAATCGACCGTTGCAAACAGCTTGTTTTCGGCAAATACGTCGGTTTTGGCCATCGTCCGCATCAGCGTCGACTTACCGACGTTGGTATATCCAACCAAGGCCACCCGAACAAGCCGATCGCGCTCCTTCCGGCGTGTTACACTTTGCTTATCAATTTTGCTCAACTTCTCTTTCAGGAACGCAATCCGGTCTTTTACAATCCGGCGGTCCGTTTCGAGCTCTTTCTCGCCCGGTCCACGCATACCCGTACCGCCTTTCTGGCGGCTAAGGTGCGTCCACATGCGGGTGAGTCGGGGATAGAGGTACTGATACTGTGCCAACTCAACCTGTACACGAGCCTGAGCCGTTTGCGCCCGCATCGAAAAGATGTTGAGAATCAGCAAACTGCGGTCAAGAACCTTAATCTCCTTAAACTCGGCTTCAAGGTTACGCACCTGCGCAGGAGTCAGGTCATCATCGAAAATGATGGAGTCGACCGGATTCTCGATAATGAACGTCTGAATCTCTTCCAGCTTACCCTTTCCCACAAAGGTGCGGGTATCGGGTCGGTCGAGTTTCTGGGTAAACGACTTGACGGTTCGCACGCCAGACGTTTCGGCCAGAAATGCTAATTCATCCAAATATTCTTTAGTCTGTTCAGTAGTCTGCTTCTGTGTAATCAGCGCGACCAGAACAGCGGTTTCGGGTTGTTTATGTGTGTCGATCATATAATCTATTTGTCAGTAAGGAGTCATTCTGCGCCAGAAACTGCGATTGACTGGCTTGGATAATCAAGCGCAAACTGATGAATTAGTGAATGGCCCTGTTATTGATAACCTCCCTATTTTGGGAAAAGTTTCGCCTGAAAAGCGAGTGGTAAATGCCATTTCTGGCTATACCTGCACTGTTTTCCAGCGCCCTCGTCGAAACACCCAGATGGCAATAAGCGCCAGCAGTGTTTCGCTGATGGCAACGGACCAGAACACCCCCGATGGTCCCCATTCCAGCGGTGTTGCCAGCAGGTACGCCAACGGTATTTCGACTAGCCAGAAGCACACAATGTTGATAAGCGTTGGTGTCCGTGTGTCGCCCGCCCCATTGAGCGACTGGCTAAGTACCATGCCGTATGCCATAAACATATAGCCGATGCAAAACACGCGCAGGCACTGAACCGCAATGGCAACAATACGTGGTTCATCATTGAACAGGCTCACCACCTCAGTAGCACTGATGAAGAAAATGATTCCCACCGCTAACAGGAAGAGCATGTTGCAGAAGGCGGCTCGCCAGGCTGAGGTTTCTGCACGTTCGGGCTGTCCCGCCCCTAGGTTTTGCCCAACCAGCGTTGCCGCTGCATTGGCCATACCCCAGGAGGGAAGGATAGTAAACACAATAATCCGAATGGCAATGGTATAGCCCGCCACAACATCGCTGCCGAAAGTCGATAATACCCGTGTCAGAAACACCCAACTGGCCGATCCAACCAAAAACTGGCTCGTTCCGCCTATAGCTAAGCTGATGAGGTTTCGGATGATGGCCAGATCCGGAGTCATGTCGGACCGGCGCACCTGCACGATACCGCTGGGCCGGGTTAACGCATACAACTGATACAGCACACCCGCCGTACGGCCAGTCGTTGTCGCAACGGCCGAACCCAGTACACCCATTTCTGGAAACGGTCCCCATCCGAAAATGAATACCGGACAAAGCACAATGTTGATCCCGTTGGCGATCCACAGCGACCGCATCGCAGTAGACGCTTCACCTGCGCCCCGCAAGCAACCGCTTAACGTATGCAGCAGCACAATGGCGGGTGCGCTGGCGAAAATCATCTGCGTGAACCCTACGCCGTTTGTAATCAGCCGTTCGTCGCCACCCATCAGCCGCAGAATGTCATCGGCGAACAGGTAGCCGGGCAAACCCATTAGCAGAGCGAGCGTAACGGAAACGAGAATAACCTGGCCCACCGCTGTAGCGGCTCCGCGTGGGTTGTCTTCACCGATGCGTCTGGATACCAAGGCCGTAGCAGCCGTACTGAAGCCAATTCCCACCGAGTAGACGAGCGTCAGTACCGACTCGGTCAGGCCGACCGTGGCAATGGCTTCTGTACCAATTTTAGCCACAAAAAAAACGTCCACTACCGCAAAGAGCGATTCCATCACCATTTCTAAAATCATGGGAACGGAAAGCAGAAAGATAGCCCGGTTAATGCTACCGGATGTGAAATTAGTTTCTGAACCGCGCAATGCGGCCAGGAATAACCGTAGGAACCTGGTCATTGGATACGAAGAGATATGCCTCAGCCCGACGGCTAGCGACAACGTATTAACTGAGGTGAAAATTGAAAAAACAGCCACCGAGCCGCACGATAGAACGGGGAGTGGCAGAACCTGGAGAAGAAAGAAAACCTACGGGAGGTTTTAAGCGAGGAAAATCATGGTCATTGACCGATCGACGAAGCGACCGCAGTTAAGGCCACAAACATACAACAATGAATTTCAAAACGTCAACTGTCTTGAGTAAACGGTCAAAAAACCCTTAAATCAGATAAAAGAAGTTGATAATAACCTCATTTTACGTAGACTAACCGTTGGGAGTACTAAACCATGCTCCCGGTAGGGAGTTACATAGAGATGGTAACTCAATTGATTGGGCTGGATGACCTGAATGAATTTTTGCGCAGTGAGTTCAACGTAGCGCGTTATCCAACTACTGAACAAGGTGGTGTCTACCACGGATCCCAACGACCGATTCAGAAAATAGGCCTTGCATTAGAGTCATTTCCTGATCTGCTAACGTGGGTGCGTAACGAACACCTGGATGCGCTCTGGCTGCATCGGCCCTGGCAGCTCGACCCCAGGAGGCTCCCGTCGGATGTAGGAGTGATTTATCATCATCTACCGTTTGATGAAACGTTAACGATGGGTTTCAGTCCTCGAATGGCTGTGGCTCTAGGGACAACTGGCCCCTTACAGCCGATTGGGTTTAAACAGGCCACTACTGAGGCCGGCGAACTTCTATCACAGCGCCCGATCGGAATGTTGTTCGAGAGCGCGGGGCAAGAGTTTGATGGGTGGTTAGATCTGATCAAAACAATGTTTGGTAGCTACGACCGGGCCGAAGCCGGCCGAAGCCTGATTACCCATACGCACAGCATCAGCCGCCTAGCCGTGGTCGGGGCCATGAACGATACGTTAGTCCGCGAAGCCGCCGACCGGGGAGCCGAACTGTATCTGACCGGGCAGTACCGAAAGCAAGCCCAGGAAGCAGTCGACGAAACGGGCATTGCTGTTGTTGCCGTTGGGCACCGCCGAAGTGAGGAGTGGGGGCTGCTGGCACTGGCTGATCTGCTTCAGGAACGCTGGCATCTCGACTGCGTGGTTCACGGAATATCGCGTGGATCAGGTGCGACGCGGGTGTTGTCGTAAAAAGTGTTCATCGTCGCCATGTCTTCGTCGGAGATGACAAAGTCCAGTACGTCGAAATTCTCCCGGATGCGGTCCCGCTTTACTGATTTGGGAATCGTGATTACGTCATGCTGCAACGACCAGCGCACCAGCAGCTGATAACTCGATTTGCCGTATTTCTCCGCGATCGCTTTTAACTTCGGATCGTCCTGTTTCTGACCCCGAACTAAGGGTGCATAGCCTTCCGGTCTGATGTCTTTGTCGCGGCAATACGCTAACACATCCGGCAGGTAGCAGTATGGACTGAACTCGATCTGATTGACGGCGGGGGTTATGCTGGCCTGTTCAAAAAGTTCGTCGAGGTGGGGTTGATAGTAGTTCGAGACGCCAATGGCCCGGGCCCGACCGTCGGCGTAAATTTTTTCCAGCGCTTTCCACGTATCGAGCCGGTGCTCCCGAACCGGCCAGTGCACCAGATATAGGTCCACTACGTCGAGCCGAAGCCGTTCGAGACTCCGGTCAAAGGCCCGTAACGTTCGGTCATATCCCTGGTCATCGTTCCAAACTTTCGTGGTGATAAATACCTCCTGGCGAGGGAGATTAGCGGCTTGCAGCGCGTCAGCTACCTGGCGTTCATTGCCGTAGGCCGAAGCCGTATCGATCAGGCGGCAGCCAAACTCAAGCGCCCATTCAACGGCCTGCTGTACTTCACTGTTATGACTGGGAGCATAAACGCCAAGGCCCAGCATGGGCATGTCAACGCCATTGTTAAGGCGGGTAGTTGGTATTGTCATCGACTTGAACGGGTTCTGCTAACGTAATACAAAACGGCTGTCAGATGTTTAACGGCGCAGCGGATCGGCTACGTAACGAGTGCGAAATGGATTGGTTAGAACTTAACGAGAACGCTTAATTAAAACTGTGCGAACGGCATAAACGCAATCCGTATTTATGCCGTATGTTTGATGACCGTATCTAAACTGACCCGGTCTGTCTGCTCATGCGATTACTGTACCTGATTGGGAGTTTTCTAGGGATAAGCCTATCCCTGGGACTAGCGCAATCCGTTGATTCGACTCGGAGGGTACGGTATTCGGTTGAATTAGGCGGACTCGTAGCGTCTGATCAGCAAACCCCGTTCTGGGTGCGAACCAATCAATACGGTACGGTACCGTTGCAGGGATCGTTCGGTACGCTGCGGATGGGTGTACAACGTGATTACAAGACCAGAACGGATTCAATGTCCAGGCGAAAAAAACGATTCGACTGGGGATTTGGGCTGTATGCTGTCGCTAATGCTGGCCCGCGCCCGACGGCTGACAATCCAGCGGTATTGTTGCCCGATGCCTATCTCAAAGTTCGGTTCGGGAAACTGGAGTTGTACGGGGGCAACCGACGCGAAGTGTACGGACTGGGCGATACGTTGCTGACCTCGGGTTTTGTGGCCTGGTCAGGCAATGCACTTCCCTTTCCTAAAATTCAACTGCACACGCCTGACTTTGTGCCGTTAGGCTTTATCAAGAAATTGATTGCGCTCCGAGCGGGGTATGCACACGGTTGGTTCGCTAATTCCTATATAAAGGGAAGCTACCTGCACCAGAAGTATTTGTACGGCCGGATCGGTAAACCTCACTGGCATGTTCGGGTTTACCTAGGACTTAACCACCAGGTACAGTGGGGTGGACGGGCTGATTATCTAATTGGTTCACCGCTGGCCGTTGACGGCAATTTGGCCACCTCGTTTCAGGATTACCTGTCGCTGGTAAGCGGGCGCTACCCGGATGCGCTTCAAAATGATCGGTTCACGGGGTTCGATGGCGAAAATCGCATTGGTAACCACGTTGGGAGTTACGACGTAGCGTTGGAGTGGAACGGAGACAAACGAAACTGGCTGCTCTACCACCAGCATATCTACGACGATGCGTCTGGATTGGCTCTGCAAAACGTTCCGGATGGATTAACCGGTTTGCGTTTTCTGAATCATTCAAAAAACAGAACTCGCTTCCGATTTCAGCGTATCGTGCTGGAATGGCTGAACACAATGAACCAGAGCGGCCCGGTTTTCGACCCACTGGCGCGTTTTCAGGGAGCCGATAATTACTTCAACCACAGTCAGTATATAGAAGGGTGGTCCTACCGGGGTCGAACAGTAGGTACACCCTTCATTGCGCCCCGCGCTGGGTTTACCGCAGCGGTTAATCAATTCACCGGTGGTGGTTTCTTCCCAAATAATCGGCTCGTTGCCTGGTATACCGGTATCAGCGGAGGGTTTCGGCGGGGGCCGCTATTTACCGTCAGAGCATCCATCAGTCGCAACTACGGGTCATACAACCAGCCCTATCCACAGCCTTTTCGGCAGTTCTCGGGTGCCTTCCAGAGTCAATGGCCTTTAGACAGGCGATCGCGCACTACGCTAATTACTACGTTCGCCATTGATCGGGGGGATCTATTTCCCAACGTAGCGGGCGGCTATCTGGGGTTAAAGAAATCTTGGTAATGAACACGTTTACCTGCTACTTTCGGATCGATTTGCCCTAAATCATCCCGTTTAGTATGTTTTAATCTTTTTTTAATCCGCCTGGAATCTGTAAGCAGCTGTGGCCCGTATAGTCCGAAGTAATGAAGCACATGCTTCGTTCAGCAACGTTCAATAACACATGACTATGCTCTACAGAAAAGAACTACGTAAGATGGCCGCCCTGCTAGCGTTTGGGTCGCTGTTCATGCTCAACGCCTGTAAGGAAGAACCTCAATTCGTTTCGGCGGATGGGCCAGGCCGTGCCAATGCTCGTTTGTCCGCTGACTTTATGTTTTACGTGCTGACGGACGACAACCGATTAGTGAAGCTAAGTACGCAGAATCCATCGGTCAGTATGGGCACTACGTCCATTACCGGCGTTCTGAACAACGAACGGCTGATGGGCATCGACTTCAGACCCGCAACGGGCCAGTTGTATGCGGTCAGCAGTGGCAGCCGGTTGTATACCATCAATTTGATGAATGGGGTTGCAACGCCGGTTGGCAATGGGCCGTTCACACCTGCTATCATGGGCGATGCCGTTGGGTTTGATTTCAATCCGACCGTCGACCGGATTCGGTTGGTTACCCAGTTAGGCCAGAACCTGCGGCTTAATCCGGAGACAGGTACGGTTATGATCACCGATGGACCAATCAACGGGGTGCCGGGAGCGGCTGTTTCGGGCGTTGCCTACACTAACAACCAGGCAGGCGTAACCACCACTACGTTGTATGATATTGATCCCTTCGCCGACAAGCTATACCGGCAAAACCCGCCCAACGACGGTACGTTGGCCGAGGTAGGTCCGCTAGGCATCAATGTCGCTGGCGTCGGCAACTTTGACATTGCTCCGAACGGCTCGGCCATTGCTACGCTCATCAGCAATCTGACACAAGGTTTGTACGAGATCAACCTGACGACCGGACGAGCTGAGTTGCTGGGAAATCTGCCCGGTGCTATGAGTATCGTTGGCCTGGCGATTCCAACCGATCCGATCGCGTACGCCGTTGACGCAGCCAACACTCTGCACTTCATTAACCCAGCTACGGGTTCCATCATGACGACGAAAGCCCTTACGGGTCTGCAAAGTGGTGAAAGTGTATATGGCATTGATTTCCGGCCGCTTAACGGACAATTATACGCCTTAGGTAGCACCGGACGGGTCTATACCATCAATACGTCAAACGGGGCCGTTACGGCGGTTGGCGCTCCGATTTCGCCGGCTGTTACGATTGGTGACTATGGCTTTGACTTTAACCCTACGGTCGACCGTATCCGGATTGTCAGCAACAGCGGACAGAACCTGCGCTACAACCCGAATGATAACTCGGTTATTGTCGATGGTACGTTAAACCCGGGTGGTCCGAACGTAACAGCGGCTGCTTATACCAATAATTTCCCTGGTGCAACCGCTACTACATTGTACGACATTGATACTCGTTCGAGTGCGCTGCTCAATCGCCAGATTCCACCGAACAACGGTACGTTGGTGCCGGTTGGCGAATTGGGTCTGAATATAGAAGGGGCTAATGGATTCGATATCGGCGGCACATCGGGTACGGCCTACGCCATGCTACGTTCGGGCGGCCAAACTCGTTTGTACACCATCAACCTGACAACGGGCGCTGCTACGTCTGTTTCTTCGGTTCCGGTAACGGCAACGATCCGTGGGTTTGCGGTTGGTTTAGGGTTTTAATCGAACAGGCCTAATTAATTATAACGGCTCCGCCTTAGTGATAGGGCAGAGCCGTTATGCGTTTGAACGAGACCAGTTCTGACGTGCTACAGATCTGGAGTTCTTTTCACTGTAAACGCCTGGAAACGGGCCTACACTACGTCATATAACGCTCATGAAACTCTCTCGGGCTTACGATTTCGGTGGTTTCGACTCGCTTGAGCGGCAGAAGGTGTTCTTTGTCGCCTGTAATCAGAAAGTCAGCCTTAACAAACAAAGCAGCCCGAAGCACATGATTATCATCCGGGTCGGCCGATGCGGTAGGTAACTCGTTCGTAGGAGTGATCATAATATGTCTATCCTGGATCGTTGAGATAATGCGGTTACGCCGTTCTGATGAATAGCCAAACTTGTATTCTAGCTTTTCATTAAACTCGCTTAGTATCCACTCCGATGTATAAAGCTCAAAGTGAAGAGCGCAGTGGTCATAAACATCGGCTGCAAAACCGGGGAAGACGAATGTTGAAATTAGAACGTTTGTGTCGAAAACAAGCGATGTAGAGGCAGGCAAACGTGGAGACGTTTCCATATCAAATATGAGATGTATAATCGATCCCGACAGCCTCTTTGTCCGAATCTGTTAGTCCTCAAAAATACGTATTTGGTTGATAACTAGGAAATCTTCCGGTAAATATCCTCCTCGGAAGAAAATCCAGCGGCTTCAGCAGTGCCTTTTAGCTCCCGACGAAGCTTCCTCATTTTTTCTACGTGTAAATAGTTTTTTACGATCCGACTGATCATTTGGTCGGAAGGTAAGCTAAACTCATCCGAAACTTCTTTCAGGTCCTTAAGGATGTTATCTTCCAAATTAACAGCTATAACCGTCATAATTTCTATCGTTAGACGTACTACGTAAATATCTGTTTTCTTAACGCAAATCGCAACAAAACAGTTGTGTCCCTGTAAAGACTGAGGGGCTGTACGTTGTCACTTATAGGTTTATTGGTCTGAGGAAAGTTTCATCAGGATAAGGCCCCCAATAATCAATAAAGCGGCTATTAGGCGAGTCGCGTTGATGGGTTCGCCAAGCCATAAAATGCCTAACGTAAATGCTCCAACGGCTCCGATGCCAGTCCATATGGTGTAGGCTGTGCCGAGCGATAAGGTGCGCATGGCTAAAGCTAACAGGCTAAAGCTGGCGATCATGGCAACGATAGTAATAACGGATGGGATTAGCCGGGTAAAACCAGCCGACTGCTTCATGGAGTAAGCCCAAACAACCTCTAATAGTCCAGCAAGCACTAAATAAATCCAGGACATGATACTGACCGATTTTGATAGACCGGGTCGTCCCGAATCAGTTTCCCACAGTGGGGGAGGTCGTCCTCCTGGTTTAGACTGAACAAAGATAAAAAACAGTGTGCCACACCCTACTGAGCGTGGCACACTGTTTTTACGTATCACCTGTGCTTATCGGCTCAGGTATAAGTTACGTTCGCCGTATACCTTCTGGAAGAAGTCGTCGGTAAGGTCATCAATGAAGTAGATGCCTTCGCCGGTCGATTTCATTTCGGGGCCGAGCTCCTTGTTCACATTCGGAAATTTATTGAAAGAGAACACCGGAATCTTGATCGCAAATCCTTTCTTAACCGGCTTGAAATCGAAATCTTTCACCTTTTTATCGCCCAGCATCACCTTGGTGGCGTAGTTTACATACGGCTCCTGATAGGCTTTGCAGATGAAGGGTACCGTACGGCTGGCACGTGGGTTCGCTTCAATCACATACACCTGCTCGTCTTTAACGGCAAACTGGATGTTGATCAAACCCACCGTTTTCAAGGCAACCGCAATCTTCTTCGTGTACTCTTCAATCTGGCTAATTACGTGTTCGCTTAAATCGAAAGGGGGGAGCAAGGCATACGAATCGCCCGAGTGAATACCGGCGGGTTCAATATGCTCCATGATGCCAATAATGTGCACGTCTTCACCGTCGCAAATGGCGTCGGCTTCGGCCTCAATAGCGTTCTCCAGGAAGTGGTCGAGCAAAATGTTGTTGTCAGGAATATCCTGCAAGATCTTCATAACGTGCGTTTCCAGTTCGCTTTCGTTGATGACAATCTTCATGCTCTGACCGCCTAATACGTAGCTCGGGCGAACCAGCAGCGGAAAGCCAAGATCTCTCGACAGTTCAATGGCCGCTTCCGATTCACGCACCGTTCCAAATTTCGGATAGGGGATGTCCAGCTTGCGCAGCATTTCTGAGAAATGCCCCCGGTCTTCGGCCAAATCCAGCGCTTCCCAACTCGTACCAATAATCTTGATGCCATAACGCGTCAGCTTCTCGGCCATCTTCAGGGCCGTCTGACCACCCAACTGCACAATCACACCCTCCGGCTGTTCGTGCATGATGATCGCGTGAACGTGCTCCCAGAAGACGGGTTCAAAGTACAGTTTATCGGCAATGTCCGGATCAGTCGAAACAGTTTCCGGGTTACAGTTGATCATGATCGTCTCGTACCCCGCTTCTTTGGCTGCCAGAACCCCGTGAACGCAGGAGTAGTCAAATTCGATACCCTGACCAATGCGGTTAGGGCCTGAGCCCAGTACAACGACTTTCTTACGGTTGCTACGTACAGACTCGTTGCCCGGCAGATCGGAAACGGGTTCCGGACGGTCGGTCGTGATCGGTAGCTGGTTGTTGAAGGTCGAGTAGTAGTAAGGCGTTTTCGCTTCAAACTCAGCCGCACAGGTGTCTACGCACTTGTACACCCGACGAATGTTATGACGCTGGCGATACTCGTATACCTTACTTTCTTTTACACTCAGCAGGTGGGCCAGTTGCCGGTCGGCGTAGCCTTTCTGCTTGGCGGTACGTAGTAATTCCGGTGGCAGATCGTCCAGGTCATACTGCTGGATTTCGCGTTCCAACTCAATCAACTCTTCAATCTGATGCAGGAACCACGGATCAATCTTGGTCAACTGCTGAATGGTACGGAACGACATGCCCGCTTTGAAGGCGTCGTAAATATGAAAAAGCCGGTTCCAGCTTGGGTGAGCCAGACTCTGCGTCAGTGCTTGCCGATCGGTTAGTTCACGCCCATCGGCCCCTAGCCCGTTACGTCGGATTTCAAGCGATTGACAGGCTTTCTGTAAAGCCTCCTGAAAATTCCGACCGATACCCATGGTTTCACCCACGGACTTCATCTGGAGACCCAGCGAACGGTCAGCACCGGGGAACTTATCGAAGTTCCAGCGGGGCACTTTTACGATTACGTAGTCAATGGCAGGCTCGAAGAAGGCCGATGTGGTTCCCGTAATGGGGTTGATTAGCTCATCGAGGTTATAGCCAATGGCCATTTTAGCGGCAATCTTGGCAATTGGGTACCCCGTTGCTTTAGAGGCCAGTGCGGACGAGCGGCTTACCCGCGGATTGATTTCAATGGCAATGATGTCGTCGGTCTGCGGATTAACCGAGAACTGTACGTTACAGCCGCCGGCGAAGGTGCCAATAGCGTTCATCATCTTAATCGACAAGTCGCGCATCTGCTGATACAAGGTATCGGGCAGGGTCATAGCCGGGGCAACCGTGATGCTATCGCCGGTGTGAATGCCCATTGGGTCGAAGTTTTCGATCGAGCAGACGATAATAAAATTACCGTTGCCATCCCGTAACAACTCCAGCTCATACTCTTTCCAGCCCATCACACTCTGTTCAACCAGGACCTCGTGCACCGGGGATGCGTGCAGACCAGCCGTCAAGGCTTTGTCAAAATCTTCAGGACGCTCCACAAAGCCACCTCCCGTACCACCGAGAGTAAATGACGGCCGGATAACGAGCGGAAACCCGATCTCCTGAGCAATTTCTTTACCTTCCAGGAACGAACGGGCCGTACGACCTTTGCAGACGCCGACGCCTAATTCCAGCATCTTGAGCCGAAACTTTTCGCGGTCTTCGGTGGTCTCAATCGCCCGAATGTCTACGCCGATGATCTGAACGTTATACTTTTCCCAAATACCTGCCTTATCGCAGTCGATGGCTAAGTTCAACGCGGTCTGTCCGCCCATTGTGGGCAGAACGGCATCGATCGGCCGACCCATCTCCTGGTGTTTTTTCAGGATTTCGACGATGGATTTTTTCTCCAGAGGCAGCAGGTACACATGATCCGCGTTGATCGGATCAGTCATGATGGTAGCCGGGTTGGAGTTAATCAACGCGACCTCAATTCCTTCTTCCCGTAATGACCGGGCGGCCTGCGAACCGGAATAGTCAAACTCACATGCCTGACCAATGATAATAGGGCCAGAGCCAATAATAAGAATTGAGCGGATATTAGTGTTTTTAGGCATTTTTCAGCGGACAATAAACCGTGCGGGCGGCCCCGAATGAGTGATGGCTCCTAAAGAATGACAATACGTCATGCCGTGACTATGAGGCCATTAGTGGGTGGCCAAAAATCCTGCAAAAATAGTGGTTTCAGCCGAAACGACGGATGATTACGTCAAAAAAAGTGTGACTATTCCCAGATTTTACCAAGTCGTAGAGAAAGGGTTACAGGATAAGTATACTTGGAAAACGCGCGTAAGCGCCTTATTTTTGGTTTAACCAGACATTACTCGCTGTTCATGCTTCGCTTCTACAAGTCGATTCTTTATATTGTTATTGGGTTCCTGGCCTTCACCTGTACGCGGGATTACCCAGCCACAGCGCCCTACGTAGCGCCCGTAAAACCGAACACACCCAGCACGGGATTGCCTCCTCAGGAGCAACTCGCCCCCGAAAAGCGGCTCTTCCTGACCAACGATAAAGTTCGGGTTGCTATCGATCTGAACATGGGGGGGGCCATTAACTACCTCGCTGAGGCCGGTAGCTCAGAAAACATGATCAACAATGCCGATCTGGGGCGGCAGCTCCAGACAGCATTCTATTCGGGACCTATCCCATACAGTGTAAACGGCAAAAATCCGGTCAACCAGTGGCGGAGCTTAGGGTGGAATCCCGTTCAAACCGGCGATTATTACAATCACCCAGCCCGTATCCTTAGCTATCAGCAGACGCAGAATCAGCTGTACGTTAAAACGATCCCGTCGATCTGGCCGCTCTTCGATGAGCCCGCTGACTGCATTATGGAACATTGGTATGAACTCCAGGGGAACGTAGTGCACGTGCGGTGCCGCCTGGTGGTCAACCGTTCCGATACCACCCAGTATGAAGCCCGTACGCAGGAAACGCCCTGCGTGTATCTGAATGGTCCCTACTACCGGATGGTGACGTATACGGGGCTGCAGCCGTTCACCAATGCTGCCATATCGGAGTATGCCGACCGGGAAATGATTACCCGGTACGGGACTGAAAACTGGGTTGCGTTACTGAACGATAAAGGCCGGGGCGTTGGGTTGTATCGAGGGAACGAATTCCGGTACCGGACGGCTGGATTCGGAACGCCTAAAATCGGTGGAGAGTTTGACCAGTCCAGCGGATATATGAACAGCGACGGGTTCCTGGTCATCGATCATAACGGGCAGTACGACTATGAATACTACCTGGTTGTTGGTTCGCTGGCCGACATCCGGCAATTTGCCTATAGTCAGCCCCGTCCCTCGGCCGCTCCGAATTTCCGGTTCGACCGCGACCGTGAAGGATGGCATTATTATAACGCGCAGGATAAAGGCTGGCCCATTCAGAACGAGCTGAACATCCGGTGGGAGCGGACAGATACCACAAAGCGGGATTTCCGCATAAAAAGTCCGTGGGTTTTCTGGAAGGCAAGTGATGTGCCCAAGATGTACATAGAGGCCGCTTTCAAAACCAAGGCGACCACGGCCCGCCTGAGCTGGCTTCGACCCGGCGATATTGATTTCATGCCGTTCGAAGACCGATACGTCAATTTCCCGATCGTTGGGGATGGGCAGTATCGAGTGTACGAAATTGACCTGAGCCGGATACCCGGCTGGAATGGCATCATTGCACAGATCAGCCTTGACCCGTCTAATCCGACCGCCTACGAAAAAGGGGCAACGTTACGTCTCGGCGGCATAACCTCGAGTTCGCCCAATGGCTAAAATAGGTAAATAGTCTCTAAACAAAACGACCGACAGAAATCCTGTCGGTCGTTTTGTTTGGGAGAAGAAATCACTAGGCCAGGAACGGAGTGGCAATGGCCAGCACCTGCTCTTTAGTTAGTGGTTCATCAAACGCTTCCGAAATACGGTCAGCACTAAGACCTGTGAGCGACGTAAGGTTAACACCGCCTTGTGTTACCTCTCCTTCACCCGCGTAGACAGCGGCCGGGAAGCCCGCCGATCCCATAATCCATCCTTTATTACCATTAAAGTAACGTACTTTAGCCGCGTGAAGAGCTTCAACCGAGTGAATTTGCAGCGCAACGGTCAGGACATCCGGCGCACCGATCAGACGAGGGGCCTGGCCTTTATAAGCGCGAACACCCGTGTCTTCAAACGCCTGCGCCACGGCGATAAACGTTTGGTAACTGCTAAATACGGTTGGGAATGTACCTTTGGCCGTGAAATCGAAATTCGGTTTTGCAACAGCCGCGCCACCCAGGGCTGATTTCAGCAATGCTACGTGAGCATTTTCGTGCTTGGCAATTTGCCGGAACGTATTCAGACCCTCGGCACCGGTAATCAGATTAGGCGCTGCCAGTCCCCGGTTGTAAAATTCGGCTTCCAGGTATTCCAGCGTCAGGGCGAAATTCAACACCTCGACTACAGCCGAATTTTGTGCATACGCTTTATTTAAAATAGCACCGAAAGCAACAGGCGCTACGCCCAGAACCGCTTTCTTAAGCAGATTCTGGAAAACGTGGCGACGGGATACGTGGTCAAGCCGTTCGTACACTTCGGCGTCAACGTTTTCTATTTCGTTAAGTATGTTTTGTAAATTCATGGCTGTTGGGGGCTTATCTTACTACGTAGTTTTTACCGTTGACTGTTTCCTGAATAAAGGGTCTTACCAGAGCTAGAACCTCTTCGGGCATGCGTGCCTCCCCTAAGCCTGAACTTGAGCCTGGGTTTACGATATCGTCGCCAGCAAAAGATGCAGTCATTGGATTCAACATTTCACTGATAATCGACGTATGCCGTGCTTCTACCGAAACGATTTTACCCGCTAGTGTCAGGTAATCGGCGTTTTTAATCAGTTTACCCGCTCCGTTATAAGCAGATACGCCGACGGCTTCAAAAACGCGGGCCGTGCCCAGTACCGACGCCCGGCTGCTGAAGTTGATGCTGCTGAAGTTGGGCGTTAAACCCGGAATGGCAGCACTACTCAACGCGGCTTTGAACAGTTCGCGGTGAGCAATTTCGTGGTCACGAATGTCCATCAGAACCGTCCGCTCGTAGCCATTCATGCCCATGTAGGGGGTCATAATAACCTGGGTGTAGAAAGCAGCTTCCAACTGTTCCAGCGCGTATGCGTAGTTCAGAACACCTACATCGTTATACCCAATATCGCCCAGATCAACCGTGTCGCCCGCACGGGCCGCCCCCCGGCTAACGGGTTCCATAACCTGATCGCGGCAGGCACTTAAGGCTACGCCTGCCGCGGCCGTAGCGCCTACATAACGCATAAACATTCGGCGCCCGACGGCTGCGGATTCTTTACCGCTCAGCATCTGACGGACATCAGTATTGTCTTGAGGTAATGTTTTCATTGAGTAAAAAAGTTAGTGCATCGTTCCCCTGTTCGTCAGAGAATTAATGTAACTACGAACAACCTAGTACTATGGTTTTGCATGACCGAAAAATAATTTGTTGAAACACGAACTAACCGAGCTAACGGGATAAAACACGCCGTTTACGAAAGAAAAATAAAAAAAAGTAAACTAAGCCTAAAAATCATTATAGTAGGAATTTATTATATAGTCGTAATAGACTGTATGAGCTGGCCGAAGTATAAATTTATTCCACTGTTCATTCTTGAGTAACTTAAATGACTGGCTCGTGCGTACGCAGTTTCCGCAAAAAGATGTTCGCCCGATGGATGAACAATTCGGAGTAGACGCAGTTATATTGGCTGATTCACAACTATCAAACACAACGATTATGATCAAGAATGAAGAAATTGTCGATGATCTCAATGATCTGGTGAAGATCAATAACGACCGCATCATGGGGTTTGAAAAAGCCATCGAAGACAACGAAGATCCGCAATTGGATGACCTGTTCCGGCACTACGTTATTCAAAGCCAGAACTTCCGGAGTCAGCTTGCTGATCACATTGTTCGGATCGATGGTTCCGCCGTATCTGACGCTACGTCGACGGATGTATCGAGCAAGATTCACCGGGCCTGGATCGATATCAAATCCGCGCTGACCGGCAAAGACCGCGATACTGTCCTGAGCTCGGTAGAGTTTGGTGAGAATGCAGCGGTTGAAGCCTATGAGGATGCCATCGAAAAAGATCATATTCCTGCTTACATCAAGGAGGATCTGCAAAAACAGTTGAGCGAACTGAAAGCCGCTTTCGAAAAAGTGAAAGCGCTGCACAAAGCTGCTTAGTACTGCATCAGACCATAAAAAAAGCCAGCCGCGTAAACGGCTGGCTTTTTTGTGCTTGAACGGCCCGGCTTAGCGGGACTGTGCTATACGAGCTGAGGCATCGTCGAGAAGTTCGGCGAGTTGGTTCAACTGACCCACCAAGTCAGCCTCTGACGATTCGTTCGCGGCTTGCTTCGTGAGTTTACTCAACGTGTGTAATGC
Organism: Spirosoma knui; assembly: GCF_054780635.1. Classification (NCBI taxonomy): domain Bacteria; kingdom Pseudomonadati; phylum Bacteroidota; class Cytophagia; order Cytophagales; family Cytophagaceae; genus Spirosoma; species Spirosoma knui. Next base: position 428,699 of record NZ_BAAGVY010000003.1, on the reverse strand, counting down.
CCCGGCGATCTGCGGAATTTTTCCTTCGGCCATTGATCGTTTCAATACGTACAATTCATCCGCAATGTTCTCCAGCGTTTGATTGCCTTCGCCGAGCACCTGACTCCACTGATCAATCAAATCGCTGGCCGGCGAAACGCGTTCGACGCCATCCTGGAGCCGGTGCAGCGTTGACATCAGCAACTGCTGTGGATCCTGTTTCTGTTGAGAAGTCATAAGAAGTCTGTTTCAGTGAATTACTTGGGCAACGGTAAGTCCTGAAGGTCTTCTTCGGTCAGCTTTATTTCAGCGGCCGCCGTATTTTCTTCCAGGTGTTTCACCGACGATGTACCGGGAATCGGCAGCATGACGGGCGATGCGGCCAGCAACCAGGCTAACGCAATCTGATATTCACTGGCACCGTGACGTTCGGCTACGCGGTGAATAGCCTGCTCGGATTCCAGGTCGCCACCGCCCAGCGGGTACCAGGGTATAAACCCGATGTTGTTTTCTTCGCAGAACTTCAGCGTCGAATTCCATTGCTGCTGGCCGAAACTGTACATGTTCTGGACTGTAACCACCTCAAAGTATTCCTGCGCCTGCTTTATTTTATCGACATCCACTTCTGATAAGCCAATGTGCCGAATTTTGCCTTTTTGCTGCGCTTCCTGCAAAAAGCCAAGGAACTCCTCGGCGGGTACCTTATCGTCGAATCGGTGTAGTTGATACAAATCAATATGGTCGACTTTCAGGCGTTTGAGGCTGCCGTCGAGCGCTTCTTCCAGGTGCTTGCGGCTTCCGTCAACCGGCCACTGATTCGGTCCTGTACGTAATAAGCCGCCTTTCGTAGCGATCAGCAAGCCTTCGGGGTAAGGGTACAGGGCTTCGGCGATCAACTCTTCCGATACGTTAGGTCCATAGCTGTCGGCTGTGTCGATAAAATTAATGCCTAGATCAAGCGTCCGTTTCAAAACGCGAATGGCCTCGTCGCGGTCTTTGGGCGGTCCCCAAATACCCTGGCCGGTGATGCGCATGGCTCCGTAGCCTAGCCGATTGACGGTAATATCGTTCCCGATGGTGAACGTACCAGACTGGGTGGCTGGCTGAGCAGTTTGTGGTTGCATAAACGCTAAGATTATTGTTAATAAATGTTAAGTCGTCTGGATTACTGCGACTGTACTATATATCTACTGCGTAACTTGGGAAACTGTTTTATGAAAAGACAATTCTCACTTCTGTTCGTCTTGCTCCCGTTGGTAGCCGTGGCTCAGACCCAACCGAAGAGTAAGCAAAATGACCTGTTGGGTCAGGGTAAGTTTAGCGTTGGACTGGGGCTTGGGGGCGGAACGAGCGGGCCCACAGGTACCTACGGGCGGATAACGCCACGGGCGCAGTATTTTGTGAAGAATGGCTGGTCAGTGAATGTTGAGGGGCGGCACGAGACCAACGGCAAGCAGTACAGTTACACGGGCGCTGGTTTGTCGACCCGGTACTACTTCATGCGTACGAATAAGGTAACGGTATTCGGACAAGCCGGTTATTATTACGGACAGAGCCGCAACCGGACGTATACGTTTGAAGCAACGCCAACCGGTGGTACGTTACGGGTTGAAGAAACCAACCGGTTCGGGATGGTCAATGCAGGGGTAGGGGGCCAGTACCGGCTAGGTAAGCGGTGGTCGCTCGAAGCCCTTCATGAGCGGAATTACGGTCGTTGTTTATCCGATAATTCAACGCTGCAAACGCAAACAACCGTTGGCATCAACTACCTACTCAAAAAACCTTAGTTGATTAGTCATTTGTAGTCATTGGTCATTAATTATGGGTTGTGATAGTGTGTCGGCTCTACCTAATACAATCAATGATAACCCATGATTAATGACAAGGAATGAGCAATAAGACTCATCGCTTTTCAATACCATCCAGTACGCGCCGGATTACGTTGGCGCGCTGCATAAATTCGAGCGAGGTTGTTACGTCCTGATCGTCGATGACCTGCTTGAACTGCTGCAAAAACTCAATATAATCGGCCAGCGCTTGTGATACGTTTGTGCGGTTCTGAGCAAAAATCGGTGCCCACATCTGGGGTGAGCTTTTAGCCAGGCGTACCGTTGAGCTGAAACCCGTACTGGCCATATCGAAGATGGCTTGTTCATCTTTCTCTTTTTCCAGCACCGTCAGGCCCAGGGCGAAGGCGCTGATGTGGCTCAAGTGCGAAACATAAGCTAGGTGCAAATCATGCTCTTGTGGCGTCATGTAGAAAATCTTCATGCCAATGTCCAGGAACAGCGCTTCGGCCAGTTTCAGGCTGTCAGGACGGCTCTTTTCACGGTCGCAGATGATGAGATTTTTGCCGGGTAGCAACTCCCGGAAGGCGGCACCCGGCCCCGAATTTTCCGTACCTGCCATGGGGTGGGCGGCTACAAACTGCGCCCGCTTCGGGTGACCTTCTACGGCCTGACAGATCAGCTCTTTCGTTGACCCCAGATCCACCACGGTCGCTTTCTCAGGTAACGTATCCAGCAGCGAAGGGAGTAATTCAACAATGGCATTGACCGGAATGGCCAGCACAATGAGGTCGCTCATCGCTACGGCTTCGTCGAGCGAACGAACGTCATCGACAATGCCTTTGGCAATCGCCAGTTGCCCGTGTACCGGTGAAGCGTCGACGCCAACAAATCGGGCTTTGGGGTATTTTTCACGTACTGCCAACGCGAATGAGCCGCCGAGTAAGCCGATACCTATAATGCTGATTGTCATAACCGGGATTAAACTGATTTTTTCTGATTAAGCAGATAAACACCTGCGACACCTGCGTGTGTTCGGTACTAATTAGTTATACGATAACGTGGGTTGAGAAGTCGCTTGAATTCTAGTTTCAAACCTCCAAAATTGATTAGCAGGCCAATCTCAAGATTGTAGGCTTCAAGATAATTTATGGCTTGTGCCAGATGTATGTCCTCTAACTCTTTTAGCGCTTTCAGCTCAACCGCGATTTTATTCTCAACGTAAAAGTCAACTCTACGACCTCCTACTGCAACACCTTTGTAGAATATTGGCATATCATACTCTCTGGCAAAGTCTAATCCGCACTGTTCAAGCTCGACGGCCAAGGCACGCTGATAGATAACTTCCTGGAATCCGCTGCCAAGAACACGATGGACTTCCATAGCGCAGCCAATTACTTTCGCAGTAATATCAGAATATTTGTACTGTGCTTTAATCATACTCAGAAGCCTAACCAAATCATCAGTTTAATCAAATAAAGTCAGCTCAATCCCGGTTCAGACGACCCACCGCCTGCTCGATGCGCTCTTTGGGCATGCACAACGAAACGCGAATGTACCGCTGACCTTTCGGGCCGAAGATGAAGCCAGGCGTGATGAACACATGCTTGTTATAGAGCAGATCGTCGACTAACGCTTCGGGAGAAGTGACGGAGTCGGGCAGCTTAGCCCAGATAAAAAGCCCTTCCTGATCCGCTGAGTACGTACAGCCGAGTGCATCCAGGAAAGCGTGAACCGCATTTAACCGGCCCTGGTACACATCGTTACGTTGGCGGTGCCAGTCGTCGGAGTTGGTGAGCGCAACCGCGGCTGCGTCCATAATGGGCTTGAACTGGCCGGAGTCAACGTTACTTTTCATGGTCAGTACAGCGTCGACGTACGGCTTCGCTGCGGCCATCCAGCCGATCCGCCAGCCCGCCATATTATGCGACTTGCTCATGGAGTTTAGCTCAACTGCTACGTCTTTGGCGCCATCGACCGAAAGCAGGCTGATGGGCGGCTTCTTGTTCAGAATGAGACTATAGGGATTGTCGTGGCAGAGCAGTACACCGTTATCGTGCGCAAAACGAACCGCCCGCTCGAACAACGAGTGCGTCGCCGGAGCGCCCGTCGGCATGTGCGGGTAATTCAGCCAGATGATTTTTGTGGCATGACCACCGGCGGATTCCGCAACTATATCGGCCATTACGTCCCAATCGGGTTGCCAGCCGCTATGTTCCAGTAGCGGATACTCACGTACGGTTGCGCCCAGCATCTGGCTAACGGCCCGATACGCGGGATAGCCCAGTTCCGGCACCAGGACGCCATCGCCATCGTTCAGAAACGTTAACGAAATATGCGTAATGCCTTCTTTTGAACCAATAAGGGGTAAAATTTCCGTATCGGGGTCGAGTGTAACGCCATACGTATGCGCATAGAACTGCGTAATCGCCTGGCGCAGGTTCGGCGTACCTTTATACGGTTGATAACCATGAGAACCCGGCTGCCTGGCTGAAGCAATGAGGGCATCGATGGTGCCATCCGAAGGCATCATGTCGGGATTGCCGATGGCGATATTGATGACATCGTGACCGGCTGCCTGAAGGCGACGAACTTCGGCCAGCTTGACGGAGAAGTAGTACTCTTGGGTTTGGTCGGCGCGATGGGCCAGAGGAATAATCACTGTCTGAGCGGTATTACACGTATTAATTAACTACGGGAACAATTGATGAAGGGCCACAAAGATACGCTATTTTCGAGCGCAGTAAGTAGCCGGGCGCTATGAAGCCGTTGCGTAGTACGTTTAACGAAATCAATACAGGGGCAATACGTATGGAAGTTTTATCCGTCAATGTGGGAACGCCAGCCACCATAACCTGGGGTGGGCGAGTTTTTGAAACAAGCATCTATAAACAGCCGACTCCGGACAAGTTAGCCGTTACGTCCTTAAACATCGCAGGTGATGCGCAGGCCGACCTGACCGTTCATGGCGGACTCGATAAGGCTGTTTATGCCTATGATGTCGCCCATTATACGTACTGGCAGGAGCAGCTACCGATGCGTACGGACTGGTCGCATGGCCTGTTTGGCGAAAATCTGACGACGGCTGGCTTACTCGACGACGATGTCTGTATCGGCGATGTATATAGGATCGGTAGCGTAATACTCCGGGCCGTTCAGCCCCGTTTCCCGTGTTACAAACTAAACGCCCGCTTCGACGACCGATTTATGGCGAAGAAGTTCAGTGATGCCGTTCGATGCGGCATTTACTTTCGAGTAGTTGAGGAAGGCTACCTGCAACAGGGGGATAGCATCCAGTTACTTGAGCAATCGCCTTACCCCGTTACAGTTCGGGATGTGGCCGACTGGTATTTAGGAAAAACGACCGATCAGGATGCGTTACAAGCCTTACTTGCCCTTCCGCATCTGCCCGCAAAGTTGAAAAGCCAATTTAAACGGATGGTTGGTTAAGGCTTAACAGATACCGCAGCAACGGAGCCATGTGTAGTGACTGCATCATCTCACCGTTGTCGATGATCTGTTGGGCTCGCTCGGGTGACACTAAATGCACTGTAATTTCTTCGGTGCTTTCAAGATGCTGGCCTTGCTTCAACTCAACGCCGGTTGCCAGATAGGCATACGTACGATTTGAGTGCGTGCCGGGGTTTGCCGAAAGCGTCAGCAGCGATTCCCACTGACCACCGCCGAAGCCGGTTTCTTCCAGAAGCTCGCGCTGAGCTGCCACCAGGGGATCTTCGCCCGCGTCGACAACACCCGCGCACAGTTCGTAGTGAACGCCCGCAATACCATGCCGATACTGGCGGATAAGTACCAACTGACCGTCGGTGGTAACGGCCACTACGTTGATCCAGCTCGGATATTCGAAGATGAAATAGTCGGGAATGTGGCCACCATTCGCCATCCGGACGGAGTCTCTACGAACGGTAAACCAGGGGCGTTGGTGGATGTACTCGGAGTTTTCAACCTGCCAGGGTTGCGGATCATTTTCGGGTATCATGCCCCAAAGGTAGGCACGACTACCGAACTAATTCGTCGGCAAACCGCAGGTATTGAATCCAGTCATATACCGTAACGTCGTGCTTGCCGCTGCGGTTGTGGTAACGTACCGTTTGGCCAACGGGTTGATTGATAGCCGGAAAGGTGGTTGTGCCCAATCCAGTTTTGCCAAATAATGTGTAAACGGATTCTGCCTGAACGGCCCCTAAAAATTCGCCTTTCGGGTCTGACCATTGATCGCCATCGGCGCTGGCCACGTAAAGCGGGCGGGGGGCAACCAAGGCCAGTAGCTCGTGCTGATCGACGGGTAAGGCATCGACGCGCTGATTGTAGGTTTTGTATTGCTTGCAGAACCAGTGCGGGAAGCTGGTGTTGATACGCTCCACAGTTTCGCCATACCAACGGCGGGCGAGTGCCGCCCCCCCTTCACCCGATTCATTGGAGATAACAGCCGTAAAGCGTTCATCCTGCGCACCGGCCCATAAAGCCGCTTTACCAATGCGTGAGTGCCCAATGCCAATAACCCGTTTAGTGTCGACGGCCGATTCGGTCTGTAAATAGTCCAGTATCCGGCTCATACCCCACGCCCAGGCACCAATGGCTCCCCAGTTATCGGAGCGAGTCGTATCGCCGAGGACAGACCGTATACCTGACCGCCATCCTGCCGGATGATCGGGCTCAATGTCGCCATAATAAGCAGTCGCTACCGCATAACCCCGCGCCAGGATCGTGTCAATTGGCCAGCGACGTTCCTGCATACCGCGGGCTTTTTCAGTGGCTTGCGGTTCGCCGTTGCGATTATTGACCGAAACTCCGCCGGGAGCATTAGTCATCCAGCGGGTCGACAGCGGAATGTCGGCCTCGGTTGTGACGCAGTGATTGCCGCAGAAATTAAGTCCTAAAAAAACGGGAACAGGTTGTTTAGCGGCTTTCGGAACATAAAGCAGTACGTCGATTGAGGGCAATTTCGGATGGTCCGCGAAAAAGATCGATACCTGTTTTCGTATGGCTCGTCCGCCTAGCGCATTGGGATCGGTATGAGTCGTTTGAAAGCGCAGCCGTACTCGTTGGGTCGGTGTTTTTCCGTACACCTGTTCGGCGAATAGGTTAAGCAGTTCTGTCCGGCGACTTTTCCATTCGGTTTTTGTGGTGATACGCTTGCCATTTGCTGCAAGTAAGGGATCAGGAAGCGTATAAGAACCTACTTTCGCTTCATCGTAATTGAAAACAGGTTCGGAGGTTTGACCGTTAGCAAGTTGGGCGATTCCTATACATACACTTAGCCAAAGCAGAATTCGACGCATAAACACAACGGGTAAAACGGTTTAGCTGAAAAAGTAAGAAGGCTCCTTTTCTATACTTATCGGCTGGCGGGAACGCCGATACGTCAATCAGTTTTTAGCGCTTTTTTAGGCAAATCATATTAACTGGCTTACCTGTTTCGTTGTCTAAACGGTTTTGCGCCTACAACTTTGTTTGCACGAAATACAACCTAATGAAAAACGCCGTTATCCTTTTCGCAGCTTCTCTGTGCCTTTTCTTTTCGTCCTGCCATCGCCCCGTTGCCTATTTTCAGCGAACCCCTCGTGCGGCTGCCCGTCTGCCAGTGGAGCCCCCAACGCGTGATTCGGTTGCGCTAACGCCCGATTGGCTGGGTAAAGAAGAGGTGCTAGCCGTACATGATACGAACGTAAATGATGAAGCTATTGCCCGTGCTGACGTATCGCCAATTGAGCTAACCAACACACGAGTTACGCGTCGACTCCACCGAATGCAGACCGTACTGGCAACGTCAACCGAAACAACGACGCAACAACCCCGGCCCAAACCGAAGCCCAAAAATCAACTTCGACTCGGTAACCGCATCCGGCAAGGTCTTGGTATACCGTTACGTGAGGAGCTGAACTGGTGGCAACGCATTAGCTGGAAGCTAAAGGCATCCGTCATCATTATTTTGGTCGCCGTCCTGTTCGCCATCCTACACATTACGTTGCTGGCCATCATCTTCGGTATTGTTGGAGCTTTCCTTTTAATCAGTGGCTTACGTAAGTCATTTAAAGTACGTCGCCCCTGGTTTTAGTCAGCTAAGCAGGACTTATTAAGCGAAGCACACAAGATTCTACTAAGTATATTTAACAACCTTTTAATTGAGTTTTTGCTGCATTTCGATCGGTAGGACTGTTTCTTTGCTGAGTTCTTTCTAATCGAATGCTGTACCGAACACGCATCTGTTATTTGCTGTCAGTCAGTGCGTTAAGTCTGTGCGCTTCTGCGCAGACACCGCTGACGCTACGACAGACCCTGCAACAAGTCCGGGCTACTAGTCCGGTGCTGCGCGTTGAGCGTTTAAACATTAACGCTGCGCAGGCCGATCAGGTTACGGCAAATCTCCGGCCGAATCCTGTACTGAATAATCAAACTCTTTTCCAGTTAAACCAAGGGGCAATCGCTCCTGTTTCCGATGCGGTGAGCCCCTTTAATCGTCAGCGTCGGCAGTTTTGGTTACAGGCGACCAAGGAGTTTGACATTTATAACAAACGTACTTACCGGAGCCGCTTCGCCGAAGCAAACACCGATCTGGCTACGAAAAGCGTTGCCGAAACCGAACGCAATTTGCTGTTCGATGCGGCTAACCGGTTCCTCGATGCCTGGTACGCTCGGGTGCAGCTTGCTTTGTTGCAACGTGCAAAAGCAAACGTCGACACGCTCGTACAGCTGAACAAAGTACGGCTCAAAGATTTGGTCATCAGTAGCACCGACCTTACCCGTACGCAGTTAATCTCCGACCAGTATGACATTCAGACCCGTTCAGCGCAGCAGACGCTAAGTAATCGGCTGAATGAATTGCGGTTAGTGTTGGGAACAACCGACAGCATCAGCGTAGCCATGAACGATTCGATCGTTCATCCGATGGTTATCAATCCACTACGTCTGTATCCCACCGTGGTGGCCAGCCCGGATAGTTTAATTCGCCTGGCCACTATGACCCGCTCGGATGTGCAGGTCGCGGAAGCGAATCTCGAAACAGCCCGTCGCAACGTGGATCTGCAACAGGTGCTGGCTAAGCCTCGCAATGAAGCGGGACTAATCTGGAACCCGCAGAATGCCGTGCCGTATGCGGGTATATTTCTGACGCTTGAACTGCCCGTTTATAACCGCAATCAGGGCGAAATTCAGAAATCGAGGGTCTTACAGGAGCAGGCTAGTCAGACCGCCATGTTGACGCAGGCACGCATTCGGTCGGAAGTCGAAACGGCGTACCAGTCGTTCATGACCAGCCGACGTAACATCGATCGTTACACCGGCATCCGGCGCGATGCCGACCGGGTGTTGGCGTCTGTTCGCTACGCATACCTGCGGGGTGCTACCAACCTCATCGACTTATTAGAAGCCCAGCGCTCCTGGTTCGATACGCAAACGACGTATTACGAAGAGCTTTATACCTACCGTCAAAACTACGTCCGGTTGCTGTACGTAACCGGTCAGATCAATAACTATTAACATGAAGTTCCGTCATTCACTCGTCTTGCTGGCGTTTGCTGCATTTGCCTGTAAGGACAAGGCAAAACCAGTGGTAAACTCCGTACCTCGTCCGACAATCAGTCCGGATGGCATGCGTATTACGTTTCCAGATGCCGCCATGATCCGGCCGTTCAGGACGCAACCCACGAAACCTGGAGCCGTACAAACTGATTTTGCCGCGCCAGGACACATAGCCGCGATGGTGTTGCGGTCTGTCGAAAACCCGGCTGAGCGGCTTGTTCTATTCGACGATCCGGGCTTGTCCGATAACTACACCGCCATTTTGCAGCACCGGATCAATATTCAGACGCAGCGGGGAAACCTGGAGCGCGTAAAAGATTTGCAGGCGCACGGAGCAGCATCAGGCAAAGAAGTAATTGAAGCCCAAACGCAACTGGCCAACGAAGAAGCGGCCATTATTTCCGACGAAGCCACGCTTAAACTCGCTGGTTTTGATCCCGAAGCGTTACGTCGAGCAAAGCCGAATACCATCTTGGTCGTCTGCGAAATTCCTGAGAATCAATTTGGCAGTATCAAGAAAGGACTGCCTTGTACGCTCAATTTTGCCTCGTTTCCAAATGAGCGGTTCGCAGGTCGTATTGATGACATAAACGACTACGTCGATAACACCACCCGACAGATTAAACTGCGCATTGCGGTGAGTAATCCTGACGGTCGGTTGAAAGCGGGCATGTTTGCCACCGTACAGTTTGGGGTTACAGAAGGTCAGTTCATGACCGTTTCGCGCGATGCGGTTGTAACTGTGCAAGGACGTGATTACGTATTCGTTCAGGCCGGACCACAGACGGTCGAACGTCGGGCGGTTCAGCTCGGTCAGCAACGAGCCGATCGGATTGTTGTACAGAGCGGTCTACGCGAAAATGAGGCTGTGGTCGTCGATAACGTAATGCAGTTGAAAGGCTTAAGTTTTGGGTATTGATAACAAGAGGGAAGAAACGGAGAAGGGGAAGAGTGGGATGAAAGGAACGAAGAGCACTGATTACTTCTAAACTTTTCCTTTCTTCCCATTCCTCCCCTCTCTCCCCGTCCTCCTACTAAATTATGATTCAGAAATTAATAACAATCTCGCTTCGTAATCGCTGGGTCGTTGTTGGGCTGGCGGTTGCGATGATGGGACTAGGCTTATGGTGCTTCAAACTCCTGAAGATTGAAGCGTACCCCGATATAGCCGATACAAACGTCATTATTATAGCCAAGTACGAAGGGCGTGCGGCTGAGGAAGTAGAACAGCAGGTTACGATTCCCATTGAGCGGGTGCTCAACAACGTACCGCACGTAACAGATCGGCGTTCGCGGACAATTTTCGGGCTGTCGGTTGTTCAGTTGAACTTTGATGAGACCGTATCGGATTACTTTGCCCGCCAGCAAATCATCGAACGGCTTAGTCAGGCTCAGTTACCCGAAGGAGTCGAACCCGAACTTGCCCCGTTAACAACAGCCGTGGGCGAAATCTATCGGTATGTCATTGAAGCACCGGCCAGTATGACACCGATGCAGTTGCGTGATTTGCAGGATTGGACGATTATTCCGCAATTGCTGCAAGTGCCGGGGCTAGCCGACGTAACAACCTTCGGTGGGCCGATTAAGCAGTATCAGGTTATTCCGAACCCGGCCAATCTCCGCAAGTTTGATCTGACCCTACAGGACGTTATCGATGCCGTCGGAAAGAACAACCAAAACACGGGTGGTAATATCATTGCTCGGGGAGGGCAGGGGTTTGCCGTTCGTGGCCTTGGAGCACTCAAGACGCCCGACGACATTGGCAATATTGTATTAAAGACCAATGAAGGCGTACCGGTTCTGGTGCGCGATGTGGCAAGTGTCGAGATTAACCCGCCCTCACCCTCCGGAATTTTAGGGTACCGGATACCGGACGAGAAGCTTGACGTAGTGGGCGCGACCGAAGGAATTGTGCTGTTGCGCCGGGGCGAAAATCCAAGTGAGGTTCTTGAACTGCTCAAAGCAAAAATTGCTGATCTCGAAGCCCGTGAGCTGCCAAAAGGGGTTCATCTACGCGTACTTTATGATCGGGGATTCTTAATTGATCACTCGCTGGAAACGGTTGCGCATACGCTCATCGAAGGTATCTCGATTGTGGTGATTCTGCTCGTGCTGTTCCTGGGTAGCCTACGGGCCGCTTTGGTCGTGACGGTCACCATTCCGTTCTCGCTCTTGTTCGCGTTCATCCTGATGAAGCTGGTAGGCATTCCGGCTAACCTTCTCTCATTAGGTGCCATTGACTTTGGTATCATTGTCGACGGAGCGAGCGTTATGGCCGAACACCTGATTCGAAGGTACCGATCAGCGGGACCGGCCGAGCGCAACCAGGGCGTTGTCAACGTAACGACACGCTCGGCGGGGGAAGTAGCCCGGGAAATCTTCTTCTCGGTTACGATCATCATCCTGGCCTACATGCCAATTCTGCTCATGCAGCGGGTGGAAGGGAAGCTTTTTAGCCCGATGGCGTTGACGTTGTCGTTCGCCGTGATTGGTTCGTTGCTGTGTGCCTTAACCATAATTCCGGTGTTGATATCGTTTGCCTTCCGGAAGGCACTTTCGCCAGACGGTAAACCCCTTAAAGAACACAAGAACTTCTTGTTATCGCCTTTAGAGCGGGGGTATCAGTGGTTACTGAAGTCGGCATTGTTTAAGGCTCCGCGCCTGGTTGTAGGAGGTGGGTTGGTGATAGTATTGGTTATGATCGGGTTTGGGTTGAAACTCGGAACCGAATTTTTACCCGAGTTAGACGAAGGATCGATTTTCATGCGGGCCTTTATGCCATCGGGTATAACCATCCAGGAAAACGCCAAGATCGCGCCGAAAATCCGTGACATCATCGGTAAATACAAGCCCGTGAACTTCGTTATCACCCAATCGGGACGTAACGACGATGGCACCGATCCGTTTCCATCTGACCGGACTGAAATCTTGGTTGGCCTGAAGGATTACAGTACCTGGTCGGATAGCGTATCGAAGAAGGAGATTGTGCGTTCGATGCAGAATGAACTGCAAGAGGCATTTCCCGGTGCGTTCTTCTCATCGGGACAACCCATCATTGACCAGGTTATGGAGATTGTGACTGGGAGCGCGGCTGATCTGGCCATTTCGGTGGTTGGTAACGATCTGGACCTGATGCGGGCCAAAGCCGATAGTATTGCCGCCCTGGTGCGGGGAATGAACGGAGCTGTGTCTGTAAATATTGAGCAGGAAGGCCCACAAGATCAACTAGCTATTAAGATTAACCGACCTGCTGCGGCTCGCTATGGCATCAATGTCTCGGAGATTGAGAATATGATCGAAGCTGCGATTGGCGGTAAAGCCATCGGCTCAGTCTATGACGAAGCTAAGCGGTACGATATCGTCGTGCGGTTCACGCCGGAAAGTCGCGGAAGTATCGACGCCATTCGCTTATTGCAGGTTCCGTCGGCAACGGGTGCGTTGATTCCAATGAGCGAACTGGCCGACATCCGTTACGTGCAGGGGCAAACGAATATCTATCGCATCAACGGCAAACGCATGGTTACGGTACGGACCAATATTCGGGGGCGTGACCAAGGAGGGTTTGTTCGTGAGATTAGTCACAAGGTGAGGCAACACGTCAAAATACCCGAAGGTTACAGCGTGATCTACGGTGGCCAGTACGAGAACCTGGAACGGGCCGGTGGGCAGTTAGCGATTTCTATTCCGCTGACGATTGTTGTCGTATTTCTATTCCTGTTTATGCTCTACGGTAACGTCCGTGATACGCTGCTAACCCTTACTTGTTTGCTGTTTGCGTTGGCCGGGGGGATAGGGGCCTTGCTGCTACGTGGCTACAATTTTAACGTATCGGCTGGAGTAGGGTTTGTGTCGATCTTCGGTATTTCGGTTATGGCCGGGGTCTTGCTGGTGTCGGCGCTCAACCGTAACCTTCGGAGCAGCGAAAAGCCATTACTGGACATTGCCATCGAAACCGCTCAGGAACAATTCCGGGCTATTATGGCCATTATGATTGTGGCCATCATTGGTCTGGTCCCGGCCGCCATTTCGAGCGGGATTGGCTCCGATGTACAGCGGCCGCTGGCAACCGTAATCATCGGCGGTTTAACGACAACGTTGTTCTTTACACCGCTAATCATACCACCCCTGTTTTACCTCGTCAATCGCCGTCGACCTCGCCCGGCTATCATCGACGCAGATGGGAAGGAAGTGCCGGAACCGGTTGAAGAAGGAACTGAAATTTAGTTGGTAAGTCATGGGTAGTCATTTATTGTCACTGTTTACCAGAACTACAAATGACCAATGACAACCCATGACTTAATTCTATTTGATGAACCGTATCGTTACGGGGTAGCGATAATATTCACCATTATTCGCTTTGATTGCTGCGATAATGGTAAACACAATCCACACAGCACCAACTATCCAGATCAATACAAAGCCGATCAGGATAAACATCAGCAGAAACGATACAGCCGCGGCAATGGCTATTGTGATGTTGAAGTTAACGGCTTCTTTACCGTGGTAATCAACATAGGCCGACTTCTCTTTCTGAATCTGCCAGATGACTATTGGAAGCACAATGCTCCCGATAAGCACAAACGAACCGGGTAAGGCACTTAAATGCGTTAACATCGCCCACATCCGTTCGTCGTTCTGACTCATGTAGGCAGGTGTTGTTGGGGGAATGGGTGGTTGATTTTCCATAGGGCTTATCAGGCTAATACTATCTAAATTAGTTACCGCAAGCTTTTGTTTAACAAAACGTTACCTAATCCAACTAACTGATTTTGCTTACGGCATATGAAGGTAATTCGTAAGGGCAAAAGGATATTCGTATAAACAAAAAGGCCACCGTACTGTACGGTGGCCTTGCCTTTAAAAATGATATCAACTCGGTCCGGATAAGCTACCAGTAAGGAATGCGCTCGAATAAGATCCGTAAGCAGAAATAAGTAATCTGAAAAATATTGGTGCAAATCGGATAACGTTTGATTGCCTAACTTGAAACGAATGATTTTAGGCCGTCGTTCTGCTGTCAATGCACGTATATAGAAATCAGCGTCTTTAGTTAAGATTACAAAATCAGTTTCTAGCGCATAGGTCCAGATTTCAGTATCTGGTAGTGTCGCTTTTATATCTACCACAAATGTGAAATCCGCTGTGTTGAAGAAACGGAACTTCTTTGGCAGGTTAACATCCACCAGGTACTTCATGCTGCTAGTGGGAGCGGATAGGTATCAACCCGAACGTCCGCCAATACAGCTGCATACTCTAGAGATGCCTGAATGTCTTCACGCTCCAGGAAAGGGTAAGCGTCTAATATATTCTCTATAGACTCACCAGCCGCCAAATATTCCAATATGGTTTTAACCGTGATACGCATCCCGCGTATAGTGGGCTTACCATTGCACACATCAGGCACAATTGTGATCCGATTGAGTAAGCTCATAGTGTAGCCATAGCTTATTGTAAAGTTACGACAATTCTACTACGCAGTCGTCCTGCTCTACAACTGTACCTTCTTGGAGCACAATCTTAGAAACTTTGCCCTCTTTTTGAGCCGCTACGATACTTTCCATTTTCATCGCTTCGATAACAAACAACGGCTGGTTCTTTTTCACTACGTCGCCTTCCTTAACCAGAATACGGGTCAATCGGCCTTGCAGCGGAGCCCCCACATCTTCCGGCTTGCTCACTTTCGCGTTCATGGCCTTTTCTACTTTCGAGGCTTTGTCGCGGACCTGAACCTGGCGACTCTGACCGTTCAGCTCGAACGTAATGGTACGCATACCGAACTCGTCGGGCTCCGACATGAAGAGCAGACGAACCAGGATGTTTTTACCTTCTTCAATCTGAATCAAAATCTCTTCATTCTCCTTCAGGCCATAAAAGAAAGCAGGCGTTGGAATGACGCTGACGTCGCCATACTGCTCGTTTGCCTTGTAGTATTCGTCGTATACCTTCGGGTACATCTGGTACGACAAATAGTCGACGAAGCCGTCGTTGAGCGGGTATTTCTCCTGGAACGTAGCAAAGTCTTTATCGAAGTCAATGGGTTTCAGATGCTCATTCGGACGACCGGTAATCGGCTGCTCACCCTTCAACACAATTTGCTGAATATCTTCCGGAAAGCCACCGACGGGTTGACCCAGAATACCTTTCATCAACTCCTTCACCGACTCAGGGAACGTTAGCGAATCGCCCCGTTGACGTACGTCGTCAGCCGTTAAGTTATTCGCCGTCATGAAGATCGCCATGTCGCCCACCACTTTCGATGAGGGCGTTACCTTCACAATGTCGCCAAAGAGTTGGTTGGCTACTACGTAGTTTTTCTTCAATGTTTCAAACTTATCGCCCAGGCCGGTTGCAATGGCCTGCGGTTTCAGGTTCGAATACTGGCCACCCGGAATCTCGTTTTCGTACACTTCCGCGCTGCCGGCTTTCATGCCCGACTCGAACGGATAATAGTATTCCCGAACGTCTTCCCAGTAGTTCGAATAGGCATTCAATGAATGCAGGTTGATGGGGCATTCGCGCTCGTGGCCCTGCATCATGGCGACTACCGAATTGAAATTCGGTTGTGACGTAAGGCCCGATAAAGCACCTAACGCACAGTCAACAATATCGACGTTCGCATCAATGGCTTTTAGATACGTGGCGGCCTGAATACCTGCCGTATCGTGCGTATGCAGGTGAATTGGAATACTTACAGCTTGCTTCAGTTCCCGAACTAAGACTTCGGCAGCCAATGGTTTCAGCAGTCCGGCCATGTCTTTTATGGCCAGCAGGTGCGCTCCTTCATCTTCGAGCTGGCGGGCCATATCGAGGTAGTACTGAAGGGTGTACTTCGTCTGGTTAGGCGCGAGCATATCACCCGTATAACAGATAGCCGCTTCGCAAAGCGCATCAGTACGTTCGCGAACGGCTTTCATGCTGACTTTCATCGCTTCAACCCAGTTCAGGGAATCGAAGATGCGGAAGATGTCGATACCCGTTTCCCACGACTGCTCTACGAACTTCTCGATCAGGTTATCGGGGTAAGCCGAATAGCCAACGGCATTAGACCCTCGGAACAGCATTTGCAAAAGCATGTTTGGCATGGCTTCGCGCAGGGCGGCCAGCCGTTTCCAGGGGCTTTCGTAGAGGAATCGCATCGATACGTCGAACGTAGCGCCACCCCACACCTCCATAGAGAACAATTCTGGGTGATTCTTGGCGAAACCCTCAGCAACCTTTTGTAAATCCTGAGTCCGCACTCGTGTAGCAAGCAGCGACTGGTGGCCGTCACGGAACGTAGTGTCCGTATACAGAACGCATTTCTGGTCCTTTACCCACTCCACGAACTTCTCCCGGCCCAGCTCTTTCAACCGATTGCGGCTGCCGTCGGGATGAGCTCCGTAAATGTCGAAGGGAGGCACAACGGGCGTACGGAATACTTTACTGTCGTCCTTCTTTTTGACTTCAGGATTTCCGTTCACGATCACATTCGAGAGGTAGTTGAGTACCCGCGTCGAGCGGTCCTGAGGCTGGCGTAAATTGAACAGTTCAGGATGGCTTTCGATGAACGAAACGCGGGCTTCGCCCCGCTGGAAAATCGGGTGGCTGATCACATTCAGCAGGAAGCCAATGTTGGTCTTAACCCCCCGAATCCGGAACTCAACCAGGGCGCGTGTCAGGCGTTGCGTGGCGCCTTTCAGCGTCCGGCCCCGCGCCGACACTTTCACGATCATGGAGTCGAAATAGGGCGAGATTTTCATGCCCGCGTAGCTGCTGCCTTCGTCCAAGCGGATACCGAAGCCAGCCGCGTTCCGGTACGCAATGATGGTACCGAAGTCGGGTTTAAACCCGTTGGCAGGGTCTTCAGTCGTGATCCGGCACTGAATGGCGTAACCGTTGAGAGGTACCTCGTCCTGGTGATTGATATAGATTCCGTTGTCGGAAAGCTTGTAGCCCATCGCGATCAGAATCTGCGTCCGCACGATGTCGATACCGGTTACCTCCTCCGTAATCGTGTGCTCAACCTGAATCCGTGGGTTGACCTCAATGAAATAAATCGTTTCGTTTTTATCGACCAGGAACTCAACCGTACCGGCATTGGAGTAGTTAACCGCGCGGCCGAGTTGTAAGGCGTATTCGTACAGCTTATTCTTAGTTTCCTGACGTAGTCCGAAGGAGGGGGCCACTTCGACAACCTTCTGGAATCGCCGTTGCACGGAGCAATCCCGTTCGTACAGGTGAACGATGTTGCCGTGTTGATCGCCCAATAATTGCACTTCAATGTGCTTGGGGTCTTCAATGAATTTTTCCAGGAAAATCGTATCGTCGCCGAAGGCGTTACGTGCTTCGTTTTTGGCTTCCGTAAACGCTTTTTCGAATTGTTCGGCCTCCCGTACCACGCGCATCCCACGTCCGCCACCACCGGCAGCGGCTTTCACCATAACCGGAAAGCCAATGCGCTGGGCTTCGCTAAGGGCAAATTCCGGGCTCATGTTTTCCTCCCGAGAATCCGGAATCATAGGGACACCGGCTTTGGTAGCGAGGTTCTTAGCCCGTACTTTATCGCCCAGGGCATCCATCGCTTCGGGGGAGGGACCAACGAAAATAATGCCTTCTTCGCGGCACCGACGCGCCAGTTTAACGTTCTCTGACAGAAACCCGTAGCCGGGGTGAATAGCGTCGACCTGATGCCGTTTAGCCAGCAAAACGATGCCTTCTACATCGAGGTAAGGCTTTAATGGGTCATCATCACGACCGATCTGATAAGCTTCGTCAGCTTTGTAGCGGTGAAGCGAGTACCGGTCTTCGTACGTATAGACGGCAACGGTGGTAATGCCTAATTCCGTAGCGGCCCGCATGATACGGATGGCAATTTCGCCCCGGTTGGCGACTAACAGGCGTTTAATCGGGCGGATGTAGTCCTTCATACTTTTCAACAAAAACGGCTTCAGGCTGTATTAGCATCAAATAACAAGGCAAGATTGTTGAAAATTTTGAAAAACGGAGGGCTGACCGTATAAACGTTGGATAAGATAGTTTTTTCAAGGAATATTGCAGGAAGGCACTACGTCTTACAGGCATTAGTCGTACAACGACCGTATTGAGGCTATCGAACTAGGATTTGACCATTCCTTACTCATTCACAGCACCCGCTTCAACAGGTAATACAATGGCCAGCCGCTCAGGAACAAGCCCCAACCAATAGCTGCCGGTCCTGGATCGCTGATGATTACGTTGGCCGATATTACCAGCAGAAACCCGACAAAGATTAACGGCAGTATGGGGTACGCCCAGACCCGATAACCCGTATAAGTGCTATCGCTTCGGGCGCGCCTTCGGAAGACAAATAAGGTGGCGGCTGCACTCGCCAGAGCCAGGCTGTCAATGGACATTACGTAGCTGACAATCTTCTCGAACGTTCCCAGAAAAAACAGCGATAAAAGCATTACTCCCACGAGAAATGTCAGGGCAAACTCCTGAGTTTGCGTGCGGGCATTCACGCGTTTGAAGATGGGCGGCAGAATACCATCGTCAGCCATCGCGTAATACACACGCGGGAGGGAAAGCAAACTTGCATTCAGGTAGCCAAGCACGGAAATGAAAATGGCGATCGAAAAAATAGTGAAACCCCAGGGGCCAAATAAGGCTTTCGCCAGATCGGCCGCTATCAGTGTAGAGCTACGTAATCCGTCGAAACCCAGTTGCCGGAAGTAGGCATAGTTTAAGCCAAGATACAAAGCCATGATCAGCAACAGGCCACCGATGATACCACGCGGTGTGTTACGTGTGGGATTCTTGACATCCGCTCCAAAATTTAAGACCTGCTGATAACCGCCATACGTATAAAATACCGCAATGAGGCTAACGAAAAAGGCTTTGCTGCTGCTTATGGTGGCAGCCGGAACCGGAGTTGAATCAAGTAAAGTTGGTATTATAAATATTCCCAGGCACAACACAGCCATCAAAACAACTTTGAGTCCACTCAGCAAGTTCTGCGTGCGCGCCCCCGACCGAATGCCCAATAGGTTAATGCCATAAAAGAGCAGTACGGTAGCAATGGCCGTTGCTTTAATACCCGTTGATCCGTGTAGAGCTTCTGGCAGGAGTGGGTTTATATATTCTGCCCCGATCAACGCGACCCCTACGTTGCCTGCACCGTACGTTAGCACGATAACCCAGTTCAGCATGAATGCAAACACGGGGTGAAAAGCTTCCGAAATGAGCTTGTAAAAGCCGCCCGCAACCGGATACCGTGAGCCAATCTCGGCAAACGTGAGCGCTCCGCATAAACTCACCAGGCCACCGGCTATCCAGGCTGCAAAGAAAATAGTTGGTGTTTCGGCGGATTGGGCAACGATAGTGGGCGTTCGGAAAATGCCAATGCCGATAACCAGACTGACAACGATCATCGTCAAATCAAAGGCGGAGAGTTTGGGTTGTATCATGCAGACGGATTACTTCATTTAACTGAAATTTCACTCAAGGATATGCTATCCAGTCTGCTTCGCCAAATTGCCCATTTAGATAGTCACCATCGTCTACTCATCGCACTGGCTGTTACGATCGCTATATTAACCCTTGTGCCCGCGACGTTTAGTGTATCCGCCCGCCTTACTATTGCCTGGGTATCGTACGCGATGACGCTTCTGTCCTTAATGTGGACAACAATTTTTATTGCACACCCGCGCGATATACCTCGTCTGTCCCGCCTTCAGGATTCGAGCCGTACATTAATTCTATTTTTTGTAGTTGCAGCGGCCATTGCCAGCCTATTCGCCGTTGTAGCCCTTCTCGACAAGATGGAAAACAATGACCGTCTGGAACGTATTACGCTGGCCCTTCTCGCGGTAGCAAATGCCTGGTCGCTGGTCCACACCGTTTTTACGCTTCACTACGCTCATGTGTTTTACGGCAACGCTGCGAAACAGGGCAACCGGCCGGGCGGATTAGATTTCCCTCAGGAGCCAGAACCTGATTATCTTGATTTTGCCTATTTCTCGTTCGTGATTGGCATGACGAGCCAAGTGTCAGACGTAACGATCTGTTCAAAAAGTATGCGCCGGATAGCCCTGGCGCACGGTGTGTTGTCGTTTGGGTTCAACACCCTTGTCATTGCCTTAACCGTCAGTGGGCTATCGGGAGCACTCTAGTTAGATCGTCTGGTTTGCTTTTTCGCCTTTTCCTGCTGCTCTTTCTCGTATTCCTCCCGCTGACGCTTGTCGGAGATTAAGCTACGGTATAGGCCGTTCAGAACGTAAATATCGTCTACCTCGTCAATCAATCGGTGAAGGTGTTCGCGAACTTGAGTAATATTCATTCGATGAAAGTCTCTTAAGCGACCAAGGTTAGTTTAATGCCTAAACATGGTACTGAGAAGCGAGTCATGCCTGGCTAATTCATAACGAAATTTAGTTGGTTTTTGCTCAGTGAAAGAAGAAATAGCCAAGGGCAATACCGGCAATAACGCCCATCAAATCCGCAAACAAACCGAAGGGAATGGCGTACCGTGAATTCCGAATACCGACCGAGCCGAAATACAAAGCCACGATGTAAAACGTCGTGTCGGCGGCACCCTGGAACATGCAGGCCAGCCGCCCTACGAACGAGTCAGGCCCGAACTGCTTCATCGCATCAATCATCAATGCCCGCGACCCTGAGCCGCTTAGGGGCCGCATGAGTGCTACGGGTAGCGCATCCGTGAACTCGGTGTTCAGGCCCGTAAAGCTGAACGCGTATTTCAGGCCATCAATGACGTAGTCCATAGCGCCTGAATTACGGAAGGCGCTGATCGCAACCAGCATCCCAACCAGATACGGAATAATACGTACCGATGTTTCAAAACCACCTTTGGCACCCTCAATAAATGCGTCGAAAATGTTTACTTTCTTGCGCATCGCTCCCAGCAGAAACGACACGATAATCAGCATTAGAATAAGGTTGCCCGTTACTTTCGAAATGACTTCAATCTCTTCCTTTGTCTTGGTCGAAAGGTACCACAATGCCAGGGCGATCAATCCCGTAATGCCGCCGAGCCAGCCGATTACGGTGCCATTGATCAGGTTGATCCGTTGTTTTATGGACACCGCCACCATGCTGACGACGGTCGCGACGTAGGTTGCAATCAGACAGGGGATAAAGATGTCAGAAGGGTCTTTGGCCCCCAGAACGGCTCGCTGCGCCATGATGCTTAAGGGAATAATCGTCAGGCCTGACGTATGCAGCACCAGAAACATAATCTGGGCATTCGACGCTGTCTCTTTTGCGGGGTTTAACTCCTGTAAACTGGCCATCGCCTTCAGCCCGAACGGCGTGGCTGCGTTATCCAGTCCGAGCATATTAGCCGAAAAATTCATAATCATCTGCCCATTGGCCGGATGATCTCGGGGCACTTCTGGAAATAGTTTGTGGAAGAATGGACCAATAATTCGTGCCAGGAAATTAATAGCTCCGGCTTTTTCGCCGATGTTGAGCAGACCCAGGAAAAACGTCATTACGCCCGCCAGAGGCAGAGCAATGTCCATAACGGCAACTTTGGACGAATCGAAGAGTCCCTCGACAATAACTTTAAATATTTCGGTATCGCCAAAAACGATCAATTTAATCAGCGCGACCACGAACGCAATCACAAAAAAAGCAACCCAAATGTAATTTAGTGCCATGCGGTGGGTACAGGTTTATGGGGCAAAGTAGCGCGTTTTGGCGTTATTTGCAATGAACGAACATCAAAGACGTACTATGCCAACCGCTCGAATGCTTCTCCTATTATTGCTCTTTCACGCTTTCGCTCTTTCGCTATTTGCACAAGACAAACTCGAACAGGCCATGGTCGAACAAGGGCTTGTTGATGTGCAAAAAATTGATCCCTCGATTCTAGTGGAACTGAAGTATTCGACTACCGACAACTTCGTGGGTAAGGACGTATATGGTGACTTAACCCGGGCGTATATGCAGCCGATGGCGGCTCGTAAACTGGCCAGCGCCAGCAAATATTTGCAGGAAAAACACCCTGATTTACGGCTGTTGGTGTATGATGCCGCCCGGCCCCGATCAGCGCAGTGGAAGCTCTGGAATGCCTTACCCAACATGTCGGAGGGTGAACGTCAGAAGTACGTGGCCGACCCACGAAAGGGGTCTATTCACAATTACGGTTGTGCTGTTGACTTAACCGTAGCCACGAAAGACGGGAAGCCGCTTGATATGGGGACTAAATACGACTACTTTGGTGAGCTGGCGTATCCGTCCAAAGAAGCTGAACTGCTCAAAGCTGGTAAGCTAACCAAACAGCAAATAGAGAATCGGCAAATTCTCCGTACGGCCATGCAGCAGGGTGGCTTTAGTCGAATCGAATTTGAGTGGTGGCACTTCAACTCGCTCTCTCGGGAGAAGGCCAAAATGGTGTTTCGAATCGTTGAATAACGTATTAAACTAGCCGTTCGCTTACCAGCAGAAACAGTACGTTGAATCTTGCATTTATAACTAGAACTCGAAACTATATGGCTCAGACGTATGACTTAGATCGTTTCGTTACGGCTCAGGAAGGAACCTTCCAGGCGGCTTTTAATGAACTGAAAAATGGACGGAAAACGGGCCATTGGATGTGGTATATCTTTCCGCAAATAGCCGGTCTCGGGTTCAGCGAGACGTCCAAATTCTATGCTATTCAAAACCTGGAGGAAGCAGAACTTTACCTTCAACATCCATTATTACGAGACCGACTTGTCCAGATAGCCGAGGTCCTGCTCACCATTGAAGGTAAAACGGCCTATCAGATTTTTGGAAGCCCTGACGACACGAAATTAAAGTCATCGATGACCTTGTTCAGCTTAGTTGAAAACGCTGGCCCTGTCTTTCAGAACGTACTAGATAACTATTTTGATGGTAACCGAGATGAGAAAACCTTGAAATTGGTACAGAGAATGTGAAGCTGGGACGTAGTAAGCTGAACATCACAGGCTGCTTGGTAGAGACGGTGTGAGTTTTGAAGTAGGTTCCCCTAGATTAATTGATACGTAGCTATCTGGGTCATATACGCTGGCTAATAAGCCGCAGTAACAGCAGAGAAAATAAATCGTAGAAATCAGTGAGCCACTACTTTTACACGAAGGGGTAAGCGGCTGTCTATAACAAATTGGCCGGAATTGCTGAATTAACACCTCGTCTGCTAATGAAGGATTATCTGCGTAGAAATGGCTTATCCATTACGTTCACGTTACTCACCGTATTGACACTTGGCGGCCAGATTGTAGTGGGCTGGTATGAGTTTAATGATGAACTGAGCGATTATAAACGGCCTCCGTTGACTTTTGCGGCTTATCTGACCAGTGGGCATTGTATTGAGGCTGTCTTTGAGAACTGGGAGAGTGAGTTTCTTCAGATGGGATTGTACGTCCTGCTGACCGTATCGCTTTTTCAAAAAGGCTCTTCTGAGTCAAAAAGCCTGGACGAACCCGAAGAGGTTGACCGGGACCCATCGCCGAATCGTCCCGGCGCACCCTGGCCCGTTCGGCGGGGTGGGTTTGTTCTTAAGCTCTACCAGAACTCGCTTAGTATCGCTTATTTTCTTTTGTTTTTCGTTTCGTTCTGGCTGCACGCGGCCGGGGGCGTGAAGCAGTACAATACCGAGCAGATTCTGAAAGGTAAAACGGAGTTGTTGAGCCTGTGGCAGTTTGTGGGAACCAGTGAGTTTTGGTTCCAGTCGTTGCAGAACTGGCAAAGCGAATTTCTTTCCGTACTATCTATTGTGGTGTTGTCGATCTACTTACGCCAGAAAGGTTCACCCGAATCGAAACCCGTTGACGCGCCAAACAACGAAACTGGGAAATAGATTGGCTTCGCTCGTTTCTATCTAAATAGAAACGTGAATTGCAAGTGGCAGGTTACTTGATAGTCAGAAGTTAGCATCAGCTTTTAATCTAAAACACCAGATTATCAATCAGCCGAACTTTGCCGAGGTGAGCCGCCAGGCAAATGGCAGTTTGCCCCGGTGCTAGTACTTCGTTCACGGGCTGTAACGTATCAGCGTTAACAATCTCGACGTACTCCAGGCGGAAGTTAGGATTGGTACTGAAATAGCCAGTAACTGCGGCTTTTGCCTGTGAGGTACTCTGGCCTTCGACCAGTAGATCATGAGCGAGCGTTAAAGCCTTGTACAAAACAGGAGCCTGCTCGCGCTCTTCCGGGAGGAGATTGCGATTCCGCGATGACATCGCCAGTCCGTCTGCTTCGCGGATCGTTGGACAACGTACCAGTTCAACCGGAAAGCTTAAATCCCGGATCAGTCGGCGTACAACGGCTACCTGCTGTAAGTCTTTCTGGCCAAAATAAGCCCGGTCAGGCTGTATTATATTGAATAGTTTAGCCACAACGATACCTACGCCATTGAAATGCCCAGGGCGAAAGGCACCTTCCAGAACCGTTTCCAACTCCCCGAAGCTTAGCTTCATAATCGGCGATTCGGCATACATCTCGTCCACCGAAGGGGCAAAAACTATATCGCAGCCCGCCGTTTCAAGTTGCTTCAAGTCGTCATCGAGGGTGCGGGGATAGCGGGCTAGATCGTCGGCATTGTTGAACTGAACCGGATTGACAAACACGCTGCTGATGACCAGATCGTTCTCGCGTTTCGCGGCTTCGATAAGACTGATATGGCCTTCATGTAAGGCCCCCATAGTAGGTACCAAAGCAATGGTATGAGCGGATCGTAAGGGGCTAAGGTGCTGACGTAGAGAAGCAATGGAGTCGAATTGGTGCATGATTCGTGTAGGAGTGAGAAGTTAGGAGATAGGAGTTAGAATTCGTCCGGTAACGCAATGTTGCGGCAGCATTCTCACTCTTATCTCCTGACTTCTCACTCCTCTTTTTTTGCACAAATCTTATTGAAATACGGGAAAAAATTGTATAATTTTGCAAGTTTTTTAGTTCTCAAAGACAACACACGCTTCCCGTATACTTATGAGCAAACTACGTATCCTTTACGTTGCCAGCGAAATCAATCCTTTCCTGAAAACGTCTGATGTCGCTGACTTCGTCCGCAAACTGCCGCAGGCTATGCAGGAGCGGGGGATGGAAATCCGAATTCTGGTGCCGCGCTTCGGACTAATCAACGAACGCAAAAACCGGTTGCATGAAGTAGTGCGCTTGTCAGGTATCAACATTGCCGTAGGCGATGAAGAAAAGCCGTTGATTATCAAGGTGGCTTCCATTCCAACGGCCAAATTACAAGTGTATTTTATCGATAATGAAGACTATTTCCAGCGGAAGTACGTTTTCCATGACAAAGAGAACCGCTTCTATGAAGATAACGACGAGCGCGCCATTTTCTTCTGCAAAGGTGTGCTGGAAACGGTGAAGAAGCTCGGCTGGGCACCAGACATCGTGCACTGCAACGACTGGATGACGGCCCTGATTCCGCTTTACCTGAAAACGACCTACAAAAACGACCCGATGTTTAAAGACACCAAATCGGTTTTCACGGTCTATAACAACGCATTCGAGCACCGCTTTGAGGGAGACATCATCGAGAAAGCGCGCATGATGGATATTGATGATGAGATGTTGGCAGAATTGAAGACGGCAGACTTTCAGGGTTTTATTCGCATCGGTAGCACCTACGCCGACGCGGTTGTTCGCGCCGAAGAAGAATCGAGCGAAAGCCTGAATGCAATTTTAACTGATTTACCCGAACATAAATTTGATGCTGCCGAAGATGAAGATGTCGCCGAACGCTATTACAACCTATACACGCAACTGGCTGGGTAAACTTTTTGTACTCGCTGTTGCCGTAGTGGGCGTTCTGGCCTGTGAAGAACCCAGGGAAATTGGATTACCACCTACCACACCGGTAGATGTTTCATATACCGATACGGTGACTATCGTCCGCGAAACGATCCGGTTTGATTCCGTACGTAGTAACGATCAGAGTAATCTGATGGTTGGCCGGTATACGGATCCGGTGTTCGGAAAAGTTCAGTCACGAGCTTTTGTGCAGCTGTTGACTACCAGCGATTTTGTGGTGAACGATTCGTCGACAACAACGGCAACGCCCGCCAGTCGGATCATACTGGATTCAACCCGTCTGTTTCTGGATTATAACCGGTTCTCCTACGGCGATACCACGCAGGCGCAGGAATTGCAGGTCTACCGGCTGACGGATAGTTTGAATACGCGGATCAACTACGACATCAGCAGCAGCATACCGGCCGAAGCTCAGCCTTTGGTGCGGCAGACGATTCGGCCGCGGCCAAATACGACGGATTCGTTGTCGTTCCGCTTGCCCTTACCCGATTCGTACGGACGTGAGCTAATGGCGTTAGCGAACACCGATGCCGGGAAAGCGGCCAATTCTGCCTTGTTCCGGTCGCAGTTTCCGCGGGGTCTGATGCTGACCACGACCGGTACCGATCAGGCAGCTGTGGTAGGGTTCTCGCAAGGGTCAGCCGTAGTTGTGTATTATCACGTTGCTGGTGAAAAAACGACGCGCGTCTACGGGTTCTTCCTGGCGGGTAAGCGGTTCAATCAGATTACAGCCGACCGGAGCGGTACGCCCTTGGCTGCTTTGCAACGTGGCAAGAGTTTGCCCGCTACGGCAACAAACGACCGGTTGTTCGTTCAACCCGCTACCGGTGTCACAACCAAACTTTCGTTTCCTTATCTGAAGAATCTGGTACAATCCGGCCGCGTGGCTATCAACCGGGCCGACCTGATCATTACGCCTACCAAATCCAATAACGCGTTCCTGGGGTATCCACCGCAGTTGGTGCTGGCCGAAGTAGATGAGCAGAATCGGCTTCGGCGCGATGCAACGGCCAACTTCCTGTTCGCCGTGCCCACAAGTGGGCCATCGGATCGGCTGATCAGTAGTTTCGCGGATGTGCAGGCTCCTCTTCGCGATGATCGGACGAACAGCTATACCTTCAGCATTGGTGGTTATCTGCAGTCGGTTGTCTCAGGCCTTAGTCCCAATACCGGATTAGTGCTTACGACACCAGGTGGACCACTGTTTTCACAAACGTCATCGGGTGGTCTTACGAATACCACTCAGCAGTACCTGACGGACCGGGTTTGGCGCCTGGTGCTGGATGGTAATGCCAGCGTGAAACTTGTTGTTTTCTATACGACCTCGAAATAGTTGGTCGGTATGTTTACTTACAAAAAGCCGGATTACCCGGCTTTTTGTATTTATTTTAACGTTAATACCATCACCTTGTCTTAACCCGGTGGTCATTGGTATCCGGGAATAGACGCTTAACTCAACAACAATTATGTGCGGTATTGTCGCCTATGTCGGACACCGTGAAGCCTGTCCGCTGGTCATAAAAGGATTGAAACGACTCGAATACCGGGGATACGACAGCGCCGGAGTCGCCCTGATGAACGGTCGGGGGCTACAGGTTTACAAAAAGAAAGGAAAGGTTGCGGCCCTTGAGCAGGAACTGGCCACCAAGGATACGCACGCCACTATTGGTATGGGGCATACCCGCTGGGCAACTCACGGCGAACCCAATGATGTAAATGCACACCCGCATTATTCGTTCCACCGGAAGCTGGCTATTATCCACAACGGGATCATTGAAAATTATGCGGCTATTAAACAGGCGCTGCTCAAGAAAGGGCATACGTTTAGCAGCGAAACGGATACCGAAGTATTGGGTCAGTTTATCGAAGACATCTGGGAAAATCAGGCCGGGGCATCGGATGCCGGTACGTTAGAAGAGGCCGTACGGCTGGCGTTGCAGGAAGTGGTTGGCGCGTACGCCATCGTGGTCATGAGCGAAGCCGATCCAACCCAGCTCATTGCCGCTCGTAAAGGCTCGCCTTTGGTGATTGGCGTCGGCGAGGATGAGTATTTTCTGGCGTCGGATGCTACTCCGATTGTTGAGTACACGAAAAACGTAATCTATCTCAACGATTACGAGATTGCGGTCATCAGAGATGGTGCATTGAAGGTGGTAACGCTCGATAACACGACCACGACACCGTACGTGCATAAGATTGAGCTGGAGCTGGAAGCGATCGAAAAAGGCGGCTTCGATCACTTCATGCTCAAAGAGATTTTTGAGCAACCCCGGTCCATCGCTGATTCGATGCGGGGCCGGGTGCAGGCCGACGAGGGAATGCTCCAACTGGGTGGTTTACGCGATTACCTCGATAAGCTCGCCAAGTCCAAACGTATTGTTATTGTCGGATGCGGTACGTCCTGGCACGCTGGCTTAGTAGCCGAATACATCTTTGAGGAGCTGGCCCGCATTCCGGTTGAGGTTGAGTACGCGTCGGAGTTTCGCTACCGAAATCCAATCATCAAAGAAGGCGATATTGTGATTGCCATCTCGCAGTCGGGCGAAACGGCCGATACGCTGGCAGCTATCGAACTGGCTAAATCGAAAGGAGCGACCATTTTTGGCGTGTGTAACGTAGTGGGTTCATCCATCGCCCGCGCATCGCATGCTGGGGCTTATACGCACGCTGGTCCGGAAATTGGCGTGGCCAGTACAAAGGCATTCACGGCCCAGGTAACCGTACTGACCTTAATGGCTCTGGCCGCTGCTCAACGGAAAGGCACCATTTCGGATTCGCTGTTCCGTCAACTGCTGGTTGAGATGGAAAGTATCCCAACGAAGGTAGAATCGGTTTTGAAGGCCGCCGATAAGATCAAAGAAATCGCCTATATCTTCACCTACGCCCGAAATTTTATTTATCTGGGTCGTGGCCTGAATTTCCCCGTTGCGTTGGAAGGGGCGCTTAAGCTGAAAGAGATCAGCTATATACACGCTGAAGGGTATCCGGCTGCCGAGATGAAGCACGGCCCGATTGCGCTCATCGACGAAGATATGCCGGTTGTGGTTATTGCCACCCAGGATAGCTCGTACGAAAAAGTGGTTTCGAATATTCAGGAAGTGAAAGCACGTAAAGGGCGGGTCATTGCCATTACAACCGAAGGTGATTCGCACCTACCCGGTATGGTTGACTTTACCATCGAAATCCCCCAAGTACACGATGTGCTGATGCCTTTGATTTCGGTGATTCCGCTGCAACTGCTGGCGTATGATATTGCTGTGATGCGCGGTCGAAACGTCGATCAGCCGAGGAATCTGGCTAAATCCGTGACAGTCGAATAATTCAAACGATAAGAAAGCCGGGGCAAGTGTCCCGGCTTTCTTGTTGACATTCCTATAGGTGCAGTCGATACGTCGATCTCTACTGAGTTAATACGTCTTAGCTAACTAATAAAGCTACGAGCCAACGGATTTTGGTAGTGCTGTTCATCGGGTAATTTATCGGGTTCGGAACGGTAATGCGTAGGTTCAGCTTTTAAGGCTTTCGTGATCAGAAAGGCCGTCAGAACTTTGAGCGATCAAAGCTAATGACACACGACTATGAAACGACAAGTCTCTTTTTACACTACTTTATTTGTTCTGTTCACATTTTTGGCCTCCTGCAAAGAAGACATCGGGCCGTATGAGGAAGCTACCCGTACGTATGCGCTCGCGGATTTCAATAAGCTCTCGATGGGCAGTGGATTTCAGGTTGACGTCCGGTTTGGTAATATCTACCAGGTTGAAGTGCGAGGCAATCGGACGGATTTGGATGATTTAGATGTGAACGTACGGAGTTCAACCCTACACGCGCAATACCGCAACTACAATCGTAAACAGCGCTATAAGACTGTATTCACGGTTACCATGCCAACGGTACGTATGGTTGACTTCTCAGGTGCCGTTAAGTCAACGATTGTCGGCTTCACAAACTTGAACGAACTCGACGTAAAACTGTCTGGCGCTTCCAAAGCTGCGGTGAGCGTGATTGCTGCTCAGGTTGGTCATGATCTTTCCGGAGCGTCGCAGTTAACGATTACGGGTAACGGTACTCGTCTATCGGGTGGTTTATCGGGTGCTAGTACGTTAGACGCGTACGAATTTCCGGTCAACCAGGCCGAACTGGACGTATCAGGAGCCAGCAATGCCCGCGTACAGGTTACCGACGCGCTAAACGTGAAAGCCAGCGGAGCCAGCAAAGTACGTTACCGGGGCAGTGCCCGCGTAAACTCCGAAGTGTCAGGGGCCAGCACCGTAGCGCGGGACTAATTTCTTCGCTTCTGTTACGTATAAAATTTGGTTGTCGGCTTGTGATATAAAGCATAAAAGCAGGTAGTGGTTATTTAATGATTCATTAACAGTTTGGTAATCACTACTACATGTTCTGAGCCTACTTTTAGTGTCTTATCACAAGCCGCTCGACTTATGCCTTTTTCTGATGCTGTCCAGTTGTTACTTGATACGTGTTCGCATAGCTGGTTCCGAAAGACGATCCAGGCGGGTGATTTCGTCTACCAACCAGCCGACGTGGATACGCACGTGTATATACTGGAACAGGGACTGATTAAGATTGGTAGTCTGGGGGAGTGGGGCCAGCGGGTCCTTTACGATTGCCTGCAGCCGCAGGAACTGTTTGGCAATCTGGATTATCTGGATGAAGCCGTGTTTTTTGAGTATGCCCAGGCCGCAACCAGCGTATCGATAATCACCATCGACCGGGCCGCTTTTCGGTATGCGGTGACTCACAACGCCGTACTGGCCAGCTGGTTTGCCGAGACTATTATCCGTAGGTGGCACCGCACGGAAGTTCGGCTGCTGCATCGGAACAGCTTAGCCGTCGAGGAACGAATTCGACATTTGCGGGCGCAATATAGTCTGTCGATTCCTGATGTAGATGGCCGGTTGCATCGACCGGTTGACCACTTGTCCTACCAGGAAATTGGCGATTTGGTGGGCGCTACCCGTCAGACCGTTTCCCGCTGGTCCCGGACTAGCTCGGAGTCGCCCGTCTCCTGTGTTAGTGAACTGTAATCAATCGGTTGGTTTAAGGCCAAAATCAGTAACGCCTGCTTAACATTCGGGGGGCAGGCGTTACGATTTTATTAAGGCTGGATTGGGTGTTAAAAAGTAACACGGGTGAGCGGGTGGAGTCAGCGAGTTTTGTCTTTTCGCTACTCTAACCAACTCAATGCAGCACATTTTCGCTTCCTATTTTCGATTTGTTACGGGCCTGCTTTTAGTAAGCTTTTTTAGTACGGTCCAGGTCCGGGGCCAGGCCACCGATGCCTCCTTCGCCGGTATGGTCAAGGATAAAACAGGTAGTATGTTGCCGGGTGTGACAGTCCGAATTCGTAATGAGGCTACCGGTTTTCAAACGGGTACGCAAACAGGCGTTGACGGGCGGTTTACCGTGCGGCAGCTACCGCTCGGCGGCCCCTACACCGTTACGTTTTCATTCGTGGGGTTTACCAGCCTGAACCGGACGGGGTATCAGCTTAATCAAGGCGATTTGGTGACTGTTAACGCAACGATGGCTGAAACGGACCAGCAATTGCAGGAAGTTGTTGTGACGGGTACCAGTCTCAAAAATCGGGTTGATCGACTGGGGGCGTCAACGGCTATTACGGCCGACAACATTGCCAAGCTTCCCGTTTTTAATCGCAGCTTTACAAACCTGCTGGCACTGTCGCCCCTGAGCAACGGTACCAGCATAGGCGGTCAGCTTGCCTCATCGACCAACTTCCTGATCGACGGAGCCAGCGCACGGAATAACCTGACCAGCGGTGCGTTGGGCAGCGGGCCGTTCTCGCTCTCGCTGGAAGCCATCCGCGAGTTTGAGATTGTAGCCAACGAGTACGACGTAAGCAAGGGTCGGCAGGGGGGCGGTACGGTGAGCGCGGTGACCAAATCCGGGACAAACACCGTGACCGGTACGGCGTTTACGTACTACAACGCCAATGGCTTATCGAGCCCACGTGACATTCGAGGTAATGTTCGCGCGTCGGACTTTAGCCGGTTTCAGTACGGTTTTTCGCTGGGTGGTCCCATTATTAAAGATAAGCTGCACTACTTTGTAGCCCTCGACCGACAAACCGAGTCGGCTCCGTTCTATATCGCCGATATTCGCACGGACGACGATGCCAATGCGCTGGGCATCAGTAAAGCCGTGCTTGACAGTGTGATTACCATTGGTCGGCAGAAATATGGGTTGAGCAATACGCAGCAAGTGGGTGAGTTTAACCGGCAGACGATAGCCAACACTGTCTTTACCCGGCTCGACTGGCAAATCAACGCCAAACATACCCTGACATTACGTAACAACTTCAGCAACTGGAATAATCCCAATAGCAACAACGATAACTCGGCTATTAATCTGTTTGAAGTATATGGTGGCTTTAAATCGTTAGAAAACAGTACGTTGTTGTCGTTACGGTCGACGTTTAAGCCGACGCTGGTTAATGAGTTGAAGGTGCAGTACCAGCACGCGACCCGTAATTACGAAACCAACAGTCTACTTCCCTCGGCCAACATTCCCCGCGCCATCGTGACCGTTAATTCTGTGTTGCCTAATGGCCGCAATTCAAGTACGTCGGTTCAGTTAGGCGGGCAGCGGTTTACGCCCGAGCGCAACCTTGAAAACCAGATACAACTGGTGAACACCCTGTACTGGAATAAGGACCGCTACAATTTCACCTTCGGTACTGACAACACACTGACGTACCTGGATACCTATATTTCCAACGAACAAAACGGGCGATTTATCTTTAATAACCTCAAGGAGTTTAACGATTTGAATCCCTCGCGCTACGCCCGCGAAGTCCCAATCAACGGCATTCCATCAGTGCAACAGTACGTATTAAATGCGTCACTGTTTGGGCAGGTGCAATTTAAGCCCAGGTTCGATATGGATCTCCAGGCGGGGCTGCGGTGGGACCTGACCAGCTACCTAACCAAAGGCGATTACAACCCTGTAGTAGATCGCGAACTGGGCCTGCGCACCGACGCTAACCCAACCGACTGGAACAACATTCAACCCCGTTTTCAACTGACC
This sequence comes from Spirosoma knui, assembly GCF_054780635.1. Classification (NCBI taxonomy): domain Bacteria; kingdom Pseudomonadati; phylum Bacteroidota; class Cytophagia; order Cytophagales; family Cytophagaceae; genus Spirosoma; species Spirosoma knui. The sequence goes on along the minus strand of NZ_BAAGVY010000003.1, from coordinate 395,553 downwards.
TGGAACCCCGGTAACAAAAACCGCGACATCATCCGGGTAGGGGGTGGAGCCTTCTCGGCCTACGTCATCAACTACGCACAGGTGAACAATATTCAGAACAGTGGTACCAAAGTGGCATCTATCGACGTAACGCGCCCGACTAATGCCAGCCAGCCGAATCTGGTGCCTCGTCCGGATTTTGTTTCGTATCGGAATGATCCCAGCACGGCGCCGGGCGTTCCAGCGGGAGCCAGCTACGTCTCGACGATCAATCTCAACGATCCGAATTTCCAGGTGCCCACCATCTACAAGGCGAACGTATCGTACAGCCACTTCTTCGGTGATAACATTCGACTGGGGGCCAACGTACTCTATGCCAGAACCGTGAATAACTACGTGTATCTGGATCGTAACCTGGTCGATCAGCCGTATTTTACGCTCAGTAACGAAGTCAACCGGGGTGTGTTTGTGCCAGCTAATACGATTGCTACGAACAGCGGACAGACCAACAACGTACTGGGCCGTAAAACGCAGGCTGTCGGCCGAACGCTGATGCTGACCAACGGAGCCAAGCTACAAACGCTGACGTTCGTGCTGGATGGAGAAATCCGCCTGCCGCGCAACGGGTCGCTGGCGTTTAGCTATACCTGGAACGATGCCCGTGATAATACGTCGTACAATGGTAACGTAGCCAATACTTCCACTTTCCGGCCCATCAAGGGCGATCCGCGTAGCCTGAACGAAATCAACTACTCCGACAACCAGTTCCGGCATAAGCTGGTGGCCTACGGTTCGACGCCTTCGGTGGCGGGCATCGTGCTCAGTGTACGGTTTACAGGTGTGGGCGGGACACGCTATTCGCTGGTGGTTGACGGCGACATTAACGGTGATTTTGTGGGCGGTCCCGGCACCGACAACGACCTGGCGTTTGTATTCGATCCGAAAAATCCTGAGCTGCCGCAGATTATTCGCACGTCCATGCAGAAAGTCCTAGATAACCCCGACAATAGGGCTGCGGGTGCCATTCGCAACAGCCTTGGTAAGATCTTCGACCGGAACGGGGGCGAGAACGGCTTTTCAGGTACGTTCGACGTGCGGCTGGCTAAGTCGTTCCGGACGTTCGGCAAGCAGCAACTAGCCCTTAGCGTCGACGTGTTCAACTTTGCTAACCTGCTGGGTCAGGTGCTCGATGGTGTGACTACGCGTGGGGGCGAAGCGACGTCCCGGCGCAACTGGGGCGGTAACTATAACCTGAGCAACCAGACGCTGCTGACACCAACCGGCTTCAACCCGACTACTCGCCAGTACAGCTACCGCGTCAATGAAAACGTTGGTACTACGCAGAAGCAAGGCACACCTTACTCAGTACAGCTGGGGGCTCGTTACTCGTTTTAGAAGTATGACAAAGCAGTTGTTTTACTTTTATAGAGTAAACTCCTTAATCAACCCACCCAATGGATAATCGTCGCGATTTTCTCAAAAAAGCAGCCTTACTGTCAAGCAGTGGTCTGTTTAGCAATACCCTGCCCCCCGTTATTCAGAAAGCGCTGGCGATTGCGCCCGAGCCGGGAAGTACCTTCTACGATGCTGAGCATATCGTGTTTCTGATGCAGGAAAACCGCTCGTTCGATCACCAGTTGGGCATGCTGCAGGGCGTACGGGGCTTCAACGACCCCCGAGCCATTCAGTTGCCCGACAAGAACACCGTCTGGCTGCAAACCAATGCCAAGGGCGATACATACGGACCGCTTCGTCTGAATGTAAAAGATACTAAAGTGGCCTGGATGGGATCGTTGCCCCACGGCTGGACCGACCAGACCGATGCCATGAACAATGGTAAATACGACAAGTGGCTTGAGACAAAAAAAGCCCGCAATAAGGATTTTGCCGAAATGCCGCTGACAATGGGGTACGGCGACCGTCAGGACTTTCCGTTCTACTATTCCCTGGCGGATGCCTTCACGGTCTGTGACCATAATTTCTGCTCCAGTATCACCGGCACGCACCCCAACCGGCATTACTGGATGACGGGTACGGTACGCGAAAAGAACGAGCCGGAAGCAGTAGCTCACCTCTGGAACGTCAGTAACTACGAATACCCAACGCTGAACTGGACTACCTACCCCGAACGGCTACAAGCCAACGGTATTTCGTGGAAGGTGTACCAGAACGAAATCACGATGGGCTATGGACTGAAGGGAGAAGAGAGTGCCTGGCTTAGTAACTTCGGCACGAACGTACTGGAATATTACCAGCAGTATAACGTCCGGCTGCACGAGGGAGGGATTGAAAATTTACAGGCCAAAAACGAATCGGTGCGCCAGCTGATCGCCGGGCTGGAAAAGCAACCCGCCGACGAAAAGACCGCTCAGAAACTGGCCGCTGCCCGTAAGCTGCTGGCTAACATTGAAACCGCTCAGCAGCGCTACACCGCCGATAGCTACGCAAAGCTACCGGATGAAGCCAAAAATCTGCACGAAAAGGCGTTCGTGACAAATCGGCAGGACCCATTCTTCCATGAATTGGCGGCAATGGCCTATACCGACGGCGGCACCGAACGGACGATGGACGTACCAAAAGGTGATGTCTTCCACCAGTTCCGTCAGGATGTTCAAAACAAAACCCTGCCCACCGTATCGTGGCTGATGCCGCCCGCTCACTTCTCGGATCACCCCGGTCAGCCGTGGTTTGGCCCCTGGTACGTCAGCGAAGCAATGGAAATTCTACTGCAAAATCCGGAGGTCTGGAAGAAAACCATCTTTATTATCACCTACGACGAAAACGACGGCTACTTCGACCACATGCCGCCTTATGTGGTTCCTAACCCCTATAAACCGAATACGGGTAAGGTATCGGCGGGTATTGACCCCCGGCTCGATTTCGTCACCAAGGAGCAGCAGACCAACCCGTCGGCTCAGGCCAGTAGCCTGCGCGAAGGACCAATTGGGTTAGGCTACCGGGTACCGATGATTATCGCATCGCCCTGGACTCGGGGTGGGTACGTAAACTCCGAAGTGTTCGACCATACCTCGTCGCTGCAGTTTTTGGAGCATTTTCTGGCCAAAAAAACCGGTAAAGCCATTCGGGAAGAAAACATTACAGCCTGGCGACGTACCATCTGCGGGGACTTGACCTCGGTGTTCCGTCCTTATAACGGCGAACCCATCGATCAACCTAAGTTCATCGACCGGCAGCCTTTTCTGGAAGCTATTCACCAGGCTAAATTCAAGCAGGCTCCTGCTCAGGTTTCCAGGCTAGCCCCTGATGCCATTAAGCAGATCAACAATCAACCAGCGCAGTCGCCCCATTTTCCCCAGCAGGAACCGGGCATCCGGTCGGCCTGTGCCTTGCCTTATGAGCTGTACGTGAACCGAGTTGCCGGGCGGGATACGCAACCGTTTGGCCTGACATTCAAAGCGGGTAACGTAGTGTTTGGAAAACAGGCTACTGGAGCGCCGTTCCGTGTATACGCCGTCCGACCCTATCAGGGCGAAGTGATGCGCGCCTGGGACTACTCGGTAGCTGCGGGTGATACCCTGCGGGATGAATGGGCAATTCAGGACTTTGAAGCCGGTCAATATCACCTGCGCGTCTATGGCCCCAACGGGTTTTATCGGGAGTTTATAGGCAGTAAGCAGAATCCTCTGATTCAGATCGAGTGCGGCTACGAGGCCCAGCGGCTGCGGCAAAACAAGCTGACTGGCAACCTGCTGCTGACCCTTCATAACCGCGACACAAAAGCACATACGCTGACCCTGGTCGACAATAGTTATAAAACGAAAGCCAAAGAGGTCCGGTTAGCAGCTGGTAGCAAAACCAGCGTACTGATTGACCTAAGCAAACAGCACGGCTGGTACGATATGAGCGTGCGGGTAACGGGTGCTGATGACTTCGAAGAACGGTTCGCTGGCCATGTCGAAACCGGAACGCCGTCTAAGACCGATCCGCTGATGGGGGCCGTCGTGTAAACGCGCCTGGATACGTTGCTCCATAGGAAACGAAAAAAGAGGTGGTCCGACAACCACCTCTTTTTTACGTAAAGAATTAATTTTTGTCTGTGTTTGAGAGGCTATTGGTGTATCAAGTTGAGGGGTATTATTATGCTCAGCTGGTCAAAACATCCGTTGAAACAAAGAGTAACATCACCGTTCTAATCTCCTGATTAATGGTGATTCGGCTATTTTTTTCTGGCAAACAACTTCACGGTATAAATCTACGTTACTCCTTTGTTTTCAGTAGCTTATTGTTTATATTTACCTCCCCAATTACAATCAACAACCATACTAATGACGCTGAGTTATGGTCTAAAACCAACGCTCAGTTTCCTCAACCGCATGAAGCGAGGACGCACTAATCCGAATCAACTCCAGATCGATTTTCTGGCGGCTTTCCGCCGGATGCTTATCAGCCTCGGCAACCCCGAGAACTTACCCGTGAACGAAAGTTTGTTTATGCGTATGACTGACCAGTGGGAAAGCACTCGCGTCATGCCTGCCGACTTACTGTTCCAAAAAAGTCCGGTCGAAGCTGTCGTATTCCGGCTGCAGAAGGCCGATCGCGAAAGTGAGGCCAACCGCCTGCGTTTCCCCAGCGAGATTATTGCCGGAGAGATTCGCGGTGAACAGGGGCTTACTGGCTTCTCGGCTAAGTTTCGGGAGCAGGGCTGGATCATCCTGCCCGCTGAACTGTCGGCAATGTATAAGAACTTGTTTCTTAATATTCTAACGGCTTCTATCGGGCTAGAGTATTTGTACCCTTCGCGCCTGGAACTGCTGGCTGAGGCCGAACGGGTGGCTTTAGCCGCTATGTTGCCGGAAGATGAAGTTCGTAAGTTTTTTGGCCTACGGCTGTCGAAGTTTCCCGATTCGTTCCGCAGTGAAGTGGCGAATTATTTCAATTTGCCGTTCGACTACGTACTGAAGCGGGCAAACCACCTCGGTCTTGTTTCTGAACAGGTCATTGAAGAAGCCCGCACAAATACGCAGCTGCTACGTTCTACAACGTTACGTCGGCCACAGAGTAGCCGGGCTGCGTAGGTCGGGCCGCGTAGAATTACGCTTAAGTAGTATTACTAATATGAGTGAATGGGCTCATAAACAGGTTGAGAAACCGGAAACTTAGCAAAGTTTTACTATAAATTAGCCGGATAGATACGATAACGTATTTAACCGGCTTTTTTATGCGTGTCCTCCTCTGGGTGCTTGTGGGTATATTCCTTATCTGTGGATCAGTGGCGGCTGTGATGCATATCCGGGCAAAAAACCAGCGTCAGGATGAACAGGCGTATCATGCTGCGCTTAGGAAAACGGTTGCTGTAACCAGCAGGTCATTTCCGCCCAATGGCGACATGCCCATAAATTGTAGCTGCAAAGGGCAGGAGGCTTCTCCGGCGCTGATGTGGGAGGGTGACGAACCCAATGCCGAGTCGTACGTAGTGCTGATGACGGATTATGACGTACCGACTCCCGTTTTTCCCGTTTACAATTTGTCGCACTGGGTTATTTACAATTTACCGGCGTCGGTACGTAGTTTACCCGAAGGGCTATCCATTGAGCAGATGCGCATGCTGGGTGGCAAAACCGGTAAGAATTCAACCGGCGACCTGACCTACATCGGTCCCTGCCCACCGGCTGGCCGACACGCCTACGTATTTCGTGTCTATGCGCTCGATAAACTCCTGACTTTCCCCAGCGCTCCTGATAAACAAGCCGTTCTGGATGCCATGAAAGGGCATGTGCTTGCTTACGGTGAACTAACCGGCTACTTCCGCTAAAGCGCTACGTTAACGAAGCTTTACCTCTTCCAGACCGTTACGGCTGTTTACGCAAATCAAGCGTATGAAATACGAACAGTCGTGCGGTATGGTTACTGATAAATACATTGCCCGACGGTTGCTGAACATACTGGTTCATGTAGCCAAGCTGCGCCGTCAGATTCTTGCGGATAGGATAGTCCGACAAAAAAGCGATTCTGATCAAAGTAATTATACGTGATCTGTTTGCCCGCATTAATAAAGAATTCGTTCTGTATAACAAAGTTGGGAATACCAGGCTGAATAGTTTCGCCATTGAACGGTATTTGCAACATGAAGTTGTACCGAAACCGCCAGTTGAAACTGTAGCCATCCGCTAACTGGTCCCCTTGAACACGGTGATTGAACCGTTGCCCAGCCCTAATCCACTGCAACAGATTGAACCGCCCCGCCCACCAGACTTGTTGCCAGGGTCGACGCTCAGGCCGAATGGTTCCACTGGGCGATAACGCAGATCCGGCATAGGCATAGCCCGCCGTGAGCCGCAGATTGTCGACGACGTAGTAGGTTAGTCCGGCCCGGAATAGATTCTGGTTCAGCCGGTCGAGAAAGTCAGTACGTCGGTGGCGAATGTCTGTCCAAATACCCCAATGCGTATTGAATCGGGTTTGATTGAAGTACCCAAGCCAGGCTTGCTCCTGTTCCAGAACTAGTTTGGCCAGTGGCAGCGTCGGTTGCTGAGCCTGAATTGTACTCGAAATCAAAACGTAAACTACAAATAGTACTGCTTTCTTCATACAACTAATTGATGCGTTGAAATTGACTTTTTCCGCGAACGGCTAGCTTCAAAACAAGAAAAATAAATAAGAAACCAAAATAATTAGCTCTCCTGTTTGGAAGTGGTAGCAATATACACCTTTCTTTGCAATCCCTACTAATTCAATAGATTATAAGTACTAATAGTCTATCTACAACCGGGAGTTTAGGGAGAAATGGAAAAATTGAATTGAAAGCCATACTCTCTGTGCATTGAAAAACATTAATACACTGCTAACTACAACTGAGAATGAAGCAATTTTTAAAATCTGTTCTGATACTAGGGGCAATTTTTATACCCTCATTTTTATCGGCTCAGAATGCCCCGGTTATCAACTCCACGGTATCGGGAAAAGTCATTGACGCACGCACCAAAGAATTACTGATCGGAGCCACCGTAACCATAAAAGGGACAACGAATGGCGGCCCAACCGATATTAACGGCCAGTTTAATCTGCTCACGGGGCAGAAGCTTCCGTTCACCGTCGTCGTATCGTTCGTGGGCTATCAGACCAAAGAAACCGTTATTAACGACAATAACGTAGAAATTCAACTCGTCGAAGGCGCTAATCAACTGGACGATGTGGTTATTACGTCCCGGCGCCGTCAGGAATCGGCACAGGAGGTTCCTATCCCGATTTCGATTGTGAGCGGCAACCGGGCCGAGGATGCTGGCGCTTTTAACGTAAACCGGCTGAAAGAACTGGTACCAACGGTTCAGTTATATGCCTCGAACGCCCGGAACACGACGCTGAATATTCGTGGATTGGGGTCTACCTACGGCCTGACAAACGATGGGATTGATCCAGGTGTTGGCTTTTACGTAGATGGTGTATACTACGCTCGTCCGGCCGCTACAGCACTCGATTTTATCGACATTGAGCAGGTCGAAGTATTAAGAGGACCCCAGGGAACGCTGTATGGGAAAAATACAACAGCCGGGGCATTTAATATTACGACGCGTCCCGCCGGTTTTACGCCAAGCGGAACGTTTGAACTGAGCTATGGTAATTATGGCTACATCCAGGCTAAGGGCTCACTCACAGGGCCATTAAGCAAGAAGCTGGCCGCGCGGGTTTCGTTTACAGGTACACAACGAAACGGAACGTTTTTCAATGTACATACCCAACAGTCCATCAATGATATCAACAACATTGGCGTGCGTGGGCAACTGCTGTACACCCCAAGCGACAAGGTAAATATTACGTTGATTGGTGATTTTTCTGATCAAAAACCGAATGGGTACGGCTGGCCAGTAGCTGGTGTTGTACCCACCAAACGAGCGGCTTACCGTCAATTCAATGCGATCATTGCGGATTTAAATTACAAACTACCGTACTCGAGCGCATTCGAGCGGGTTGTTGACCTGGATACGCCCTCGAAAGCGGATAACAGCCTGGGTGGTGTATCGCTGAATGCAGATATAAAGATTGGCAATGGTACGTTAACCTCGACAACGGCATGGCGGCACTGGCGGTGGACGCCACTGAATGACCGTGACTACATCGGTTTACCCGTTTTTACCGTTTCAGCTGGTAACTCAGTTCATGATCAGTGGTCGCAGGAAGTACGGTACTCCGGGCGGGTTTCATCGCGCCTCACGGGCGTTGTTGGTTTATTCGGTCTTTGGCAGGATTTAAAATCTGACCCCGTGCAGACCGAAGAAGCGGGTTCGGCGCAATGGCGGTTTGCCCAAAGCTCAACCAGTGCGCTCTGGAAAACGCCTGGACTGTTCGATAATTTTGGCATCCGTACCACCAACCGAATCCAGAGCACAGGTTTAGCGGCTTTCGGGCAACTTGACTGGGCCGTAACGGATCGAATCCACGTTCTGCCCGGTATCCGGTATAACTACGACAAGAAGGTTGCCAATTACAAGCGCGAAACCTACGGCGGTCTGCAAACGACCGACCCGGCTCTACTGGCCCTAAAAAACGGCGTCTATACGAATCAGGCGTTTGATACCGACGTATCGTCGGATAACTTCTCTGGTCAGCTTACCCTGCAGTATAGAGCCGGCAAGGCGATCAATGCCTTTGGGACGTACGCGATCAGCTACAAACCCGTTGGAATCAACATTGGCGGCCTGCCAACGGCTAATGGGCAGGTATTGCTTAGCCTGGCTGAGGTGAAGCCTGAGTTTGTCAAACACCTCGAATTCGGCGTCAAAACAAAACCAACGCCTAATTCTACGTTGAACGTAGTACTTTATAACACAGATATTAAGGATTACCAGACGCAGGTACAAACGCCTGAGCCGGGCGTAAACCGGGGCTATCTGGCCAATGCCGAAAAAGTGCGTGTGATGGGCGTTGAAGTTGACGGAAACATTCGCGTCGCTAATTTCCTGACTTTAAACGCAGCCATTGCTTACACGGACGGTAAGTATGTATCGTTCAAGAATGCGCCGGTGCCGTTGGAAGAAACCGGTGGCGAGCAAGCCTTCAAAGATGTTTCGGGGGGCGTTTTGCCCGGTATCTCGAAATGGTCAGGTTCTGTGGGTGGCGAAGCAACCGCCCGCGGAAAATTCCTCGGCCTGAAAGGTAATTACTTCTTAGGGGTAGATGCTTTCTACCGGTCCTCGTTCTCGTCGAGTCCATCGCCTTCAAAGTACCTGAATATCGATGGGTATTCACTGATCAATGGACGGGTTGGATTCCGGGCGTCTACCGGGATTACCGTTTTCGTCTGGGGCCGAAACCTGTTCAACACCAATTACTTTGAGCAATTGTTGGCCGCTCCGGGAAGCGCGGGGCATTATGCCGGCATTGTCGGCGACCCACGTACGTATGGCGTTACGTTACGCTACTCGTTCTAAGCCAGGTGTAGTTACGTAGTCCTGAACACGGACCCTGAATCTTATCGAAGGCTAAGCGATAGATTCAGGGCCTGTTTTTAATAGGTGGTTGTTCGATGGCGTATCTTTGCCAGCCTTGTCTTTGGTAAAGGCCGGGCTTTTATCCAACGAATGACGCTTATGAAACAACTACTCCTTTTTCTGTACTTCTCGATTTTGTGTAGTATAGCTGCTCAGGCGCAGATCAAGATTGCGGGGCGGGTTACCGACGCAAAAAGTCAGCCATTGGGTGGCGTAACCATTTCGATCCGGGGAACAGCAGCGAGCGCGACGACCGATGCTGATGGACAGTTCAATCTGGAAACCGCCGAATCGCTCCCGCTAACGGTACAGGCCTTTTTGGGTGGCTACAGCCGACAATCGGTTCTGGTACGTGGCTCTAACTTCAGAGCGGTAGAAGTCAAACTTATTGAAGAGGCTACCGTAACCGATGAAGCCGTTACGTTGCCAAGTCGGGTGTCCGAAGATATTCGAAAAGCGCCCGTAACCGTCGAAAAATTAGGCCTTCAGGAGTTCGCCAATTCACCAGCTATTACGCCGTTCGACGCGCTGCAGTACGTTAAGGGCGTTGATTTGTTGACCCAAAGTTTGCTGTTTAAGTCGGTGAACGCGCGTGGTTTCGGCGCGAACAATAACAACCGGTTCTTACAGCTTAACGATGGCATGGACAACCGGGTACCCGGCTTTGGGTTTGGCTTTGGTACTATTGCTGGCATTCCCGATCTCGACGTTGAGAACATAGAGTTAATTACGGGCCCGGCTTCAGCCTTGTACGGCCCCGATGCGCTTCAGGGCGTACTGTCGACAACCAGCAAGAGTCCGTTTACGTATCAGGGGCTGAGCGCTCAGGTGAAAGTTGGGGCGAATAGTTTTGGTAAGACTGGTTCTGGGGCTAAACCCTACTCGGACTACGCCATTCGCTACGCCAAACAATTGGGTACACGCTTTGCCTTTAAGGTTAATTTCCAACGAATAACCGCTACGGATTTTATCGCCGATGATTACAGCGACCGTTCGACACGCGCTCGTACCGGTTTTTTCAGCACAGATCCCGTCCGGGGCGGTGTCGCAACGGGAATTAGCTACGTACCGAATGATGACTCGAACACAAATTTTGAGTACGATGGCGTCAATCGTTACGGTGACGACATCAATAACGGCGGGGCGTTTCTGTTTCCGGGCGATTATGCAAACTCGTTGTTACGTAATAAGCTGGTTACCCGCACCGGCTATACGGAGCTTGACGTACTCGGCAATAATGGGAAGGTGTTCAACAACCGCGCCGACGTATCGCTGCATTACAAGTTGACCAATTCTATTGAGGCTTCAATTGGGTGGTACTATGGAAACGGTAACTTTATTCGTACGGCCGAATTTCGAGAGTATTTTCCTGATTACCGACGTAATCAGATCAAAGCCGAGTTGCGCGGTGATAACTTCTTTCTGCGGGCGTATACCACGCAGCAGCGCGCTGAAGGCTGGAACATCGGCCAAACGGCCCGCGCCATCAACAACACCTGGAAACCACTGGATCAGTGGGCATCTGAATTCGGCTTAGCTTATTTCGACGGCGGGAAGAATGGGGGTATTGACCTGGCGCGTTCGGTAGCCGACCGAGGACGTTACCTGCCGGGTTCGTTGGAGTTCAACCGGGTTCGGGATGCCTACGCCAATACGTTCAATACCAACTTTATTCCGGGGGCGACTATGAACCGGGGTCTGCGGTTTCGCGACAATTCGGCATTGTGGCACTACGAGGGAATGTATGATTTCTCGAAGCTGCTGAACGGAGCCGCTACGGTTGTTGCCGGGGCCAGTCTACGCCATTATGCGCTGGAGTCGGGCGGAACGCTGTTTGTGCGTCGCCCCGACGGGTCGGAATATACCATCAACGAAGTAGGCGCTTATGTGGAGGCTTCGAAGTCGTTTGCGGTTGGCGCGCTGTCGGTAAAACCTACCGTTTCTGCCCGGTATGATAAGAACCAGTATCTCAAAGGCATACTGACCCCAAGGGTAGCGGCCGTAGTCAGTTCCGGTGTGCACAACCTGCGTGTGTCGTGGCAGTCCGCCTTCCACAATCCATCCCCTTTGCAACTGTTTGGGGCACCGCCAATCGGCCAGGGCGGTGAAGTGGGCGGATTGGGGCAAGCCTATAACGGAGCAGGATTAAATGCCAATCCCGGTTATTTGCAGGTTGGGATAACGACTTCTCAAAGCAACACGACCTTAACGGCACCCCAGGCGTTTATAATTGACCCTACTCGGTTTACCGCCGAAACGCTTAAAACCTGGGAGATTGGGTATAAGGCGCTGGTGGCTGATCGGTTCTTTATCGATGCCTATTACTTTGCCAGCCGCTATTCTAATTTTATTACAACGCAACCGCTTAATCAGCTGCTAATACCAGGCGGTGGCCCCACGGACCTGTTAACGCCGTCCAACTACCGGCCGTTGCTGGTAAACGTCAATAGCTCTAACGAAATTTTTGTCCGGGGAATCGGGTTTGGCGTTGAATATAGTCTTGGAAAAGGGTACACATTGCACGGCAACTACGCGTATCAGAATGGTTTAGTAACACTCCGCGATGCACAGGGCACCATACTTAGCGATCGTTCGGGCAGGCCCATTGTTAAGCGCGAGATGAGTAGTCCGGAAGTGTCGCAGCAGGGACGTAACTACTTTAATTCGCCTAAGAACCGCTACAACATCGGCCTGAGCAATAGCCGCATAACGAACCGAATCGGAGCTACTGTTACGTACCGCTGGACAGACGAGACCTGGATAGAGCAGGGCACAACCCAAGGTGATACGTGGTTGCCTTCGTGGAGTAGCCTTGACGCACAAGTGTCGTACCGGGTACCGTCGTTTAAGTCGGTGGTTAAGCTGGGGGGAACTAACCTGTTGAACCAGTATTACTCACAAGGGTACGGGCTAGCGCAAATTGGTGGCCTGTATTACGTGAGCATCACATTTGGTGAACTGATGCGGTAGCTGATTTGCGACGACCACCACAATCCCTTCAATGGACGTAAGCTGGCTATACCCTTATGGGAGACTGGTCGGTTATGTCTGCATATCCTAAGTTTCATTGATCTCTGGTAGCTTCATGAGTGACTTTAAATCCGCGATCATTTATCAGATCTATCCCCGGAGCTTCAACGATTCGAACGGCGATGGCGTGGGTGATCTGATGGGTATTATCCAAAAGCTCGATTACCTGCATGATCTGGGTGTCGACATACTTTGGCTTAGCCCCGTTTTTAAGTCGCCCAATGCCGATAACGGCTACGACATCAGCGATTACGAAGCCATCATGACCGAATTCGGCGATATGGACGATTTCGATGAGCTACTGGCGGGCGTCCATAAGCGAGATATGAAGTTGATGCTGGATCTGGTCGTCAATCACAGTTCTGACGAGCATCCGTGGTTTGTGGAAAGCCGCAAAAGCAAAGACAATCCTTATCGGGATTATTACATCTGGCGCCCTCCTGTTCCGATAGACCACGAATCGATTCAGGATCTACCGGAACAGGGCAATCTACCCAACGACTGGCTATCGATTTTCTCCGGCCCAGCCTGGACATTTGACGAAGCAACGGGTGAATACTACCTGCACTTATTCCTCAATAAACAGCCAGATTTAAACTGGGAGAACCCGAAGTTGAGAGAAGAGGTCTATCAGCTGATGCGCTTCTGGCTCGACAAAGGCGTAGACGGCTTCCGAATGGACGTAATTCCGTTTCTGTCCAAAGATCACACATTTCCAGATTACCCGCCCGGTCGGTTTGGTGATACGTCAGTTTATGCCAACGGACCATGTATTCACGAGTTCTTGCGGGAAATGAACCGCGAAGTGCTTAGCCAGTACGACTGCATCAGCATTGGCGAAGGCGTGGGTATTTCGTCGGAGCAGGCAAAGCTGTATGTGGGTGAAGATCGGCATGAACTAGACATGATCTATCACTTCGGCCACGCCATCCCACGGGATGAATACCATTTTTCCAAACCAGCGCCAGAGTTTACCCTGTTGGAATTGAAGCGCATTTTCGATACGTGGGACCGCGCGATGGAGAACGAAGGCGATACGGGAGCGGGTTGGCAAAATATCTATTTGGGCAATCATGACAATCCGCGATGCGTATCCCGCTTCGGCGACGTAACGAATTACCAGTACGAATCGGCGACTCTACTAGCCACGGTTTTGTTGACGCAGCGTGGTACGCCAACCATTTATCAGGGTGACGAAATCGGCATGACCAATTGCCACTTCAACAGCATAACCGAGTTCAACGACGTACAGGTGCTTAACGCCTACAAAGCGCTGGTGGCAACCGGAAAAGTGCCCGAGTCGGCCTTTCTCGAATCGGTCAACTACATTGCCCGCGATCATGCCCGTACGCCCATGCAGTGGTATAATGGGCCGAATGCGGGTTTCACATCGGGCCGCCCCTGGCTCAAGGTAAATCCAAATTATACGCAAACCAACGTAGCGGATCAGCAGGTGCGGGATGATTCGATTCTTAGCTTTTACAAACGACTCATTCGTTGGCGCAGGAAAACGCCCGTCATCTGGGAGGGTACGTATAAAGACTTGTCGCCCGATCATCCCACAGTGTGGGTATATGAACGCACACTGGGCGAAGAGCGCATTCTGGTTCTGGCTAACTTCTCCAACAGCGAAGCATACGTACCGGAGCTGGAAGCCGGAGAAGTAGTTTTATCCAACTACGCTAGTTCTTTATTCACACTACGTCCCTACGAAGCAAGAGTTCTGATTGGCTATTCGTAATGACTCGACTGCGGTACGCCGTCCGGGGATATGCGTCAGCTTTTCATCTATAGTTCAATAGCTCGTGTTGATCAATAAATGATAACCATATTGAAATACACAAACCAAGTTCTGGCTTTCGCACTCGAGCTATGCATGCTTTATATGTTGAGTGCCTGGGGATACGAAACAGGAAAGAACAATGGCTGGAAGTACGTACTAGCCATCGGTGTACCTGCTATAGCGATAGCCTTATGGGGATACTATGCTGCCCCACGATCAGACCATCGTCTCGTGTATCCCTATCTATCAATGTTCAAGATAGTACTGTTCGGCAGTACAGCGTTCGTATGGTATAAGGTAGGCCATCACCCCTCAGCCATTATATTCTTTGCACTAGTCCTACTGAGCGAAGCCATCGCCGTAGCCTTGAAACAGTAGCTTGTTCGATTGGTATCAGGCATGATGTCAGTGTAGGTGTTACCAATCTTCTACTATGATGAGAACGAGGTGTCTGTGCTCGTTACTTATTTCAGACTAAATTTAAGCTATCAGCGAGCATAAGGGTGTTGTATTATTTTGCGTAAATTGCTTTAACTGACCAAGCCAACGTACCGTTATGATCGCGACGCCAACCACACCATCTTTACCTACTCATCTGCAAACCGTTGACGAGTTTGAGCAGTGGGAGCTTGAACATCCGCATGAGGGGAGCTATGAATTTGTGCGGGGCCGCATCATTCCTAAACCCGCCATGAAACAAGACGAGTTCTACATTGCTGATTTTTTGATCCGCCAATTCATGCAAACAGCTCAGTTTGCGCAAAAACACACGTTGATGCCTGAAGGCGATTCGTACGTTGATGGAGTTAGAAAGCGAATCCCTGATCTAACATACATCACTGCTGAACAGCATCAGGCCATCCGTCGGGGTGAGCGCGTGAATACGTTGTTTGCTATTGAGCTTTTGTCGGAATCCGAATCGTACGAAAGCGTATTAGATAAGCTGCAGGATTACTTCGATGGGGGAGCGCAATTGGTTTGGTACATCGCTCCGACGCGGCAAAAAATCTTTGCCTACACCTCACCCGACGAATCGAAAACCTACAAAGAGCAAGACGTAACTTCGGCGGCTCCCGTCGTGCCGGAGCTTCAGTTTGCGGTGGCAGATCTGTTTGCTCAATAGCTTTTGAACTTGCCTCCGCTTACGTTGCCCGAACTTCCTCAAATAGGGCTTAGTACTATCCGCCTGCCTGATGATCTGAATAATGCGATTTTCTAGCCTTCCCCCAACCGGTTATCATCCTACTGGCGAACCAGCACCCTAACTGAAACGCAAACTATCCTGACCGAATGGCTTCTCAATCCGTTTTCCCTGTCCATTGCTGTTCTCTCAGCTATTATCCTTCCTATAACCTCTTGCTGCACCCGCAACACCCAGCGTTCGCTCAGGTGGAAGTGGTTGCCCAACGGCAGATACCATTGGATGGGCGATTGGTGAGACAATGAATGAGCTAATTTTGTAGATTTGATAAACGAACGGATGATAACAATGCGAACCGACCTTATAACTATAGATCCCGAAACGTCGGGCGGTGTACCCCTCTTTGCCGGTAGCCGGGTGCCGCTTGCCAACCTGTTCGATTACCTAAATAGTGGCACTAAAACGCTCCAGGATTTTTGCGAGGACTACCCAACGGTTGACCCCCAACAACTTCGTGAGTTTTTACTGTTGGCTAAGAGGGCTTTCTCTAACCCTGATACAATTCGGCAGCTGGAGGCATGAAGCTACTGCTGGATGAGAATTTGCCGCTTGCCCTTCGGCATGAGTTCCTGACACCGATTGACGTTGTTACAGTGCAATACATGCGCTGGAAAGGTCGCAAGAATGGTGAATTGCTTGGGCTCATGGCGATGAGCGGCTTTGATGGCATTATTACTGCTGACCAACGCATGTATACGGACGAGGTGGTTAAACGCTTCAACTTACATTTTTGCCTGTTGCGGCCTAAAGACACACAGTTAGAAACGCTATTGCCGTTAGTTCGTCAGCTAAACGCTTTCCTGATAGAACAATACTCCCGACTGATACAGGCTCGTACTTCGCGGATCGTCAGCACTGACGGTATGGCTGATGAGGAGTTCACGGCTGGGGTGCATGTGGCATGGCTCGGTGCTTAAAGACATTTACCAACGTAAAAAGATTACGTTCTTTATAGTTTAGGTTTGTAGGCGCTCTACGAATTGCCAGATCGACCTACGCCCTTTCATTAATTTATGACTACTCAGAACAACGATACATTACCACTTCTACATACCCTTGACCGTGAACAACTTATTCGCATGGTTGAGGAGTTGCAGGAAGAAAAGCGGATGAATGAAGCCTTCTCGCATATTTCTGAAACCGGTTCTAACGATGCCGCGCTGATGTGGCAAGGACGCAATCGCTTTCTGGCCGAGAACGTAAAGCCGGTTGTCATCAAGCCCGTACCTGAAAAAAGCTACAAGGCCGAGGCAGGCAATCATCGCATTATCGACGGCGATAACTTGGCCGTGATGCGTTCGCTACTCACCGAGTTTCGCGGTGGGCCGAAAACCGGCTTTGATGTTGTCTATATTGATCCTCCGTACAATACAGGTAAAGACACCTTCATCTATAACGACAATTATCGCTTCTCGCCAACTGAATATAAGCGTTTAAAAAACGCTACTAATTGCATAGAGAGAAGTGTCTCAGTAGACGATCCCTCGCGGCATACAAAGTGGATTAACCACATTGCTCCGCGCCTGTGGGCGGCCCGTAAGCTACTCAAACACACGGGCGTGATCATCATCTCGATTGATGAACACGAACTACCACGCCTGTGGTTACTAATGGAAGAAATGTTTGGCGAGAAAAACCGGCTGGCTACGCTCATCTGGGAACGCTCCCGAAAAAATGATGCCAACTACATCTCCGAAGGCCACGAGTACATGCTTATGTGGGCGCGGGACAAGTCGGCCCTTGATGATAAGATGAAGCAAATGGCGGGGACTGAGAAGTAGAAAGACTATAAAGGAAAGTGGCGTAAGTTGAAAGAAGGCGCGGACGAGATACTGACTGCTTATGCTGAAGCTAAGTTAGAATATGGTGACGACTTGGAGAGCATCCAGAAAGTAATGAACAATTTCTTCACGGAACTTCCTCTTGATCATCCTGCCCAAAAAAACCGTTTTCGCAAAGTTGACAAAAACGGCATGTTCAATGATGATGGAGATTTGAGTAAGCCAGAACGTAATGGTGCGCGTTATGATGTTATTCATCCGGTCACTGGGTTACCTTGTAAAATGCCAGTAGGTGGGTGGCGGTATGCAGACCCAACTGATATGCAACGGCTAATTGATGAAGGCAAAATAGCTTTCAAAGCTGATCATACAGGCATACCTCGTCTAAAGAGATACTTGCACGAATCTGAATCAGAAGTAAGAACCAGTGTCATTCAACGAGTGGGACAGCGTGCCGTTGAAGCACTTCAGCATTTAGGATTATCGGATACGTTTGACAATCCTAAAGACCACGAAATGTTGGCGGAGTTGTTCAACCTTGTTACATGGCGTGATCCCAACGCCAAAATTTTTGACCCATACGCGGGCAGCGGTACCACCGGCCACGCGGTGCTGGCGATGAATGCTGAAGACGGTGGCAACCGGCAGGTTGTACTGGTCGAAAACGGCGACCCCACCAACAAGAAAATCCCCCGCGACGAGTACACCGAACGGCTCACCACCGAGCGTATCAAGCGCGTATTGTCGGGGCAGTGGGCCGATGGCAAAGATCACCCCGCCCTGCCCGGCGGCTTCACATTCTACGAAGCCAAACGCCCCGTCGATAAGAAGTGTAATTATGGGCTTTGAGCGGGAGAACATGGCCGATATTATTCTGCAAATCATCGAAGAAGACTCCAACCGCCACGATTGCCGGTTTGGTGGCTACAAATACCTCATCGGCAAAACCCGGCTTGGCTTTGGTATTGCGCTGGTTTGGGAAAAAGGCAACGCCGACGGGCATCAGCCCTTGACGCGCCAAATCCGCTCCGAGATTATGAAAGAAGCTGAGGACGCAGGGGTAACTAAGCCAGTATATATCTACGCAGTTGCCAACGTATCGCCCATTAATGATGAACTATACCGATTCCAGCAAATCCCAGATTCTATTCTGGCCCGGTTGAACATGTTGGAAGAAGAAGAACAAGACTAACTCGTGCAACAACTTACTCAGGATACACTCAAACCCTTTCAGCTAACGGCTGCTGGCAGGCTTACGCAGATGCTGGCAACGTACCCCAACCCGCCTTATGAACCTTGGTATAATCAGAAAACGGGGAGGCCAAATCCTTTTTTATGTCGTCTGAAGGCTATCACGGGTAGCGGCAAAACGCCCATGCTTGCCCTAAGTGTGGGCAGCTTAGGTGATGCTATCGTACTCTGGACAACCAACCGGGGCGCGGTTATTTCGCAAACCGCAACGAACCTCAGCGCGGGGGGTAATTACAGCAAATTATTGCCCGAAGACGCGCAGGTACTGGAAATGTCGGATATGCAGTCGTCTGACTGGGTGGACGTTTGTACAGCACAAACTGGGTTAACGATCATTCTGGCAACGGTTGAACAAGGCAACCGTGAGGGCGATGCATTAAAAGTACATCAACCCCTTACCGATGGCACCACTCGCTGGCAAATGCTGGCCGGAGAAGGTACCGAAGGTCGTCAACGTCCGTTATACGTAGTGTATGATGAAGCGCATGGCGGTACATCAGCGCAGTTTTCGCGCCTAACCGAGTTACACCCTCGTGCGTTCATTTTAGCCTCCGCGTCTGAACTGCCCGAAGGGCTGGCAGATCTGTTACCCGGGCAAGGCAGTGAGGAAAAAACAAAATCGTTTCAACTCCAAACAGTAGTCGTACCGACTAAAGAAGTAGTTGAGAATGGTTTGCTCAAAACCCGGCTGTATTTGGTCGATTGTAACACAACACGGCTCGATGCGTTGCGTGAAGCTAATGACAAGTGGTTTACGCTGATTGAAAAGCTAAAGCCTACTAAACAGTGGCCAGTGATGTGTTGCATAGTTAATTCGACTTTGGCCGGTCTGGAAGTTTGGGATATGCTTACACAAACGCTGGGCGTTGATCCCAGCCGGGTAGCTGTACATTTAGCCAATGTGAGTGCTAATCTGGCAGCCGCGAATCCTGATGCTCCCTGGACTCAGCTAGTTGACACCCATAAAGCCAAAAAGTCGCCGGAAGCCTTGCGGGACGAGGGATACACACATTTGATCTGGAACCTTTCATTGCGTGAAGGTTGGGATGAACCCTGGGCCTACGTAGCGTATCTGGACGGTATGGGCAAGTCCATGACCGACATTTCACAGAAGATTGGACGTTTTCTACGACAACCTAACGCTACGCCTTTCGATGACGGTGATTTAAACTCGGCTTACTTCTATTTTAATGTACCTGACGAAGAGTTTGCCGCTGTTGTACGGAACACACAACGGGAATTAGCTGACGAAGGATACGAAATCATTGCTGTTGGGAGCGGTGCGGTCCGGCCTAAAACTTCGAGGGAATCGCCCATTCTGAAACCCAAAACGATTGATAAGGTAGCCGAGCCGTTTGGCGAAGACCTTAACAAACTTGACCAAATACTGCTTAACAACGTACCACTTTTTGCTGATGCTGACCTCAAAGCACCGGGCCAAGTAACAACTCGTGTGCTGGATATGCGCCGGAATCAGGAAGACGGTTCGTTATACAAACAGGAACAGCGCGACAACAACGCCGAAATAACCGTCTGGAACTACTTAGCTGACCGTCTGGGAAAAACCGACAAGCGTATCGTTGATAAAAACGGCCACCGCTTTTCGACTAAGATCAAAGACGACCCACGTATGAAGCAGAAAATGCAGATGGGGTCGGGGGCCATGAATACGCTCAACAAAAACCTGACGGACATTATCGATCGACTGAACGATGAGTTTGTGTTAGAGTATGAGTACGACTCAACGTATCAGGTTAAACCCTTCAATCTGGTCTCGCCTGACTTGCAGATTGACGACGAGGGCAAGCGTGAACGCTATCGGGTCAGAACCTACACAAACGCACTTCATGCTGAATATAACGGGTTAAACCCATTTGAAGTTAGATTGGCTGAATCACTGGATACGCTGGGCCTAGATTGGTGCCGTAATCCGTCAAAAACAGGCTATGGCATTCCAATTCCAGAAATAGGGCACGGGACTACGAACTTTTACCCTGACTTTCTTTTATGGACGGCTAAGTGCCTCTGGGCAATCGACCCGAAAGGTTCTCACTTATTGAACGATGCTATTCGCACAAAGCTTTTGGGCGTCTCAGACGTTGACGACATGCCGCTTAAAATTAGGGTGGCATTTGCGGTAGAAGGGAAATGGGAGTTGGGTCCCAATGGAACGCCCCGCCAAAGCAGTAAAGACGGATTTTCGTTAGTACTGAAGCAAAATACGGGCCCGAGAGTTAAGCAGTTTGATTCAGTATATGACCTTGTCAACGAGTTTAAATAAGTAAATTATGGTGTTAGTTGTACCGCGCAATGAATTGACACAGGCTGCACCTGTAGCGCCAGGTACGTTCCTAGGAGAAAACGTACTTGAACGTAGACATATCCAGGAATGGCTACGCCATAATCCTCAGATGCTAGGTGAGGAGTTACTAGTATTTGCCATTGAATTTGACCAGTTTGAACAAGTCGCCGACCGCCCTGACGTATTAGCTATTGACCGGACCGGGCACTTAGTTGTTATTGAACTAAAGCGTGATTCTTATGCAGGCTACGCTGATTTGCAAGCTATACGCTACGCAGCATTGCTATCAACAGTTACCGTTTCAGATGTGGTCAACATGTTCGTCCGCTACTGTCATAAATATTTAAATAAGCCTGAACAGACAGCGGAAACAGCCTTGCAACAGTTAAAGGATTTCATCGATGATACAGCGTTTGACAAGCTAACTGGTAATCCGAGAATTATTATCTGTTCTGAAAACTTTTCACCAGCCATAACCACAACTGTTTTGTGGCTTAATAAAGTGGGACTTGACATCTCCTGTGTTCGCTTACAACCTTATTCGGTCCATGATCAATTAATTATTGTATCGACGAAGATTATTCCAACACCGGAAGCATCGCAGTATATGGTACAAGTCCAACGGAAAGAGCGGCTGGAAGAAGCAGCCGAAAAGCAGACTCAAACCAGACGTCGTCGTACAATGGAAATCCTGTTAGAGAATCAGATTCTTAAGGCAGGTGATAAATTATACATGAAGGCAAACCTACCTACTTACGTCCCCTTTACTGATGGAGATAAACGATTCATAGCTACAGTAATTGGCGGTGATTCGCAACAGGTACGTTGGGAGGCAGATCAGTCTATCTATCGAATCTCGGCACTAACCCGCAAGATATTTAATAGTTTCAATCAAGATTTCAACCGTACCCCAAACGGAAACGCGCACTGGACAAACGAAGAAGGAGTAGTGCTATGGCAACTAGCAGAAAACCATTTGGGAAGTATAGACTCTAGTATAATTGATTCATGATTGAAAATGAAGGTACAGCGATTTTATTTTCTATTACCACAAATGCTACCTAGCCTAAAAGTGCGCGTTTTTAATGCTAGGTAGCATTCTCTCAAAGCAGACCGGGCTTAAATCCAGGTTTTACCCGCTTTTTAGTAGCCTGCTCATACGCGTACCCCATCGCGAGTAATGGACCTTCCTGATAGGCACCAGCCATGAGCGAAAAGCCGACGGGTAAGTCGTGAACGTTTCCCATCGGGATAGTCAGGTGGGGGTAACCGGCCATCGCAGCAGGTGGACAGAAGTAGAACCCCGTGTCGTAGTCACCGTTGATCAGGTCGATGCAGCCAGCGAAGCCGATGCTGGTCCCGCCGATGGCATCCAGCTTGTTTTCCGCCATCAACTGATCGATGCGTTTACCCCAGGTTCGCGTTTTGGCCAACGCATCGGTGTATTCTTTGCTGGTCAAATCGCCTTTGGCTTCGCTGCTTTCAAGGGTTTCCTGTTTGAAGAACGGCATGGCTTTGGCCTCGTTTTGGGTATTGAAGGCAATGACGTCGGCCAGGGACTTCACCTTCGCGTTGGCCGTCGATAGGTAGCGGTTCACGCCGTCTTTGAACTCGTATTGCAGCACCGTAAACTCAGCTCCGCCCGTCTCCCCAAGTCCCTTCATGAGTTCGATTTCGACGACCGTAGCGCCCTGCTTCTTCAATACCTCAATCGCTTCTTTGTAGAGGCCAACGACGCCTTCGTGCCCTTTCAGGAACGATTTTTCGATGCCAATACGCTTGCCCCGTAAGGCATCAGCTTTCAGAAATTGGGTGTAATCGGTCGCGCTCTTACCACGACTTTCTAACGTAACGGTATCGGCCGGATCGACGCCCGCCAGCGCACCGAGCAAAATGGCGGCATCGGTTACGGTACGTGTCATTGGTCCGGCGGTGTCCTGTGTCTTCGAGATGGGAATGATGCCGCTACGACTGACCAGCCCTACCGTCGGTTTGAGGCCAACCAAGCCACAGTGCGATGAAGGCGCAATGATGGAGCCGTCGGTTTCGGTACCTACCGCCACGGCGCATAAGTTAGCCGATGCCGCCGAGCCTGACCCTGAACTGGAACCGCTTGGGTTTCGGTCCAGTACATACGGATTGCGGGTTTGTCCACCCCGGCTACTCCAGCCGCTGCTCGACCGGGTTGAGCGGAAGTTGGCCCACTCACTTAGATTTGTTTTGCCTAATATAACGGCTCCGGCCTTTCGCAGTTGAGTAACGATAAATGCATCTTTGGCGGCTTTATGTCCCTCAAGAGCCAACGAACCCGCGGTGGTCATCATCTGGTCGCCGGTGTCGATGTTGTCTTTTATAAGCACAGGAATACCATGCATCGGCCCACGTACCTTACCCGCCTTGCGCTCGTCGTCCATGGCTTTGGCAATTTTAAGCGCGTCGGGGTTAACTTCGATGACTGCGTTCAGGTTGGGTCCTTTTTGGTCAATGGCTTCAATCCGGTCGAGGTAGAGTTGCGTAATCGCTTCGGATGTGTACTCACCCGACTCCATCTTCGTTTGCAGATCGGAGACGGTTAATTCATTAAGGGCGAACGTATCGTCAGAGTGGGTTGAGTTATCGGTTGACTCGGCTGCTTTAGGAGATGAGCAGGCGGCTGCGGCCAGTGAAGTTGCGGATACGGAAACGACTGAACTGTGCTTGATGAAGCTCCGTCTGTTCATAAAGGAGTGAGTGAATGCTAAATGGATTAGGTTAACTGGCCATTAAGTTAAGCATGCATTCACATAAGGTCATTCAAATCACCGACAAAAGAATCATCCTTAAGCTATCCGACGTTGGCGTATCTTATCATTCTCAACAACCGTATGCATATTGTTGATTGAATAGCCTTCTTTCAACATATTCATCAGGATATAAGCTGGTTCGTCTGCAGCTATATTGGTTAATCGAAAGTAGATAACGCCGGGTGGGCGATAGCCGTATTTGAAAATTAAAGTTCCGTAGTCACCGTCAAACGTGAGGATAATTCGCTGTTCAGCAATAGCAAAATTTGTGACGTCAGCATCGGCGACACTCGGCATATCAAACGCAACATGTTTGATGTCATAGCCAAACGTTTGCAGGATACGAAAGGAGGTAATCGGGAAGTTTTCGTCAGCCAGAAACCTCATGAGGCCTGACGTAGGTTATTAGCCGGAAACAGCACCAGATTGTCTTTCATGGTGGCATGAACATAAGCAAACACGGCCTGTAGTGCTTCCTTGGTCAAACGAGGGTAGTTGTCTAGTAAGTCTTGCTCCGTCCAACCATCAGCCAGTCGTTCCAGTAAAAATTCTACGGAGAGTCTTGTTCCTTTAATGGTTGGTTTCCCCGACAATACCTTTTCATTCGCAACTATGTACTCCTGCCAGTTCATACAACTCGTGTTTTTACAAAGGTAGCGAATGCGTTATAAACAGCACCGAACCACTTACGAAGCACGTCAGTTCATTCTGGTCACTGCACAGATGGTCGCTGCTATGTAAGTAAACAGAGTAACAGTAGCTTTACTCCACAAAGTGCCAGCACACACCGGCCAGATCAATCAGGTTTACTTCGCGGCCGTAGGGCTGATTGATGGGTTTGCTTATCCGGATACCGAATTTCTCAGGAAGTTGTTGGTCTGTTACGTCCCGCCAGAATTCGTCGGCATTCGTGATACGTACACTAAGCATGAGGTTCTCAGCAAAGCTCACGTTATCATACTTCTGCAAAATGAATTTGCAGCCGTCACGTTCAAAACCGGCCATGCCATCCGCTTCCCAGTTTAGTTGGAATCTCAGGGCCTGAAACAGTTGCTTCGAGCCTTCGTAGTCGCTACCGGAAGGAATAAACGGCTCAATCGAAAGGAGTTTCATAGGAAAAGGGAATAGGAATAGTCTACTTTTATTACGCCAACGCGCCCTGAAATAACTGTAGGCGTTCGCGGAGGGTGTAGCTGCTAACTTCGGGATTCCAGCCGCCCCGTACGCTGATCGAAAACGCCCGGACTTCCGGCGATAACGTCGCGTATTTATCCAAAGCCTTGTACCAAACGGTGCGGTCGCGGTAGGGAGCCAATAGGGCCCGCGCCTGGCTCAACGCCCGGTGTTGCCGGGGCGACCAGATAGGCCGTTGTTTGTAGGCCGCTCCCTGCCCGTTGAGCAGGTCGGGTAACGAGTGCGGAGGGCACAAGGGCAACAACTCCGCCAGCAGATACAAACCGAGCTCTACATTAAGCAGACGGTTTGTCACCATACCCGGTAGAGCGTAACGGTGACGTAGGCGGGTCGCCAACGGCTCCTGCCAGCGCATTAGGCTGGTCAGGGCCGGGCGGACGGTGGGATGAGCGGAAGTCATTACAGTGTTCATTTGTCTTTGTTGTTTTCTGTCAGCAGTTGGATTGAATCTCGATACGTCGGGCCGTTGTATGCTGTTGTTATGTCAAAGATCTCACCTCATGAACGTAATTTTTTTACGTTGTTCTCGTTGCGTAAAAAATATTTTTTCCTGCTTCTCCTACCGGCTCTTTATTGCGACAAGGCCGGTAGGGTAGGGAAGTAATAAACCCGGAATAGACCGTTGTCATTGATGGCCCAATTCTCTTCCAGGGCCACGACGAATAACCACTTCGATACCTGAGCCTGGTAGGCCTGATACCCCCGGTTACGCAGAAACTGCTTGACAATAAGTGTCGATGTGCTTCCTTCGGCCAGGATTAAGGTGGTAGCGGCCATACGTACCGCCGAAGGGGTGATTTGCTTGAGTGCTGCGTTCATCTCAGACTTTAATTTTAACCATGTACCGGATTGTCGACTGGGCCGGGTTGTAAACAATAAATTCGTTTTTGAGTAGGCTCACACCTCGCTGCGCAAACACGGAATTGTACTCCGCGTCGATTTGTCTCAGCCGGTCGGCATCGAGTTGCGTATGCCAGTTTTCGTGCTGCTTCACTACCAATTGCTTTCCGACGTGCACTTCGTAAATGGCCAGGTAGCCTTCGCGTTGAGTGCCTCTTGCCCAGGATGATCCATGCAACGAGGTGTAGTTTAATGACTTACTAAACTGATCCGCAAAGTAGATGCCATACCCAAACATCTTGCCGGTGATCACGGCATTAGCTGGTCGTAGCACCAGCCCTGTTTTCAAAATCGAAAGCCAGTTTTCGCTTCGGCTGCCATGCCAGAGTAACTGTGTTTTTCGGTTCGTTTGCTGGCTTACATAATCGTCGAAAGCAGCTTGTGTGTTGGCTTGACGGATGCTAAAAGCCGAGTCGAACTTATCGGCGTCGGCTCCCATCATGCGCTTTATCAGGGTCAGTACACGCTCGTCTGTAACGGGCTCCATAGTCAGATTCAGGGATTCCAGCAGCGATGGCGGAGCCTGGTCGGGGGTGTCGCCCGATTGGGTGAGCTCTACCTGCCCGCGCATAACGTCGAGGGTGTCCTGCTCGCTGGCGAGTCGGTCGCGCAAGGGGTGCAGATCGTCGGTCGACTGGGGTGTTTGCAAAACCAGATGCTCGTTGACCTTGCCCATTTTACGCGGTATGGTCTTGAACAGGTCGAGTAGCTTATGGTTGTACGTATCAATATCTACGCCAACGGTTACGAGTGCGGCTAATTCGTCGAGCAGTCGCTGGGCCGTTTCCACCTGTTTGCGAGTTACTTGCTGGGCGGTTACGACGTAGTTCTGGAGGATCGAGCGATTGGCCAGTTCCAGCAATCGGGTCATCAGCTCGCGTACGGCGCCATTGTCGATAGTACTGACATTAGTAGCCGTTGTTGACTTCGCAAAGAGATGGGTCTGGTCTACGTAGCCTTTCGCCACTTTCTCGCGAAACTTTTTATCCCACTGCGCCAGCGGATAAGTTGCCGTACTGTGCGTGCCGCCCACCCGGCCATACTGCACAGTGAACGTACCATTATCATTCTCGCGCATCTCATAAAACTTATTGTTGTTCTCGGCCGTCACCATAATCAGCTTGGCCACCCGCCCCGGCGGAGTCGGTGAGGTGCCATTGGGCTGGGAAACGGGTTTAGAAATAGGTTTGGGTTTAGGAAGGTCAGAGGAGAGCTGAATCTGTTTTAACGCAACCGCGGGATTCACTACGTTGGTAAGCTGCTGTAATAGACCGGTAAACATGGGTACGCTACGCTTAAATACTTGAAAAAGAAGAAAGGGTTAGGCTACAGTTTGCCGCAACGTAATGATTCGATTTCGGAAGAAACCAACCGTTTTTTCGCTAAAGCGGCTGCGGTCGGCGCTGATGTCGTAGGCTTGTAAACGCTCAGGGATGGTCACGTACGCGTCGAGCAGGGCACTCCAGATGTTGCATTGCTGAATGTGACTGAGCATAGCCCGTCCGCGGTTCAGTAAACGGAGTTGCTTCGGAGTCCAGGTCGGACGGTCCAGAAATGAGCTGCCCTTATCGACCAGCAAATTGGGTAAGGCGTCGGGTGGTGCTGTCGGCAGGAGTTGTGAAAGCAGAAACAACCCTAACTCAACGTCCAGGAGTTGCTGAGCCGACAACGTAGCGCGTTTTGTGGGGCGTTGAGCCGATAGGGTTGACCGCTGAGCAGTTGGGTACAGAGGCAGGAACGTGTTCTGTGGTTGGGTTTGAAATAGCGTGTTCATTAGTATCGTTGTTTAAAATTCACAGAACAAAGTTCTACCCGGCAAAACGTAATCTTTTTCCGTTCTTCTTTTATTGCGAAAATATTTTCGTGATGTTTGTCATTCCGACCAGTACGCCGGTCGGAATGACAAACACTGATAGCACTCATTGCCCATTTCCTTATGCCCATTACCCGCTCTGCCTTTCAGCGTTATCGGCTGATCGATGAGATCATCAGTCGCTATCCTCGCCAGTTTTCCAAGCAGAAACTGTTTGAGTTGTGCCAGGATAAATGCGGTATCCGGTCGATTTCGTCGCTGGAGAAAGACATTCAACGGTTGCGCGAGGACCATGACGCACCTATTGCCTATTGTAAGCGACGTAACGGCTATTACTATACCGACCCGCAGTTTCGGCTGCTGAGGCTGATGCTCTCGCCCGACGATATGGAAGCCATGGAGCAGGCCAGTGAGGTCTTAGCCGCAACACAAGGCGCGTCGGTGGCTAATGAGCTGGACAACGCCCTACAGCGTGTGCGGCAAAGTCTGGACATTATTCGCGAAGTAAAGCGCGATGCGGGCGCGGATGCTGGTCCGGTCCGGCGGGTTGTATACGTAGAGGAGAAGATTTTGGGAGGTAATCGGCAATACGTACCGGTGCTGATCCGGGCGGTAAACCAGAATCGGCAGGTTGCGTTTCGGTACAGTAAACACGAGAATCCGACGCCCGATCAGGAACGGCCAAAGCTCCGTATTCTGCACCCGATTCTGTTACGTGAAGTGTGGGATAGCTGGTACGTAATTGGCTACGACGCCCCCAGTGGTCGCGAAAAAACGTTTGCTCTTGATCGGATGAGCGACCTCGAAATACTGGACGACCCCTGCGATGTGCCACCGAATATCCTGACCAACGTAAGTGAGTTGTTCGAGCACATCTACGGCATCACGGACAGCAGTGGGCCGGTTGAAGAGATTATTCTGTCGTTCTCGCCTTTGTTTGGTCGGTATGTGAAAGCGAAACCTATTCACCAAACTCAGGAAGTCATCAGCGATACCGACACCGAATGCCTGATTCGACTACGTTTAGCTCCAAACCGTGATCTGCTGATGCACCTGCGGAGCTACGGAGAGCATCTGAAAGTCTTACAACCGCAAAGTTTAGTCCAGGAGATGGCCGAGTCGTTACGTGCCACGTTAGCAAAGTACAGCGAAGCTTGAATGGGCAAGTGATTTCACTCTGTTTTCTGCGATTTATTCAAACACCATGCACACCTTCACTGCCCTTCTTCAGCGCTTTGGCGAAAAAGGCGAGAAAACCGGCTGGACATATATTGATATTCCGCTGGACATCACCGAATCTCTTAAGCCCGGTCAGAAAACGGCCTTTCGCGTAAAAGGAACGCTGGATAATCACCCAATTGAGCAGGTCGCTTTGGTGCCAATGGGTGAGGGGCGATTTATTCTGGCAGTTAATGCAACCATGCGTCGGGGGATTCGGAAAGAAGAAGGAGCCAGTGTTCAGGTCAGTATCGACGTTGACGATTCGCCCATGCCTTTGTCCACCGATCTGATGGCGTGTCTGGAAGACGACCCCAGGGCACTCAACTTCTTCAACGGACTGACCAAAGGCCACCAGAATTATTTCTCGAACTGGATCGAAAGCGCCAAGACCGTTGAGACCAAAACCAAACGTATTACGCAGGCCGTAACGGGCCTGGCGCTGGGAATGGGATACCCAGAAATGATTCGGTACTTTAAGAGGAAGCAGTTGTAGTATAGTTATTCAAATAGCTGCTTTACGTCGGCGCGCAGAAAGCTTTCCCAGGGAATCCCGCTATTACCTACTAATAGGACCTTTGCGGGGTTAGTTTTTCGTTGGAAAGCGGCCATACCTTGCGCGCCTTGTGAGCGACCACTTTTTATTTCTAGTCCAGCTACCTGACGTCCTCGTCGAATCACAAAATCAACTTCGTCGTTACCGTCTCGCCAGTAAAACAAGTCTACTTCACCTAAACGAGCTGCTCGGCAAAGGTGTGCTCCTACAGCGGTTTCGACCCAGCGTCCCCATTCGGCTGGATTAGTTCGAATCTGTTCGAAAGACACGGAAGCAAATGCAGAGAATAAGGCTGAGTTTTGTACCTGCCATTTGGGAATTGACCCACGTTGACGGGCTTTATCAACCGTATATTTTTCAAGGCCGCTGAGGAGTCCAGCTGAATCCAGTAGCTGTATATAGTGCGTGAGTGTGGTCGTATTGCCTGCGTCCTGTAGTTGGCCAAGCAACTTC
Organism: Spirosoma knui; assembly: GCF_054780635.1. Taxonomy (NCBI): domain Bacteria; kingdom Pseudomonadati; phylum Bacteroidota; class Cytophagia; order Cytophagales; family Cytophagaceae; genus Spirosoma; species Spirosoma knui. The sequence continues at coordinate 365,863 of NZ_BAAGVY010000003.1, read as the reverse complement.
GTGTATGAGAGAATCTGTCCCGAGTAGCTACAACCTAATTCGAAGAGTTGTCGTAACAAGGCCGGTTTGTCAACACGCGTCAGCATTAAGATATCTTTTGACAGCGTTGTTTCGACCAGAGAGTTAAGGACATAATCGCGCCAACGGTTTTCATCCTCGATAAGTGGAGCCGCACCGGGGTAGCCACCAAACCAAACGTATTGGTCGGGCGTTAGCCCGAAAGCCGTTTCCATCTCGGTCAACGTCCAGTGTGTGAGTTGAATTACCTCAAATCGACCGGCGAGTGATTCGCTTAACCCTCTCTGTAAAAGTAGCCGCGCCGATCCCAGCAAAATAACCTTCAATGGTCGTTCGGCAAAGGTGTCTTTATCCCATTGCGCTTTAACTACTTCGGCCCAGTTGTCAATTTTCTGTATTTCATCAATGATCAGCAGGCCTTCAAAGACTGTATCAGTACGTAGTGAAAATCGAGCTGTTTCCCACTGCTGTTCTATCCAAACTTGATTTGCGGCTCCTACACCATCGGCTGACACGTAGTGGACAGGTATATTGAGATGATTGATCAACTGTTTAACCAGAGTCGTTTTACCAATTTGACGTGGACCCATGATGACCTGTAGGAAACGCCGGGGTTCGGCCATCCGCTGCCTTAATAAGCGTAGCTCGTTACGTTGAAACATAATTTACTCAGTATATTGAGTAAAGTTACTAAGCATACTGAGTAAATTATAATTATTGTCTTTATTGGGTTGAAATAGGGTGTAAGCGAATAGGGTTCATTCTGTATTACAACTGCCCAACTGGTAGATGAACAGATTGCCCCCAATTCTGTAGTTCGGCTATCGACCACAAACTTGGGAAAAATACCCGCTGCTGCTGAATAGGCGGTAAGTATGACTGCCAATTGGTGCCCCCCGTCGCTTTGATGTCTTCGGGCTCTTCGTGTAGGTACCGGACCGCCGAGCGGAGGTGAGCTAGTTTCCAGCGAACGTTCACCCGCCAATCGTACTCCCGTAGGGCGGCAATCAACTCGTCAGTAGCCGAACCCGCCTGATCTAACTGCTTGTACCGCTGGTATAGGTTTTTGGGCTGGTAGGCTTCGGCTAATCGAACCAATTGGTCGCCGTAGTGCTGGTCGAATTGTCGGAGGGTTAACGTTTTCTGCTGGGTAGCTAACTCGGTTGCGCCCCGTTTCCAGTAGATGGAATCATACAGCTCAGCGAGGGGCTTGTGGTCGGCCGATGTCTCTGGCGCAAGGACTAAATTGATAAAGTCCGTGGAGACGATCTCGATCTGCCGAAACTGCACGGACTGAAAGCCGCTGGAGGGTAAAAGAGCCATTCGAAACTTCAGGAATTGCTCCCGCTCCATACCCGTAACCATGATGCTGAACGACTGCTCCAGTAAATCGAAATAGCGGTTGACGCGGCCCATCCGCTCCGCGAAGAACGTTGCTGTTAGTGGCTGGGTATCGGCAATCTGGCCAATCTCATGCAGGATCAGCTTGAAATACAATTCGGTGATCTGATGATACGTAATAAAGATCAGTTCATCGGGATAGGCCGTTTTGGGTGTCTGTAACGACAGCAGCGTTTCGAGGTGAACGTAATCCCAATACGTGAGGTAATCCGCTTGCAGCAACCCTTCAAGGTAAGAGGCCATATCCTGGCCCATGGCTGCAAATTTCTGCTCCAGTTGGTTGAGTTTATCAGCTATGGATTCGTGCATCGTGTGTTGACTGAAGTGTAAAGTTGACTACAATTTCTTTTCGTTCTTTGTACCCAAATGTCCAGACAATGACTTTAGAAAACAAAACGGTTATCATTTCCGGTGCCTCGCGTGGGATCGGTCGGGCAACGGCGCTACTCCTGGCCCAGCATGGTGCGAACGTGGTCGTTACGGCTCGGAATGTGATTGAGCTCAAGCAGGTTGAAGCGGATGGTCAGGGTAAGGTTATTGCTATACCGGGCGACGTGACGAGCGAAGCCGATATGCAACGCATTGTGCAGACAGCTCTGGATCGTTTCGGCCGCATTGACGTTGTGATCAACAACGCGGGTTACGGCATCTTCAAGAACGTGAATGAGATTTCCGTCGATGAATGGGATAATCTCATGGCGACGAACGTAAAGGGGACATTCTTACTCACCAAAGCGGCCTTGCCTGCGCTGAAAGCACAAGGTTCGGGGCATATCGTAGTCGTGGCGTCGGACGTAGCGAAACGGACATTTGCGGGTGGCTCGCTTTACACGGCCAGTAAATACGCACAGGAAGCGTTTATGGGCGCGTTACGTAAGGAAGTTCGACCGTTTGGTATCAAAGTAACGGGCGTATATTCAGGCTTGGTCGACTCGCATTTCCACGAAAAAGGGCATGGCCACGAGACGTCAAAAAACTGGCTTAAAAATGAGGACATGGCCGAGTCGATGCTGTTCATCGTTAGCCGCCCCGCCCACGTCGTCATCGACGAGTTCATGGTTCACCCGCTGGAACAGGAGTATTAAAGTGATATGAATGTCTGCTAATCGACGAATGACTTTATACCTATCATTCGTCGGTTAGCAGACTTATGTCTCTACTGGCTCCACTCGGTTGGCGTCCGGTCCCAGCGGTGGCCCTTTAGCTCCTGTAGCAATTCAGAAGGCAGACCTTTTCCGTCGGAGGCAGCGGTGTTGGCTTCGACGTTACGTAGTTGCCGCATACCAGGAATGGTCGTATGTACGTCAGGGTTACTCAGGATGAACCGCAGCGCCATTTCGGGCATGGTCATGCCTTCCGGAATAAGCGGTTTGAGCGCGTCGGCATGATCGACACTGCTGTTCAGGTTCTCGGGAACGAAATACGTAGAGCGCCAGTCATCGGCCGGAAAGGTCGTTTCCTTGGTGAACGTACCGGTAAGGGTGCCTTCGTCGAAGGGGACGCGGGCAATAACACCCAAATTCAGTTCGCGGCAGAGGGGAAACAGATTGTCTTCCGGATTCTGGTCGAAGATGTTGTAAATAACCTGCACCGCGTCGATCAGACCGGTACGTAACGTGTTGAGACTGTTGTCCGGCTCCCAGCGGTTGACTGAAATACCCCAGGCCTGCACTTTGCCCTGCTCGGTGAGTTTTCTAATGGCTTCTTTCCAGTCGTCCCGGTCAGCCCAACCGTCTTCCCAGACGTGGAACTGCATCAGGTCGATGGTATCGACGGCCAGGTTTTTCAGGCTTTTTTCGGTGTATTCGACAATGTAATCCGCCGGAAACACATCGTCCAGCTGAAACTCGGGTTTCGAGGGCCACTGGCGGTTCTTGGGTGGAATCTTGGTGGCTGCGTACAGCTTTTTACCAGCGTTACGTTTCAGGAGTTCGCCCAGAATCTGCTCACTCAGCCCTTCGCCGTAGCCCCAGGCCGTGTCAAAGAAATTACAGCCGCGCTCAACGGCCAGGTCGAGGGCTTTCTCAATCGTATCCCGTTCCGAGCCAGTCCAGCCTGCCAGACCCCACATGCCGTAGCCAATTTCGGAAACTTCCCAGCCGGTGCGGCCAAACGTACGGTATTCCATTCGATAGTAATAAAGGTTTATGATTTTCGTGTTGCCGTTGTTTGTAACAACTGTACACTTGAAACCACAAACATAAAACTTAGTTTTTTATGCTCGTTCGCATTGTTCGTATGACCTTTCAGGAAGATAAACTTTCCGATTTCCACAGCATTTTCGACCGTTCCAAGCACCACATCCGGGCGTTTCCCGGTAACCATCACCTCGAACTGCTGCGCGATCCGGATCATCCGAACGTCCGAATGACGCACAGTTTGTGGGAGTCAGCCGAGGCCCTGGAAGCGTATCGGCAAAGCGAGCTATTTCGCACCACCTGGGCGGCTACTAAAGTATTGTTTGCCGAGAAAGCCATTGCGTTTTCGGGCAATACGCTTGAGGTAGTGGATCAATCGAGTTAATAGGTAAAAATACGGTTCGCCCGGCTTTCTGAGTTATACGTTTGTCGTCCCTTAGCACTCATGAAACGCTGGCTCTTATATGGGTTGTTGATTAGCTGCTTTGTCGGGCGGTGCGCTGTCGATGCGCTCGGGCAAACAACGACTACCAAACTCACGGGGCACGTAACGGATGCTGCGACAGGAAAGCCCCTGCCTTTCGCCAATGTCTACCTGAACAACACCACCCAGGGAGCCGCTACCGACGAACAAGGGAAATTTGTGCTTCCAGCTGTGCAGCTGGGTACGGTTGACGTAGTGGCTTCTTTTTTGGGCTATGAAACCGAACGACGTACCGTACGCATCGACGACACGCAGCCTAAACCCCTGAACTTTGCGCTCAAACCGAACAACCAGGTGCTGGCCGACGTAACGGTGAAGGCCCGCAAAAAAGATAAGGTCTGGGAACGGCAGTTGCGGGAGTTTAAACGACACCTGCTCGGGGATCTCTACGGCAATCAATGCCTCATTGCCAACAGTTACGTACTGGAGTTTACGGAAACTGATGGTCGGCTGACGGCGACAGCTAGCGAACCGCTGACCATCGAAAACCAGGCGATGGGCTATCGGCTCTTTTACGATCTACAGCATTTCGATGTCTACCGGCAGCATGTGCATTACGGTGGTTCGGCGCGGTTCGAAGAACTACCCGCGGCTGACGAACGCCAGGCTAACCGGTTTCGCCGGAACCGGATAAAGGCCTACCAGGGATCACTACGTCATCTGATGGCCAGTTTAGTCTCGGGGACGTATCAGCAGGAAGGATTTTTGGTCTATCAGGAAGATCTCCGTGTTCCCATTACGACGCCCGGAACGCCCGCTACGTTGCAGGCTTCCATCGGTCGGCGGCTGCTGCCTTTAAAACTCCCAGAACTGATTCTGCCGGGGAAACTCGCTTTTGAGCGCCGGTTGGTGTCGGATAAGCAACTGGCTATTTTTTACACCGGTGCTACGTCCTCCTACTCGCCTTATCGCGATGCCCGTTTCGCTTATTCGCAGTTGATGCTGCCCTATAAGCAGATGCAGTTCACGACCGACGGCTGGATTACCCTGCCCAGCGGTATGGAAATTCAGGGCTCGCTGGCCGAACAGGGCCTCGCGACCTTGCTGCCTGCCGATTGGAAACCAGCCGGCAGCGATAACCAACCCAACGCGTCGGCTCCAATTTTGGCCAAAGGGCAACTGCTGCCGCCCGATGCGCGTATGGGCCGGATAACGGAGGAGTTTACAAAGCGGTTTCGGAACTTGGCACCGGGCGTGTTTGTCCAGACTGATAAGCCGTTCTACGCCACGGGCGACCGGTTATGGTTAAGTGCGTATGTGTTTGATGCCCCCACGCGTCGGCTGCCCATTGGCGAAACGGCCTTGCAGGTTGATTTGCTGGCTCCTTCGGGGCAGTTGGTGCAACACCAGTGGATATACGTAAAAGACGGCAGAGCAGTAGGCGATTTCCGCCTGTCCGACTCGTTAGCATCGGGTACGTATCGGCTACGAGCTTATACCGATGAAGACGATGGATTAAATCGCCCGGCATTTGAACGGTCCGTTGCCGTGTACAACCTGATGCAGGGGACGGGTTTAGGAAAGCTGACTAAAACCGAAGCGACTCTGGATGTGCAGCTGCTGCCCGAAGGTGGCCGTTGGGTTGCGGGGTTACCTGCCCGGTTAGGTATCAAAGTGACCGCTCCGGATGGGCGCGGCCGGGCCATCGCAGGCCGGATTGTCGACAGTACCGGTACCGAACTGGTTCGGTTTGCCTGTAATCGGTTTGGCATGGGCAGCGTATCGATGACGCCTAAACTCGGGCATAAATATTATGCCGAAGCCGACCAGAACGGCCAGAAACAGTTTGTACTGCTGCCCACCTGCGAAGCGCAGGGGCTAATCGTTTCAGCCGATGCCGTCAGTGATACGAACCTGCTTATTATCCGGATCGCGGCCACCAGTAGCTTTAGCGCCGACCCGGTATACGTACTGCTGGAGCAGCGGGGCCAGCTTGTAGGTCAACAGAAAGTGCAGTTGCAGGACGGTAGCGCTCAATTGATAATTCCCAAAGCTACGCTGCCAGCGGGCCTGATCCAGATTACCCTTTACGATGGCATCGCTCGGCCGCAGGCGGAGCGGCTGGTGTTCATTCCGGATCGGCTGCCACCGGTACGGGTGGTGCTGACGCCTAACAAAGCCCGGTACAAACCCCGCGAGTCAGTAGTGCTGAACATGAACCTGAACGATGACGGACAACCAGCGGTGGCCACCCTGTCGGCATCCATAACCGACGCGGCCCAAATACCCGACGATACAGCAGCCGCTACCGTGCAAACGCATTTGTTGCTGACCGACGAACTGCGGGGCCGGGTGGAAGAACCTAATTTTTACCTCAAAGACAATGCACCCACGACCCGTCGGGCGTTAGACGATTTATTACTGACGCAGGGCTGGCGACGGGTTCACGGCAAGCCCGACGATGAACTGGGTGGGGGCGTGTCGGTTTCCGGACGTATTATAAACCCCAAAAATGAGCCGATGCCGGGCACACAGCTTATTTTGGCGTCAACGGCGTCGGGGCGGTCGTTTGTGCGCTCGGCGGGCGCTGATGAGCGGGGCCGTTTTCGATTGGCGGGTTTACCCATCGCCGACACAACGCAGTTATTGGCGCAGCTCACCAATCGGCAGTTTAAAGACATACCCGTTACCGATGCGCGGATTGAACTCGATAGGGTAGGAACAAGGTGGAAAACTGACGAAGAACGTATCGCGCCGGACTGGCTAGCCCTGAAGGCTCAACTCGAAGCCGCCCGGGTCCGGCAGGAGTCGAACCCAACGTTATATCGCGACAAAACCGTCAAAGTATTAAAAGAAGTAACCGTCAAAGCCCGTAAACGTGACCCGGCAGCCGAAGACATCCGACGCATGAGCTTACATAGTGGAGCCGATGCAACGATAACATTTGAGGAGAACGGGCCGCGGTACGCAAACCTCTATGAAATGCTGAGAGGAAAAGTGCCGGGTGTAAGTGTATCTCAGCTGTCATCGGTATCAGCGGGTAGTGGCTACAGCGTCATTATCCGGGGGATTGGTACGTTTGTGAGTAGTACCGAACCTCTTTACCTGATGGATGGTATGCCCGTTACGGGTGAGGAAGGTACATCGCTGCTGAGTTTTAACCCCGGCGATATTGAGCGTATAGAAGTCCTCAAAAACGGAGGGTCAACCGGTATCTATGGCGTTCGGGGCGGGAATGGTGTGATCGCCTTTTACACCAAACGGTTTCGTCCGGATAAAGACAGCAAAACGAAATCCGGCATGATACCCTTACAGGTTATCGGGTTCCCGTCGGTAGTTCGGGAGTTTTACGTGCCGCGCTACGAAGGCGAAATTGACGAAACATCGGCCGTTGACCGGCGGGATGTGTTATACTGGAAACCCATTCTGCAAACCGATACGAGTGGACATACCCGGCTGATTTTTCCGCTTTCGGATGTGGTGCGGACCCTGCGGGTAACTGTGCAGGGTATCACCCGAGATGGGCGTCCAGTGGTCAAAAGCGGATTTATCGAGGTACAGTAGAAACAATCAATTTCCCCAGGCTGGTGCGGGCGTATTAGCGTTGAACAACTCGTCAACGTAGTAAAGTCGCCGGGGACGTTTGTCGCAAACCTCATCGCCAATCGGATACCGACAGGTGGCGTACACGCTGACATCGTCAGGATTCATCAGACTCCCGAAGGCTCCGTTCGGGAGACGTGCTGTGTTGTGCGCCCGATTGAGCAGACAATGGCCCAACTCATGAAACACCAGACATTCGCGCTCCGCTTCACTGGCGTTCTGCCAGCAGTACGGCTCCATGCTTAACGTAATAGTTGGCGGTTTACCAGCCTCCAGCGAACATTGGCCGCAGACATCGCGGCCTGACGTAGCACCAAATTGGATAACCAGATTGGTAATCGAAATGGCCTGATTCCGTTGCTGCGCTTCGTTGCGAAACGCCTGAACGTACCGCTCAACCTCCGCCGGTACTACGTATTGATCGGGTTTGGGCTCCTGGCGCGACTGGCAACCGGTCAGGCCAATAAGCAGACTAAGCGTTAGGTGAGAAAGCAGGCGCATGAAAATCGGTTTAGTCAGCTCATCATCAAGGCGCAAACGAATCTACTTTACTGTAGCTGACCCGGCCGTCTTCGAAAAGCGCGTAGCCCCGGTAGTAATACGTCGTTTTAACGGTGACAAGCACACCGATCGAGTTGGGCAACGTAACGTCTTTCGCTTTGGCAGTGGCCGTAGCCCCGGTTGCATCGACCAGCGATGGCAATTTGTTCGTCGACGAATAGCACACGCCCAGTTCTTTAATAGCTACGTTGGGTTTAGGGTCTAAGTTAAGCGTAAACGTAGCGCTCCAGCCCCGGCCGGATATTGCAAACACATCGACGTTGGAAACCTGCAGGTTCGGCAGGGTAGAAACGGCCTCCAGCTCTTTGGGCGCTACGTTCCATTTCGAGCAACCCGCCAGCAGCAGTAGGCTCATGGCGAACACTAACAGCGGTGTGTGAACCCTGCATAGAATTACGATTATTCGGTTTGTCATAGATCTATCGGTTATCAACCATGACTCTGTCATTGTGTTAGTTAAGGTAGACAATTCTTTAGTCGAAACGAAGCCCAATTCGCAAACGGTTGATGCGATAAATTTTCGAAAATTAGGGTAAGGCAGTAGCTTTTGCCTGCTTGAGTTGTCCATTAGCCAGCCAGGCTACGGCAGCCAGACAAAAACCGAACCAGCCGAAGGGTATACGCAGATCCAGGAGGGATAAAGCACCGAAAACGAGGGTCGTAGTAAAGCTGGCGATACCCTGTAAAGCTTGGTTAATACCAAAGATTTCACCCCGGTCTTCGTCAGTCGTACACTGGGCCATCAGGCCTTCAATCAGTCCCTGGATAAGCGACATCGTCAGACAGTCGATCGTAATCAGAATGTATAGCCAAAGCATCGATGAACCAACCAGGCCATAACCGGCTAATATCGGTGCGCCAATCAAGGCAAACCAAAAAATAGCCCGGCGCTGGTTAATGCGATCGGCGATATAGGCGTAGAAGACGTAGCTGATGACGATACTCAAGGCGCCGAAATACATGAAGAAGTACGAAATATCTTTGGCGTCCATGCGCAGTTCACCGAAGCTGGCGAACGTAACAAAGTAGTTGTAATAACCTGTACTTAAGGTTAAGGCTAGCTGCATGAGCACCAGTTGTTTCAGTCGCCCCAGCCCGGCTTTCCGATACTGCCGGTCTTTAGCTGTCAGGCGAGACCAAAGGGTATGGACATTCAACGACTGGATAATTTCTGACTTGAGCATGGCTACAGCCACGCCGGGTGGGTTTGGGTGCGTTTCGCGCAAGGTCCAACTCAGCAGCATGTTGATACTCGATAACGCAACTGCCATAATCGCTACGACCCGCGCCTGTTCGCCCTCCACCACGTCGAACGTAGTTAGGAGCAGGCCCGCAGCGGCCGGGCCGATCACAAAACCCAGCGAGATAATGGCCCCTTCGATACCCAGGTTTCTAAATAATTGTTCTTTGGGCGAAATATCGGTAATGGCCGACCGAACTGTAGCATACATGCCGTTGGTAGTGCCATCGCTCAGCCGGTTGGCGAAGTAAAACCCGACCCGAACGGGCAGTAGCAGACAGTCGGCGAGGAACGTACCAATGGCCGAAACGATAAAAATAGGTCGTCGGCCGTACCCATCAGAAAGTTTGCCTAGCAGGGGAGCCGAGAACAGTTGCACACCCAGAAAAAGGGCTGTCCCCACGGCCAGCCAAAGCTGGGGCCGTTCCAGGCCTTTTACAAACTGGGGGAGAACTGGCCCTACCGCCGAGCCGACAATAACATCAATGAGAATAATGGCGTAAATCTGAAGCAGACGGCGGTCGCTTAGCATGGATAAAGCATTTTTTCGGCTGTACTGAGCCGGTGTATACGTAACAAACCCAAGGTTGAGCCATTGGGTTTGTTACGTATACACGTTCACGACGCCAATCTGATTTGTTTCAGTGCTTCTGTTGGAGCAAACCGGTACGTTGGTTACTGACGGGCCGCTTTGCCGAGTAGCAGTCGATTCAAAAATTCAACATCCGCATACTCCGCATTCGGAGTGAGCATGGGTCCCTGGCGCAGGGCCACCAACTTCAGGGAGGGGATAATATAGAGCCGTTGCTTACCGGCTCCGGCCGCCATCACAATGTCGTCGGGGAGATTGGGAGTACTGAGAAATGGACCGGCTTCGCTCCGTAATACGGGAATGGCCTGAATGATGTCGGGGCTTACGGGTCTACGCAGCCACCATGTCAGGCCGTAGGCGGGGTTTTGCGGAGTGCTGACGAAGCATTCGGCCAGACGATTTTTGGCAATGATCTGCTTACCATTCCAGTTCCCTTCCCGGCGAATCCATTCGCCAAACGTAGCCCAGTCACGAGCGGTTATAAAGCCGCCACCGGCTACTTGTGGACTGCCATCATCGAACCGGCCGCGCCAGGTCAACGTAATGCCCAGCGGGTCCAGAATCCGTCGTTTGAGGTAGCTCTCGTAGGTTTCGGTTTTGAGCTTGCGCTGAAGTGCAGCCGCGAAGGCGTTGAGGTGATTGCCCCCATAATCGAATTTCTCGCCCGGAGCCGACACCATAGGTACCGTCAGTACGTCCTTCCAGCCCGCCAGACCCAGCTTGCCTCGGATGCTGCCCGGCGATAAGCCGCTGGTGAGCGTTAGCAACTGACGGTACGTAATCTGCGACTTCTGCGGGTCGCTTTTCCACTCCGTAATGACGTCGGCCACGCGATCGTCGAGCTTAAGGATACCATCTTCTACGGCCGCTTCGGCCAGCACTCCATTGAAGCTTTTGCTGCCGCTGGCCAGTAGCTGGGGACGGGTGGCCGAACCGCCATTGGCGTACTGCTCAAAAACGACTTTGCCGTCGTGCATGACCAACATGGCCCGCGTGCCCGATTGCTGGCAGTACTGCCAGGCGAGTTGCAGGTTAGCGTCCGGAGGAGAAGACGTTGATTTGGTCGGGCTAACAGCGGGTTTAGACTGGCCAAACGCAGCCGAGATACTTAATACGATAAGCAGGAAACAAGCCGGTTTCATAAGTCATCAGTACGGTGGTCGCAAACCATTGATCAGCTTACTGTCCAATGGTTTAATCGAATTAACAGGCTTTAAATTTAAGCAGGAATCCAATACGTTAAAACACCAGGACGTAATACTGACAGTCATAGGTTCGTCCGAATTCTTCGACCAGTCGTCGGTAGGTAGGCCGGAAGCCGTAGCGCTCGTAAAACTGGACCAGTGCCGGTCGTGTGGCATCGGTTTCCAACTGAATCTCGTGGATGCCACGTTCAATGCACTGCTGCTGGCAGAACAGGAGTACCTGCCGGAATAAATCCCGCCCGGCAAACTGGCGTCGGATGGCTACCTTGTGGATCAAACCGGCGGTATTAGCGGGCACATCGGGATAATACAGCGGATCGGACCATTGCAGAATGAAAACAGCCGCGGGTTCATTGTCGGCGTACATCACATAAAGATTCCCCTCTGTATGCTCATCGACTAACTTCTGATGGGTCAGGTCATCGATTCCCCACAGTTCTCGTCCACTATCGATCAGCCATTGTTCAACTTCCCGCAACACCGTAATGGCGACGTCGGGCTGGTCACTTCTAAAGGTGAATTGCATGAATACAATGATGGATATAATACCGAAGCAGATGAATTAGCCTCTGATAGACAAGGCCATTATCTGTTACAAAAGTTAAATCACAGAACGTTGTTTCGGCAGCGAACTTGCGCTTGTTTTTTTCTTTATCTGGGCTTGAAATTAGTCCGTCACTCAACTTTACTGGTAGCCTGTTTTTTGGGCGTACCATAGTTAGGCACAGTAATTCTTTAGTTTTGTTACCAATTCCTCAAGTTGTAGTTGGTGTTTTTGTCTGACTTTATCAAGGTCTAACGTGCCGCCGAGTATAAGCATTTCTTTATGCATAAACCGCTTCCCCAGCCTATCGTCCAACATGACGGTCTGCATACTTTGGGCGATTCCAATTTCGGTTAAAAAAGCGTTAGGGTGTCCTGCTGTACAGATGACGAGGCCGCATTTGACGGGTTTCATTTTGGTCGTTTTGTCATTTTGACCGTAGGCGTACCCAACCGAATAAACCCGGTCAAACCAGCCTTTCAACTTTGCCGGGCAGTCGCTCCACCAAACTGGATAGAGAAAAATGATGCAGTCCGCATGTTCAATCTTTCTGTGTTCTTCGATTATGTCACCTGGTAGCGGCAGTTCAGTTTTGGCAAATCCTTCCCGTTCGTATTCGTTTTCAGTCATATCGCTCTGAAAATCCATTGCATACAAATCAGAAATTTCAACATGCCAATTCTGGTCTGATAATACCTTTTTCAGTTGTTCCAATACCTGAAACGTGTACGATTTTCTGCTCGGATGGCTATAGATAACTAAAATGTTCATTTTGGATCAAATAGTATGGCGAATACGTAGCTATCAACCTTTGCTAACGCGCGACCCTTCGACTCCGCTCAGGATAACAACTACCTGATGAAATGTCACCCTGAGTGGAGTCGAAGGGTCGCACGTCAGCTATTTAGCTACCTGGTAGAGTTGTTGCAGGTTCACTGCCCAATCAGATTCGGATACATCATTTCTTATTGCCAAGGGCCGACCCGTCGTCAACTACTTTGCTTAAGGCCGAAACGCCATTTTCATCGAAGGCCTCAATCGCAAAATAGTACGGTACGTCGACGTTTAAGGCGCGAAGCTCGAACGTGTTGGGCTGATCGTTCCAGAACTGGTACGTCTGGTAGAGTTTGTCGGGGGCAATGCCCCAGCGGATGTTGTAGCCTACGGCACCAGGCACTTTGCTCCACTTCAGATCGGCGTTACGTTGATCTTTCTGGCGTTTTGCCGTCAATAGGGCCGGTGTAGCCGGGGTTTTGCCGGAGCCGTTGCCAAATACGCGGAAGGCGTTGATAGCCAGGGTCGGTCCGGCAACGTACACATGCTCATAGCGAACGTAACGCGCGCGGGTGGGTTTGTCTAATTCGACATACGCACAGGCCCGGTCGCGCTTGGGTTCCTTCGTCAAATCAGCTACCACCTCCCACTTTTTGTTGTCAGTCGAGGTCAGAATCTTAAACTGAGTATACACCGTCGAGTCCGAGTCGAAGATCGTCTGCTTGTAATCAATGTAATCGACCTGCACGGCCTTGACATCGCGCTCACCGCCCAGATCTATGGTTAACGTCTCACCGGGTTTGTTACGTCCGGCTACCCAGAACGTTCGTGGGTTTTCGTCGGCTACCCGGTCGGCGGTGAGCGTATCGGTCGGGGCGGCTGCCAGCGTTGATGACGCCACAACGGGCTTGCGGTAGGAGAGAAGCATCCAGCCCGTAAATAACGCATCCGTATTTTGCCCCGACTCGGTATTGATCTTTTTAGTAGACAAGTAGTGCGGAAAATCGCCGAAGCGGGTGTTGGCAAACATTTGATCGTCTTTGTCGAAACCGGCCGGGTTCATCACGATCCGTCGTTCCATCCCCCAGTTGTAGCCAATCCAGGTCGTGCCTGTATTCCAGTAGTTGCCAAAGTTGTCCTGAAACGTATTGCCGTGGCCGCAGCCCGTTGCAAATCCGCCTGGCTTGTAGGCCACCGGGTTGTATGGCGCGTATTCAAACGGCCCCAGTGGGTCTTTTCCGACGTAGGTGCCGTTGCCGTATACGTTGTACTCGGTACCTGGCGCGCCGTATTGCAGGTAGTATTTGCCGTTGTGCTTGGTCATCCAGGCCCCTTCCGTAAACGGCTTAAACGGGTCGGAGTGATTAGGTCCGAAGCGTTCCCAGCCGTGTTTATAGGGATCGAGCCAGAACATCGCTTTATACGCCTGCGCGGGGTTGTTACCAGCATAGGTAAGGTTACGGCTCTTGTCTAACTCAGCTCCGAAAATGGGATACACGTTCGATGAGCCCCAGTACATGTACCATTTGTCGGTATCGTCGTCGTGAAAGAGGGCAGGGTCCCAGGGGCCAATGTCTTTGGGTAGGCGCGGGAGCCAGCGGTTATAAAATTTCAGTTTGCCTTTCTCGGGCTCCGTGGAAATAAAAATGGGCCGCTGTTCGAAGGTCGACTGGAATAAGTATAACGTATCACGTACCGACAAGGCCGCCGGGGCGCACATGTCTTCCATGGGCCATTTATCCGGCACGATGTATTTCCAGTTCACCAGATCCTTGGATTGCCACCAGCCCCCCTGAATTGTGACGAATAAGTAATACTCGTTTTTGTGGTTTATAATGACCGGATCAGCCCCGGAGCGGTAGGATATTTTCTCATTTAACTGCTCAAAATTGTACCGATAGCTGATGTCCATCGGGTTACAATACGTCCGTTGCCGGGATTGCGCGTTGAGTCCCAGGCTGCTTAAGAGTGTGAAGTAGAAAAACCAGGCGATGCGTTTCATACACCTATAAGCCACCAGATTACTAGTCTTACTATTCCACCTGTATGCCTTCGTCGGCGAGGTAGTGGCCAATGTTGAAGGTTTGTCCGTCGAGCAACTCCAGATCACGGTGCCATCGGGTCGTCGGAGCGATTCATGGTGAGCCAGGCGTCGGCGATACGTTCGGCGACCATCACTTGCTGAGAGCTAGTAAAAACCCAAATGACTTTGTCCGAGCTAAAGGCCAGCAGTTTCTTGGTCTTACGGTTAACGTAGTTGAAATCCGCAATTCATCATACATATACCTTAATATTAGTTTCAACAGCCACTTGTCACCCGATTTCAGACGCTGGCTGACGATAAAATAGCAGCTAAATCTTCTTCCATCAACTCTTTATGTATGCCGACGCCAGCCATACTGCCGTTCGTGACCGCAACCGAAACTTGACGCATAAAGGTGGAGTTGTCGCCGGCCACATACAGTCCCGGAATATTGGTCTGCCCCAACGGAGTCGCTTTAACCAGACCCATGTCGGTTGGTTCAGCGCCTAGCTGTTCGGCCAAGTTCGAATGCTGACGAAACGGAACTCGACTGAAAATGGCAGTTAGTTCGTGGTGAGTGCCGTCCTGGAATTGAAGCGCCCGGAGGTTACCACCCACGTGATCAAGCCTGCGGATTTCATGATCAACAACTGGAATGCCGAGTTGGGCGATAACTTGTCGTTGCTCATCGGCCAACGTAGCGGGGCCGTTCGTGAACAAGGTAAGGTCTTTACTCCAGTGCTGAATAAGCCGCACCAGCTCATAGGCCGTTTCGCCATTTGCCAGTATCCCCAGCGGTTGGCTATGAACCTCGTAGCCGTGGCAAAATGGGCAATGAAGCACTGTGCGACCCCAGCAGGCCGCAAACCCATCAATGTCAGGCATAATGTCTTCAACCCCGGTTGCCAGCATCAGTTTGCGTGAGGTGAATTGCTGGCCGGTGGCCGATTCAACAATAAAACCAGTCGAGGTCGTTTGGGCCTGGCCGACCAGGTCGTTGATCAATGCAACCGTAGGATAAGCCAATACCTGCTCCCGGGCAATGGCTGCAATCTGAGCCGGGGTTTCGCCGTCGCGCGTCAGGAAGCTGTGCGAGTGGGGTGTTTGTCGATTACAGGGTTTTCCGCTATCGATGACCAATACCTTACGCAGCGAACGGCCGAGAAGCATAGCAGCGCTTAAACCGGCATAGCTACCCCCCACAATAATCACATCATAGTTATCCATAGCATTCATTAGGGCATCTGTTTTCTGATTGCAAACCTATCGATGTTTTACCACAAATGCAACAATGTTGCATTTGTGGTAAAACATCTTATTTTAACAAAACCGGATAGAGTGAGTTGGTCAGTCAATTGGTTACTAAAACGCAGAAGGAATGCAGACTCAACGCAGAGAAATGGAAGGAAAAGTGGCACTTGTCACGGGTGCCGGTTCAGGTATTGGCAAAGCTGCGGCTTTATTACTGGCTAAAGAAGGCGCGAAAATAATCGCGATAAGTCGTACCGCTGAGGAAATCAACAAAACCATCGATGAAGTCAAACAAGCCGGTGGGGATGGAATGGCCATTCCAGCGGACACGTCCGTCCCTGAGGACATGCAGAAGGTTTACGCCGAAGTTGAGCAGCACTACGGTCGATTGGACGTTGTGTTTGCCAACGCAGGAGTGAACGGCGTTTGGGCACCCATTGATGAACTCGAACCCGAAGAATGGAATAAAACCATCAACATCAACCTGACCGGTACGTTTCTTACCGTCAAGTACGCCATACCCATGCTCAAGCAGCAGGGTGGATCGATTATCATTACAGCCTCCGTCAACGGCACGCGTATCTTCAGCAACACCGGCGCTACGGCGTATTCGTCGACTAAAGCGGCTCAGGTGGCTTTCACCAAGATGGCGGCTCTGGAATTGGCCAAACACCGCATTCGCGTAAATGTGGTTTGTCCGGGTGCTATTGAGACAAACATTGAAGAAAGTACTGAAAAACGCGATATTGAACGCGAGAAAGAGCCAGTTGAATTTCCGGAAGGAAAAATCCCGCTTACCGATGGTAAACCTGGCACGAGCGATCAGGTAGCTGACCTGGTACTGTTCCTGGCTTCTGATAAATCCAGCCACATTACCGGAACGCCGATCTGGATTGATGGGGCCGAGTCATTGATAATGGGATAAAATTGGTGTTATTTTTACGAGACCTGTAAGGCTGAACGTTCCCTTCTCCAGCCTTACAGGTCTTCCTATGATCGCTGAAACCCCCGAACCCCCTTATTACGCCGTTATTTTTACCTCAGTTCGTACGGATGTAGACGAAGGCTACGGCGATACGGCCGTCCGTATGGTTGAGTTGGCGCAGCATCAGCCCGGTTTTCTGGGCGTCGAGTCGGCTCGTAACGAACTGGGGATCACCGTTTCGTATTGGGAAAGCCTGGATGCCATCCGAATCTGGAAGCGACACGCTGAACATCAACTGGCACAGGAGCGAGGCCGGAAAATGTGGTACGAAACCTACAAGACGCGGATTTGTAAAGTTGAGCGTGACTACGGCTTTGAGGTGCTCTAACGTACTCTATTCAGGCCAGTCGATACGTCGGCAGCCAACCAATCTCTGCTTAATTACCTGGCCAACACGCTAAAGGCTAGTTTATCCGATAATTTGGGCGTCAGTACGTTGAAGTTGATTCATTATATCGGTAAGGAGTCGTATTGCAATCGGTTTGGCCAGATAATGCCAAATAGATACACAAGGCTAGCCGAAGAAAGACTTTGCGGCTAAAAGCAAGGGCAGACTAACAACTTTCGGCTTCGCAGTCTTTTTCGGCAACCACTTCGGTTTCGAGCGTAGCATGCCCAATGCCGAGATGTTGTAGCCGATGGCGAACATCAGCTTTCAGCGCGGTTATGTCGGCGTCGGAGAGTCCCGGCTGCACGACAAGGTGAGCTGTTAATGCATTTTCGGTTGTACTCATAGCCCATACGTGCACATGATGCACATCGCGAACGCCCGTTACGGCGCGCAGGTCGGTCAATACCGCTTTGAGATCAATAGCGGTTGGTACACCATCGAGCGAAAGCCGGACACTGTCACTTAACAGTCGCCAGGTAGAACCCAGAATTACGGCGGCAACGATAAGGCCGATGATGGGATCAAGCCAAACCCAGTTCGTATAACTGATTACAATACCGGCTATTACTACGCCGAGCGAAACCAGGGCGTCGGCCATGAGATGCAGGTAAGCGCCCTTGATATTCAGGTCATGCTCTTTGTCTTTGAAAAATAGCAGCGCCGATGTCGCATTAACGATGATGCCAAATCCGGCAACCCAGGCCACCGGACCACCCGGAACGGGTTCGGGATGGCGGAAGCGCTGGATACTCTCCCAGATAATCGCTCCAATGGTAACGAGCAGAATAACGGCATTTGTCAGTGAAGCCAGTACGGTACTTTTCCGGTACCCATAGGTGAAATTGGTGGTGTTCCGAACCCGCGCCAGCCGGAATGCCAGCAGCGAAAGCAGCAGCCCTGCTACGTCGCTGAGGTTGTGCCCCGCGTCGGCGACCAGAGCCAGCGAGTTGTAATAAAACCCGAGAATAAACTCCACCGCTACGTAGGCGGTATTCAGTACCGCGCCGATGATCAGCGCCCGATTGACGTTGGTTAACGTAGTAGGGCCGTGATGATGGTGGTCGTGTTCGTGCGTATGGTCATGCGCCATGTGTAAAAAATCTAGTTGATACCATCATCCGAAGACTGGTTAATCGTTCTGCAAAATTAACCGGGTCACTATATCGCACCAATGACCCAACGCGAACTACTAACCGGTTAGCTATAAAGCAATCCGGCGCAACTGATGTTTGTTGTCAAAGTTAATCCATCAAATCAGCGCTTAGGGGAAGTTGGCGAAAAAACAGGTAATTAAGTAAAGGCTGTACTTCTCTTTACGGTAGTTTTGCAAGAAATTAAACAAGTCAATGATTTGTAACGCAGGCATTTGGAGCGGATTTTGTTAGTTGGCTCGGTAGTACAAGTGCTAAAAAAAAATGAAGAACGAGCTATCAAAACGCTGATAACTTAGTTATTGACCGTAGAAACTCCATCACCGTCCTGGCGAAACAGCTTGCCAAAGACGTTACTCACCATCCGTACTATGAATTTCAGTGGACCGTACGACAAGCAAATTGCGGAACAGTATCAAACGGCACGGATTACCCCCTTGTGGAGCGGCTGGGAGTTTGGCCACGCGTCTATTCTGGGAAGTGCGGGCCTGACGGGCTGGGCTGCCCTGGCGAAAACGCAGGAGTGGCTGTTGCCAGTGTCACTGCGCGATGAATTGAAGTCGGGCCTGTGGGCCGTGGTGGTAACTGGTACCGACCAGACAATCCAGTACGTAAACAACCGCTTTGAACAAATGACGGGTTATAGCAGAGAAGAAGCCGTTGGTCGTCGGCCCGATTTTTTGCAGGGAGCCGGTACCTGTCAGCTAACCCGGCAACGTATCAAAGAGGGACTTCAACAACAGACGCGGGTATCGGAGAAACTGCTGAATTACCGGAAAGATCAACGAACGTACTGGTGTCAGGTAACGATCTGGCCCATTATGAATCGCCAGAAACAGGTGGTTAACTTCGTTGCGCTTGAACAGGAAATTGAACCGCATGGACTTCGCTGAGGTAACCGAAGCGGTTGCCTGTCCACGGTGCAAACGAACGTTCGTCTGCCGCGCTGGCACCATTGGCGCGTGCCAGTGTCAGGCGGTCGTGCTGACTGCAAGGCAGCGACATCATATCAGTACGTTGTACACGGGCTGTCTCTGCGCGGACTGTCTCGTTGCAGTACGTAGTGAACACGAACGAATGGAGCCTTAAACAGAACGTCTGTTAATTTTAGTTAGTCAAACAAAAATTGGGCGGTCAACGCATCTGGTACGTATTCGGGCTTTACCTTTGCGGCCGATAATGAAAAACGTACTTGTTTTCCTGCTGCTTTTTGCAACACTGCTGCCGACCGTCAGCCCGTGGGGAACGATCGCGTATTATCAGGTTAACAAAGCGTATATCGCCCGTGTCCTTTGCGAAAACCGTAGCAAGCCCGAACTCCATTGCGATGGGAAGTGCTACCTAGCTAAGAAGCTCAAAGCGCAACAGGATAAACAGGACAAGGAAACCACCGAGCGCGTACAGAATACGCCCACGGTGCAGTTGTTCTGCGACGAATATGCCTCGTATACATTTCCGATAATGCCTTATGCGCAACGGTCGGCCCGTTTGTTTACGTACCTCCTCGCTACGTATTCTGCGCCACATTCTTCTCTTTTTCATCCGCCAGGATTCGCTGTCTGACCGTGGCCTAAGCGTCACGTAGACGTATCCTATTCATCGGCGTTCGCCGGCTGAATTACTCGTATTCCTTATCAAACGTGGTGTCTTGTGTCCATCAAAGACACTGGGAATGCCATTGGCTTTTCTGGTCAAAACGCACTTTGGCACGCGCTGAACAGCAGAATGAGTTGGCTAAATCACAACCAACTCTATTGCTGGACGGTGCTTGCTATGTATTATTATATCTATTGACACCCAGTAGTTTACACATTCATTTCTTATGCTTCTCAAATCGTTTCTTCGAATGCTATTAATGGCTTTGGTAGCCAGCATAACTATAGTTGCCTGTAAAAAAGACGAAGTAGGTGCTATTGACCCGGCCGCTAAAAATACCTTGTCTATTGAGTTCGATAATCGCGTGGGCGACCAGAAGCTAGCGCTGGGCAATCCGGCGTATAAAACCGCAGCGGGAGAGCCATTTGCGGTTACGGCGTTTAACTACTTCGTGAGTAACATTGCGCTCAAAAAAGAGGACGGTACTACCGTAACGTTTCCCGATCAGTATTTTCTGGTGCGTCAGGCCGACGCTAAAACCCAGTTGATCACGCTGAAAGACGTACCCGCTGGTAATTACAACGAACTGTCATTTCTGATCGGCGTCGATAGCCTGAAAAGCGTTGGGGGAGCCGGTGAACGGACGGGCGTATTAGATCCTACCAGCTACGGTGACGATGGGATGTACTGGTCGTGGAACTCGGGCTATATTTTCATGAAGCTGGAAGGTACATCATCGGCCATACCAACCACACTTGATCCGGATCGTAAGTTTCAGATCCACGTCGGCGGCTACGGTGGAGGCTGGAATGGGGGTGCTAAAACGGTCAACAATCTACGTCGGATCACCTTGCCAATGGCGACTAAAGCAACCGTGCGCGGTGACATCGCTCCTGAAGTTCATCTGTTTGTCGACGCCCTGAAAATTCTTGATGGCTCCACCAAAATCAGTCTGGCGACTACCAGCAGTATCCATACGCCTGCCGTGGCAACCTCCATTGCCAATAATTATACGGCCATGTTTGAGGTTGATCACGTGCACAATGAAAAGCAATAACCGAAGTTGCTCGGCTCTACGTAGCCGGGCAATGCACCGCTTGACTGGCGCGCTCGTAGTAATAAGTGTCTGGCTCAGTGGCTGTCAGACTACCGAACCAGCCGCTGAGCCGACTAAACTGTTTCAGGTGCCTACCAATTTTCCGCAGCCGGTCTACGCACTGGCGCAAAACCAGCCAACGGCGGCCGGTGTGCAACTGGGCCGGGCTTTGTTCTACGATGGGGCACTCTCGCGGGACGGTTCCATTTCCTGCGCCGAGTGCCATAATCAGGCCTATGCGTTCACGCACCACCAGCACGATGTGAGCCATGGAATCGATAACCGGGTCGGTACGCGCAACTCGATGCCGATTCAGAATCTGGCCTGGGCGAGCAGCTTCTTCTGGGATGGGGGCGTGCAACACCTGGATCTGGCTCCTATTGCGCCGATCGAAAACCCCGATGAAATGGACGAAAAGTCAGCGAACGTAATCCAGAAGCTCCGCTCCAGTTCAAAATACCCCGCTTTGTTCAAGGCGGCTTTTGGAACGAATGAAATCAATGGGCCTCGTTTTTTGCAGGCGCTGACGCAATTCATGCTGACGATGGTGTCGGGAAATTCGCGCTACGACAAATGGGTTCGTCAGGAACCAGGCGCTATGCTTACTGCAGACGAACAGGCCGGGCTGAACGCGTTTCGGGCTAAGTGTAGTAGCTGCCATGCCGGGGAGTTATTCACCGACAACAGCTTCCGCAACAACGGTCTGTTTATTCAGGGAAGTAAAGACATCGGCAGGGCGCACGTAACGGAGCGAGCCGAAGATCGGTATCGGTTTAAGGTGCCGAGCTTGCGAAACATCGACAAAACGAAGCCTTATATGCATGATGGCCGGTTTTATTCGCTCGAGTCCGTGTTGAACCATTACGCCGAAAACGTACAACCAACCGAAAATCTCGATCCGTTGCTCAGGCAGAACGATAAGCTGGGTATTCCCATGTCCAGCGAAGAAAAGCGCCAAATTATCGCTTTCCTGAAAACGTTGACCGACGACCAATTTTTGCGAGACCCCCGTTTCGCTGAACCACAGAACTAATCATCGTTTGTATGAAAAAAGTAATCTTCTTTAGTTTATTCAGTTTAATCACCCTGTCTACCTTCGGCTGCGATCTTTGCGGGTGCAGCAACGGCGGTTCGTTTTTCGGTATATTACCCCAGGGTCACCGGGGATTCATGGGCGTGCGGTATCGGTATAATTCCTATAATTCACACTTGAATAGTTTGAATCTCAGCAGTCGGGAGCAGTTTCGTACGGCCGAGCTTTGGGGGCGGTTCTATCCGTTCAAACGCGTGCAGGTGCTGGCGTTCGTGCCGTATCAGTTCAGTCAGCAGACCATGCTGAAGACGGGAGCCGTTACGCCCCTGCGCGGCCTGAGCGACGTATCTGCTCTGGCTCATTACAACCTAATCAACACGTTTATAGATGACTCGGTGGTGCACGCAGTAAATCATAATCTGCTGGTTGGTGGTGGGGTTAAGCTACCCACGGGCCGATTTCGTTACGACGAAAATAGCTTGCTGGACGTAGCGAATCCGAACTTCCAGCTGGGTACAGGCAGTACCGACTGGATAGCCAACCTCATCTATACGGCTAGGTACAAGAACTGGGGCCTTAACGCGGATGTATCCTACCGCTTAACGACAACTAACCCCAACGGTTATCGATTTGGTAATCGTGTGAATGCGTCCGCGTCCGTTTTTTATCTGTCGGGGCTGGGTGGTCGGGCTATCATGCCAAATGCTGGTTTGTTCGTGGAGCAGGCCGGCCATGACATTCGGGATGGCGTAACGAACAAACAAACGGGTGGCTATGCAACCTACCTCAACCTCGGAACGGAGGTGTATCTGACCAAATTGTCGATGGGCGTCAGCTACCGACATCCGGTATCACAATACCTGTCGGGAGGTGAACTTCAGGCTAACGATCAGATTACGACGCACATTACGTTCCTGTTCTGATAAGTTTGAATGACTATATCGACGTAGCAAGTAGGTGCCACTAACCTCTCATAACCTAATCGTCTGTTGGACTGTCATCGCTCCATCTACGGTTAGGTTATTTTTTAGCTGAGACCAACTAGTTACGCCTAAAGACGTGAGCAGAGACACCCAGCTAGTAGCTTGTAAAACTTTATCCGTAAATAATTGTAATATTATAACTCGGTTACAGGGAAGTCTACAATCATGTTTGATTCAGGGAGTACTACTACGTTATCAGATGATGTCTTGTGGCAGGAGTTGTTGAGAAGCAACAAACAGGCGCTTGGCTGGCTCGCCGAGCGTTACTACCGTTCGCTGTTTCATTACGGCAGTAAACTTACGGCTAACCATGCACTGATCCAGGACTGTATACAGGATCTGTTTCTGACCATATGGGAAAAGCGCCAGAAAATTCAGCGGCTCCAGTCAGTAAAGGCGTATTTGTTTGTGGCGCTTCGGAACAACGTCCTGCGTCAGGCCAAACAGGATAGCCACTGCGAAACCGTTGACCGGCTAGATTCAGTAACGGATTGGCTTACGAACCCCGAATCCCTGTACGTGCAGCTGGAACAGGAACAGGTAACGCACGCGACCTTAATTCAGGCCCTCGAACGACTTCCTAAACGACAGCGCGAAGCCATCTACCTTAAGTACTACGAAAACCTCAGCTATGAGGAAATCGCCACGGCGATGGGCGTAAATAGGCAGGTGGTTGCCAATTATCTACAGCATGCCCTTCACAGCCTGCGGGATCACTGGCCGGATGTATCATACGTGCTGATTATGATCAGATTCCTGGTTTAATTTTTATTTTTTAGAAAAATTTTCACAATTGACGGTTACTTTTTTAGTGACCGTTACTCTTCGTCTTGCAATGGGTATTCCGCCCTTTGACCAGGATAGACGACGAGCTTTGACTACGCAGGAATTTATTGAGAATGAGTCGTTCCGACGGTGGGTATTTCTCAATACACCGAACGAAACGATCCGCTGGGAAACCTATCTGACGCAGCACCCAGACTATCGGGAAAGTGCCGAAATGGCTCGCACATTCCTGCTGACGGCTAAGGGTGAGCTGCCCGAGGTGACTGACCAACAGATAAACGAAGCCGTCGAAAAAATCCTGTCAACTGTCCCTTCTCGCCCTCAAGGGATACTACGCACGCTATCGAGTTGGTCGCCGTCCTTCCAGGTAGCCGCGTCGGTGGCGTTGCTAATGGTAGTTAGCTGGTTAGGGTGGCGTTTCTGGCCTCAAAACCAGCGGGTGGTTTCAGATAAAAAGCCAGCGACGGTGGCTCCTGCATCAGTCGCAATGACTGAATTTGTTAACCAGCAGCGATCAGCTCAACTGGTTCGGTTAGCGGACGGAAGCCTGGTTGTTCTACAGCCACATGCCCGCATTCGATTTCCGAAGCAATTCAATGGACCCAAGCGCGACGTTTATCTGACTGGAAAAGCGTTCTTTGAAGTGGTCAGAAATCCAGACAGACCGTTCCGAGTCTTCACTAAAGAAGTAACAACCGAAGTAGTAGGAACCAGCTTTCTGGTCAATGCGCCAGAAACGGGTAACGTAAACGTGATCGTTAAGACCGGTAAAGTAGCCGTAACAACCAATCCTGCGTATACCCGCAAACGTCCTTCCGGTCAGCAACCATCGACCGATGCGAACCAATCGGTGGCGGTTGTCTTGCTTCCCAATCAGCAGGCCACCTTCTCGCAAAATAACGCTCGGTTGGTGAAGCGTGAGGTTAGCCCGGTTGAAGCCACAGTTTTACCGGCTACTACGCAGGATTTCACCTTTCGTCGCACACCCTTACCGGTCGTGCTGGACGCCCTTGCGAAAGCCTATGGCATACCGATTCAATATGACCGAGAAGCCTTATCTGGCTGTACGCTGACGGCGCAACTGGATGATCCATCGCTGTTTGCCCGCTTAGATGTCATTACCGCCAGTACCGGATCGATGTATGAATTGCAAAACGGACAGCTGATTATCCATTCCTCAGGCTGTCAATAACGAAGATTATCAATCACCACCTACTCAACTATACAATGATAAAAACGCTACTCCATGGCCCTTGTTTGCGCTGGCTTATGCGACTGACTCTCTTTCCACTTCTCTTACTTACTGGTCTGGCGAGTGCTCTGCTGGCTCGGCCAGCGCATAGCCAAAATCCGCTGAAACGTACCGTAAGTTTATCGCTTACGAATCAGTCGGTAGAAACAATTCTTGAACGATTGGGTAAGGTTGCCGACGTCCAGTTCGCTTATAGTTACGAGCTGATTAAAGCCGATCGAAAAACCAGTCTGAATGCGAAGCATGAGCGACTCGAAAAAGTTCTGAACGACCTGCTGATTCCGCTACAGATCGACTATGCAGTAACCAGCACTCGTTTGATTATTCTCAAACCGAAGCCAGGTGAGGCCGCGATGCCTCCAGAAACAGACCTTCGGGCTTCGTTAACATTCAGCTCGCCCGCCGTCATTGACAAAGTGGTCACGGGGACAGTCGTTGACGAAAAAAACCAACCTATCCCCGGTGTTAATCTGGTCATTAAAGGCACCAATACAGGTACCAGCACAGACGCGCAAGGATCCTTCCGCCTTACCGTAGCCGACGACCAGGCCGTCATCCAGTTCTCGTCGGTAGGCTACCTAGGTCAGGAAATAACGGTAGGTAATCGAACTACACTCACCGTCACCTTACAGGAAGATAACAAGTCCTTGTCGGAGGTCGTCGTTGTTGGCTACGGTACGCAGAAAAAGTCTGATCTGACCGGGGCCGTGTCGACTATAACTGCGAAAGATGTTGGCCGACTGCCCGTAGCGGGTATTGATCAGGCGCTCCAGGGAAAATCGTCGGGTGTACGGGTCACGCAATCGACGGGAGCACCGGGCGAAGGCGTAGCCGTACGTATTCGCGGAGTGGGTACCATCAACGACAACAGCCCCCTGTTCATCATCGATGGCGTACCCACGAAGGATGCTTTCAGCGTACTGAACCCCGCCGACATTGAAAGCATGTCGGTACTCAAAGATGCGTCGTCGTCGGCTATTTATGGCGCACGGGCGGCTAATGGCGTCATTGTGGTGACAACCAAACGGGGTAAGAGTGGGTCCCCTCGGGTTACGATCAACGCCTACTCGGGTTTTCAGCAGCACGGACGGCTGATTCCAATGGCCAATTCGCAGGAGTACATCAGCATTTATAACGAAGCGGCTACCAACGACAACGCGTTTATCACGAATCCCAGCCTGCAGCGCCAGCTGATTCCCAGTACGCTTCAGGTACCTGATACAGACTGGCAGGAAGCGATTTTTCGGACGGCTCCTATTCAGAATTACCAGCTGTCCGTTAGCGGGGGAACCGATCGGTCACACTACCTACTTTCGGGTAACTACTTCGACCAGCAGGGTATTATCCTTAACTCAGGTTACAAGCGCTACGCCCTCCGTACGAGCATCGACACCCAGATTGGCAATAAAGTGAAGCTGGGTACCAACCTGAACATTACGTACTCGCAACGTAGCATTGTCGGAAGTTCGGGAGATGGCTACGGCGGCAACGGCGGCAGCATTGTCCGGTATGCGTTGTTTCACACGCCTGCTACGCCTATTTACGACCCACAAACCGGTGATTTTGCGGATCTGCCGCAGTTTCCGGCTTTCTTTGGCGACGGCTACAATCCGGTGGGTCTGACGCTCAAGCAGGATAATAGGGAACAGCAGTACCGAATTTTTGGGGATGTGTTTGGCGAATGGCAGGTACTCAAAAACCTACGCTTCCGCACAGCGGCCGGGCTCGACCTCAACATCATTAACCGCAAAACCTTCAACGAAAACTGGGGGACTAACAACCGGATTAATAGCCCGTCGACGCTGGTTAATCGCTTTAGTCCGGCCAGTACCGTTACGTGGAACAACACCCTCAATTATGACTTTTCGGTTGGTGTCGACCATCTGTTTACCGCCCTTGTCGGCACCGAAGCCATTCACAGCGTTAGCCGCGATGTGGGTGGCTCAGATCGAAACTTCATCGATCAGGTCGACAACCTACGTTATCTGGGGCAGGGCGCCGATATTACGGGTCGACAGTCGTTCGAAGGCGATTCGCGCTGGTCGTTATTCTCGTTGTTCGGCCGAGTCAACTACGCCTACAAGGATCGTTATTTAGCCTCCTTCAACGTTCGGAGGGATGGCTCATCGCGGTTTTCGCCCAACAACCGGTACGCCAATTTCTTTTCGGGATCGGTGGGCTGGAATATCGACCAGGAAGCTTTTTTTCAACCGCTGGCCAAAACTTTTTCGTTGCTGAAACTGCGAGCCAGCATTGGGCAACTTGGGAATCAGGACATTGGTAACTACCCGTACGCTTCTCTCGTCGGCAGTGGTTACAATTACGTATTCGGAGCTAGTCCGCAGACCGTAGCCGGTTACGCCGTGGTCAGCCGAGGCAACACCAATGTGAAATGGGAGTCGTCAACCCAAACCGACATTGGCCTGGAGGTTGGCGTTTTGCAAAACAAGCTTCAGCTCACCGCCGACTATTTTATCAAACAGACCTCTGATATTCTGGTGCCTATCCCGGTGCCTAAATCGGGCGGAAGCGCAGCGGCACCGTATGTCAATGCAGGTAAAGTCGAAAATAAAGGGCTTGAACTGGACCTGACCTACCGGGACAAGAAAGGTGATTTCTCGTATGACATTACGGCGAATGCCTCGTTCATCCGCAACAAGGTCCTGTCGCTCAGCGACGGGCGTCCTATCCCGGGCGGGCGCATTGACAACGGTATCTTTGCTACATTAACCGAACCGGGTTACCCAATTGGCTCTTTCTATCTGTTGCAGCAAGATGGTATTTTCCAGAGCGCTGATCAAATTTTCACGAGTGCCTTTCAAGGAAACAACATCCGACCGGGGGATGTGCGCTTCAAAGACATCAACGGCGACGGGCTAATTAACCAGCTGGATCGCTCGCACGTTGGCAGTCCGATCCCAACGCTTACTTATGGGTTAACGGCTAACCTGCAATGGAAAAGCTTCGACCTGTCGGCCTTTTTCCAGGGCGTATCGGGCAATAAGATTTACTACCAGGTGGCGACCGACATCGAAGGATTTTACCGAGCCTTTAACGTCACCAAACGGGTGGTGGACGGCCGGTGGCGGGGCGAAGGCACTAGCAACACCCAGCCTCGCGTGTCGTGGAGCGGGTCAGCCAACAACAAACAGCCTTCGACCCGTTTTCTGGAAGACGGGGCTTACACTCGCCTGAAAAACCTACAGATTGGCTATACACTGCCCAGCGCCCTAACCAAAAAACTAGGCTCGACTGGCATTCGGGTGTATGTCAGCGGTCAGAACCTGCTAACCTTCACTAAATACCCCGGCCTGGACCCCGAACAGCAAAGCAGCGATAACCTGAACAACGAGCAATTTCGGGGGGATGTCGCCGTCGGCATCGACTGGGGTACGTACCCCAGTGCCCGGCAATACACATTCGGCGTAAACATTGGTTTTTAGCCTAATCCGTTATGAAAAAGATAGCAATCGGTATCCTTTCTACCTTACTGATTTCAGCCAGTAGCTGCTCAAACTTCCTGAACGAAGAGGTCCGGGCGGCTTATTCTGAAGACACCTTTTACAAAACGCAGGCGCAGGCTCTGCAAGGTCTGAACGCGGCCTACCAGACCCTGATGTTCTCGTCGGACAACAACCGCTTGTGGGTCTTTGGCGACGTAGCGTCCGATGATGCCGCCAAAGGTGGAGACCCCGGCGATCAGGCTGATATCGGCTTAATTGACGACTTCACGGTGTTTCCCAGCAACGGACCTGTCGAGTCAGAGTGGGCGCTGCTGTACGAGGGCATCAACCGCTGCAATCAGGTTATTCAGCAAGTACCAACGATCAGCATGGCCGAGGATTTAAAAGCGCGAATTCTGGGTGAAGCGCGGTTTCTGAGAGCGCTCAATTACTTCTATCTGGTTAACATTTATGGGCCTGTGCCGGTACTGCTGGAACCCAAAAACGCGGACCAGCTTCAAATTACTCAGTCGCCGGTGGCCGACATCTACACAACGGCCATTGAAGCCGATTTGCAGGAAGCCATCAAGAGCCTGCCTGCTACGTATACCGGAGCCGATGTGGGCCGGGCCACCAAAGGAGCGGCCCAGGTGCTGCTGGCCAAGGCCTATTTGTTTCAGGGAAAATGGCAACAGGCTGCCGATGCCGCCGGACAGGTTATCAGCAGCGGACAGTACTCGTTACTGCCAGTTTACTCGCAAAACTTTAGTCAGGACTTCAAAAACAGCACCGAGACGGTATTTGCCGTACAGCACCTGACAGGGCAGGTTCCGTTTACGGGCAATCGGCTAAATCAGTGGTTCGCACCCCGCAACACCGAAAATGGTTATTTTTTCAACGTACCGACGCAAAATTTCGTCGATGCCTTCGAGAAGACAAGTGCGGGCGTTGTTGACCCCCGACTAGACTACACCGTCGCGCGGGCGGGGCAACCGTGGATTGACGGTACGCCGTATGATCCAGCCTGGTCGCCAACGGGCTACCTAAACAAAAAGCACATCCAGCCCGTCACAGAAGTTCCGAAAAGCACGAAGGGCGATGGCAACCTTAATTACGTAACGATCCGATACGCCGAATTGCTGCTTATTCAGGCAGAGGCTTTGAACGAATTAGGGCAGTCGGCGCAGGCATTGGTTCCATTGAACCTGGTTCGGAAGCGCGCGCGGGAAAGCTACCTCTACGATACCAAACTAAACCAGTCAGCCAGTACGCCAACTGTTCCGGCGGGGCTGCTGCCGGACATAACGAACACAAGTCAGTCGAGCTTGCGCGAGATTATCCGACACGAACGTCGGGTAGAGCTAGGCTTCGAGTTCCACCGCTATTTCGATCTGATGCGGTATGGCAAGGACTACGCCCAGAATGCCCTGCGTGATAAACCCTCGTTCAAGTACGAAACGAATCGGTACTTCCCCATTCCGCAGAGCGAACGGGATACCAATAAAAAGCTAGTCCTTTAACCCAGTTTACGTTCACCAATTAATTTATCAAAATCCAATACACTCATGAAAAACTTACCTGTTTCTGCAAATCCATTTCTGCGTGGGCTGTTAGCCTTATGTCTGATGTTAGCCCTTTTCCAGGCCTGTAAAAAAGACGAGGGTACGCCCGTAACGCCTGTCGACAAAAATGCTCTCAAAGCTCGGCTCGATAGCGCCAATGCACTCTATAATGCCGCCGTTGAAGGAACCGCCATTGGCCGGTACGAAGTGGGCTCGAAAGCGACGTTTAAAACTTCGATTGATGCCGCTACGACGGTCAGCAACGACAATAATGCGACCCAAACAGCCGTGAACAACGCCAACGTAAACCTCGGCCAGGCGATGACCACCTTCCGAAGCAAGCAGGTCGCTGAAATTGCTCCTTCGAACCTTGTACTGCACTTGCTGATGAATGGCAACGCTAACGACGCATCGGGTAAAGGCTTCAACGGTACCCTGAAAGCAGGGGGTGCGCAATGGGGTGCGGGAACACCAACACCGACCGCCGACCGCTTTGGCGTAGCGAACATGGCTTACCAGTTCGACAAAGGGGGCAACATTGAGATTCCGTACAACTCGGCGCTGAACCCATCCAAGGAAATCACGATCAGCATGTGGATCAAGCGCGATACGACCCGCGCCAGTAATTACCTGCTGGCGCTGAACCGCTGGAACGGCTACAAAGTCCAGTTGCAGGAAGCCAACAAAGTGTTCTTCACGGTAAAAACCACCGGTGGGCCTAAAGACAAAGATAACGAGTCGGTAACCCTCGCCCGAAATAAATGGTATCACATTGCAACGACCTACAAATCGGGTGAGATGAATTTCTATATCGACGGTACGCTGGTAAAGAGCTGGACTGACGTAACGGGCGATCTGGCGCCGGTCAAAAGTACTATTAACATGACCATTGGGCAGGATTTGCCGACCAGTCTGTATCAGAACAATGAAAAAGACGATGCTGACGGCAACAACTTCAACGGCCCCTGGGGCGGCTATTTCACCGGCGCCATGGACGACGTTCGTATCTATAACGTAGCGTTGAGTAGTACTCAGGTTACGTCAATTTACAACGCTGAGAAAAGTCAGTAGATAAGTATTGCTTTACCCCGCAACGCCGTTGTCATTCAGCGACGTTGCGGGGCATTAGTTTTGTTCACGTATGCGTAAGCTTGGATTGGTTCTTGGCGTGTTATGGGTGGTGATGGGCGGCTGTCGGCAAAAGCAGACCAAGCGGCCGTTGCTGTTCTGGTGTTCGAACAACGCGGCAGAGATTACGTTTGCCCGCGAGTTTACGGACCAGTGGCAGCGGACCCATCCTGACAAACCGCTCCATTATCAACCCATTCCCGAAGGTCAGTCGAGCGAAGAAATTATTCTGGCGTCGGTAGTGGGAAAGACAACACCCGACATCTACGCCAACATGTGGCAAGGCAGCGTCGAAATGTACGCCAAAGCAGGGGTACTAGTTCCACTTGACACGATTCCTGGCTTTCTTTCCTTCCTGCGCGCTCGTTGCGACAGCAGTACAATTCAAGAGATTACGTCGTCGGATGGGCATATCTACCAGGTTCCCTGGAAGGTAAACCCCATCATGACCCTCTGTAATATCGGTCAGGTGAAAGGACCGGGCTTAACAGGACCGCCGTATACGTATTCTGGTTATTTACAGGCGGGGAAGCGGCTGACCAAAGACCTCAACGGGGATGGTTACTTAGACCAATGGCTGGGTTATACTGAAGTAAAAGTGATCTGGTATCAGCGTTTTTTTAATTTCTACCCACTGTATTTGGCCGCTTCCAATGGAGCCCCGCTGGTAAAGAACAACCGGGCCGCGTTCAACAATCGGTACGCTATAGAAGTGTTTCGATTCTTGCAGCAGTTGTACCGGGATGGCTATTATCCAAAAGAGCGGCTTACCTCCGCCCGCGACCCTTTTTTAAACCAACGTATTGCCACATCGTTTACGGGTCCCTGGCAGGTTGGTTTTCTAGAACGATACAAAGAACCCACGTTGCGGTACGACACCTGGCCCATGCCCGTACCCGATAATCATACCGGACCGGTCTATACCTACGGCGACCCTAAAAACATCGTCATTTTCAATACCTGCCCAGACCCGAAGGCTGCCTGGGAGTTCGTAAGAACCCTGGTAGACAAACCTGGCGACCTGCGGCTAATGGAGCTAACGGGGCAGTTTCCGCACCGACGCAACGTAGACACGGACCCTTACTTCAGTGGCTTCTTACAGAAAAACCCAAAGTTATTACCCTTTGCCCGACAGTCGCGTTATATAAAGGGGGTGGATAACAGCGAGGTGATTGTCGAAGTGTTTGATATTATTTCGCAGGAGTACGAAGCCTGCGTTGTGTACGATCGAAAAACACCCGAAGATGCCATTCGCGATGCAGCCCGGGCCGTTGATGTGCTACTAATGAGCGAGAAAGCAGACCAGTGAACGAGTAGCGTGATCTTGTTCATACTTGTGCTTTTACTCTTTAACCTATGAAAAAAGCTATCCCCTATTGGCTAGTTTCGCCGTATATACTGTATTTCTGCGTGTTTGTCGCCTTTCCGGTGGTGTTTTCCGTCGTGCTGACGTTTCACAGCTGGAATATCATTTCGCCCATGAAGTTTGTGGGACTCGACAACTACATCCGGTTGGTAAATGACCGGCTGTTCTGGCAGGCGATCTGGAATACCCTTCGGTTTTTGCTTGTGCATATTCCGCTGCAAATCATTATCGCATTGGCTCTGGCGGAGTTCCTCAACCAGAAGATTCGCGGTCAGGCTTTCTTTCGGGGTGCTTTTTTCCTACCGGTCATCGTGTCCGGGGTGGTGGTCACTATTCTATGGCAGCAGTTACTGGGCTTCAATGCCGGTATTCTCAACCGGGGCTTGACCGCCTTGTCGCTGCCCAAGATAGCCTGGCTTGAGGAGCCCAACATCGCGATGTATGCCATTGCGCTGATGGCAACCTGGAAGAACGTTGGCCTTTACGTTATCCTGTTTCTGGTTGGGCTGCAAACCGTTCCCGTTCAGTACTACGAAGCGGCCGACATAGAAGGGGCTACGAACTGGCAGAAGTTTCGGTACATCACTCTGCCCATGATAAACCCAACCATTTTTATGGTGGTGGTGCTTTCTACCATCGGTGGATTTTCTCTTTTCATCGAACCGTATATCATGACAGAGGGAGGGCCGCTCAACAGCACCCTTTCGGCCGTTATGTACATCTATAAACAGGCGTTTCAGTATTACCACATGGGGTATTCGGCCACGCTGGGCTTCTTTTTCGCCCTGCTCATTTTGGGCGTAGTAGCTATTCAAAAACGATACGTCGAGCAGGAAATTTAAAGAGTTAAAGAGCGAAAGAGTGAACACACGCAATTAGGTTCAACCTTTCACTCTTTAACTCTTTCACTCATTAAACAGATGAAGTTTTTTCGATACGCTTTACTAATTCTGGCCGCCCTGTCATTTATCTATCCATTTGTGTGGATGATTAGTGCGTCGCTGTCGTCGGAGCAGGGTATTGGCTCGCTGACGCTGTTGCCCGTGGGGTTAACCATCCAGAACTACGTAACTGTGTTTGAGCGTATACCGCTGGGAAGGGCGTTCGTTAACAGTTTGTTTGTGGCGCTGGTGACGACAGGGCTAGTACTGATCTTAGGGGCAATGGTCGGTTATGCGCTGGCCCGGCTTCGGTTTCGAGGTCGAAACCTGATTTTCTACCTCATCATCTTCACGATGACCTTGCCTTTCCAGATCACGCTCATACCAAATTACATTACTATGGTAAAGCTGGGCTGGGTTGACACGTATTTTGCCCTGATCGTCCCCTTTGTCATGAATTCGCTGGCGGTGCTGCTGTTCCGGCAGGCCTTCGCCGGACTGCCCCAGGCCCTGATCGATGCCGCCCGTATCGACGGCTGCGGTGAGCTACGCATCATTTTTCAGATTCTCCTGCCCAATATCATCCCAACCGTTTTGACCATCACCATTCTGACATTCATGGGTGTTTGGAACGAAGCCCTCTGGCCGTTAATCGTGATACGTAACGAATCGACCATGACCATGCCCCAGATGGTGACGCTCTTCTCGGTGGGCGGTCGAGCCGACGCGCAGCTAGGGGTTAAGATTGCCGCGGCTGTGATGCTGGCTCTTCCCATTCTCATTGTGTACCTGTTTTTCCAAAAGCATTTTATTCGCAGCATGGCCTCATCGGGCTTAAAAGACTAAGTAAACTCAACGCATGATCAACGTAACGCGTACCGCCATTCGATTTTCGGCTAATCCAGAGCGGCTCATTGCCCGATACTTACACCTGCCCGGTGCCCACCGGATACCGCACATCAGCGAACGAATTGCGCAGTTTTCGGAAGAAGAGGTCGACGCCATACTCGTCGACGCCCGCCAGCGATTTGGCGAACGGCACCGCAACCTCGACAGGGCTTTCGAACGCAATTACCAGCGGGCTATCAACCAGATGGGGTATGCGCCCGACAATTTCTCGGCCAATCGGCAGTTGTTGTTGGGGGCTTGCCTGACTATGGAGTATTCAACCCAATCGGCGGCTCTGTTCAATCCATCCATTGTGCCGCATCCCGATCAGTCAGGACTGGAATCTGGCACATTGCGGTTTGTGATGAGCCTGCGCGCAACCGGCGAAGGACATATCTCGTCCATCGAATTCCGTACTGGTACCGTTACGCAAGCCGGTCTGATTCACCTCGACGAGGCCGACCGCTACGCGACGAGTTCTGAGAAAGAGTGGAACAAAACCTATACCCGTGAGTTCGTCCGGCGCCGACTCGCTTACTTCCCCGACACAGATAGCTCAGTACTGGATACGTTTCCAGAGAACTTCGATCTGGCACAGGCGACAAAGCTCCTCGACAACTGGGTAGCGCAGCAGGCTGGTTCAGCCGCTCAAGCAACGCAGAAAGCGATACTAACCATTCTGGATACCAACTATGACGTTATTACCGACGCGGCTTCACCCCTGCACGAGCGGCTGATTTTCCCGAACGCCAAAGGCGAAAGCAAAGGCATGGAAGATGTTCGGTTCGTGAAATTCCGCGATGATGACGGCACCGAACGCTATTACAGTTCCTATACGGCCTACGACGGCGACAACATCAAGACCCAACTGATGGAAACAGAAGACTTCGTGCATTTTCACGTTCGGACGATGTACGGCGATGCCATTCAGGATAAAGGCATGGCGCTCTTTCCCGAAAAAGTGGGGGGCCGTTACGTCATGATTAGTCGGCAGGGGGGCGAGTTCATCAGCATCATGTTTTCTGACGATCTGTACTTCTGGGACAGCTACCAGACGCTGCTTACCCCAAAGTTTCCGTGGGAGGTGATTCAGTTGGGCAATTGTGGTTCGCCCATTAAAACCGATCAGGGCTGGCTACTGCTTACCCACGGCGTTGGTCCGGTACGACGATACGTTATCGCGGCCGTCCTGCTCGATCTGCACAACCCGTCTAAAGTGCTGGCCCGCCTGCCAGAACCCCTGATCTCTCCCCTCGAATCGGAGCGGGAAGGCTACGTACCGAACGTAGTCTATACCTGCGGCTGGCTCGATCACGGCGATTTGCTAATCATTCCTTATGCCATGTCAGACTCGGCCTGTGGCATCATCACCGTTTCCAAACAGGAACTCCTGAACGAACTGCTAACCAACCCTTCGGTATGAAAACGTATCACCGTGCACTCTGGCTCCTCCTGTTTCACCTGCCGCTGCTGGCGGTTTCATGCCGCAAAAATCAAACAGCTTCGCCAACGCCCGACAGCGCCCGGTTGGTTAACACCACGCACCTCGATCAGTTGTACCAGGTCGTAAAATTGAACGGTGCCGACGTCGGCTTAATCAACATCTACAGCGAGTTCCCCGATTACAAATGGGTCGCCGACGACGACGAAGGAGCCGCCTGTATCGATGATATTGCCCGGACGGTTATTTTCCTCGTGCACGAGCCTGATTTGAACGCCAACCCTGACAAGCAGGATAAGCTGCGTAAGCTGACCGAGTTCGTCCTGCAAATGCAATCCGACAACGGGTACTTCTACAACTTCATCTTTGGCAACGGTTCGATCAATCGAGGGGGCGTAACCAGCATTAACCAACCCAACTGGTGGTCGTGGCGAGCGTTATGGGCGTTGACGGAAGCGTACCCGTACTACAAAACATCCGATCCGACGCTGGCGTCACGGCTGCAAACGGCGAATCAGCGACTCGTGGCTAATATGATTCGTGATTTCGGCAGCAAGGCCCAGGCATACAACTTCGTGGGCGGTTTGAAAATCCCAACCTGGCTGCCGTATGGCTCGGGCTCCGACCAAGCCGCTGTAATGATTTTGGGCCTGCTGAACTACCAGCAGCAAACCCCGAACAGCCAGGTATTGAATTTAATCAATAAGCTGGCTGATGGCATTGTTCAAATGCAGTACGGAGCGGCCAACCAAGTACCTTATGGCGTCATTTTAAGCTTCGACAACAGCTGGCACGCTTACGGCAGCGATCAGTCGTACGCGTTGCTGCGGGCGGGAAAGGCCTTGAATCGACCGGAATGGATTGCGGTAGCGAAGCGGGAAATCGATAATTTCTACCCGTACTTACTTAAGGAAGGCTTTCTGGAATCGTTTGCCGTCAACCAGCAGGGGGCCGACTTGTCCATTGCTAAAAAATCTCGTTTTTCGCAGATTGCGTACGGCGTTCGGCCGATGGTCTGGGCTGCTCTGGAACTGTCTGATCAAACGCAGGATGCGCAGTACGTTACGCTGGCCGGGCAATTAGCCGGTTGGTTTCTGGGCAACAATCCGGCCAAAGCAATCATGTACGATGCCGCAACAGGCCTGGGCTTCGACGGTATTTCGTCGGATACGCAGATCAACAAAAACTCAGGCGCCGAATCCACCATCGAATCGCTGATGGCGTTTCAACGGCTCGAAAACTATCCTGCTGCCGTAACGCAGGCAACTAAATACCGCTAAGTATGGCCGAAGTTAAACTAGTGCATATTGCTAAAGCCTACGACACCGGGCCGCGTGTGATTCGCGATGTCAACATCACCGTACGTGATCAGGAGTTTCTGGTACTGGTCGGCCCATCAGGCTGCGGCAAATCAACGCTGTTACGTATGATTGCGGGTCTGGAAGAGATTACGGACGGAGATTTATTCATCGATGGGCAGCGCGTGAACGATGTACCGCCTAAAGATCGGGATATTGCCATGGTGTTTCAGAACTACGCCCTTTACCCACACATGACCGTTTTCGACAACATGGCCTTCGGATTAAAGTTGGCGGGACTACCCAAAGACGACATCCGGGAGCGCGTGAATCGGGCAGCTAAGATGCTCGAAATAGACGCTCTGCTCAACCGCAAGCCCAAAGATATGTCGGGGGGACAGCGGCAGCGCGTAGCCATCGGGCGGGCCATTGTGCGCAACCCCAAAGTGTTTTTGTTTGATGAACCATTGAGTAATCTGGACGCCAAACTGAGGGTGCAAACCCGGATCGAACTCCAAAAGCTCCACCGTGAACTGAAAGCAACCATCATCTACGTCACCCACGACCAGGTGGAAGCCATGACCCTGGGCGACCGAATTGTGGTGCTGCGTGATGGTGATGTCATTCAGCAGGATACACCTATTAACTTGTACAATCGTCCGGCCACTCAGTTTGTGGCTGGGTTTATTGGTACGCCCCCCATGAACTTCATTCCCGGCCGCCTTACCGAAGGCGCTCCTCTGCGGTTTGTTAGTACAGGTGGCCAGGTGCAGCTCGATTTAACCGCTACTCTTCAGGCTGGCCAACTTCGGGCCTATGCGGGTCAATCCGTTACGTTAGGCATCCGGGCCGAACACCTCAGCCATGAGTCATTTTCGGAGCAAACGGCTCATAAACAGTCGGTAACAGTTGACGCCATCGAAAACATGGGCAACGAGACGCTGGTGTATGGCGCCATCGATTCGGGTCAGCTCATTGCTCGCTTACCGGCCGGGTATACGGCCGAGTTTGGCCAGGCCGTTGACCTGTTCTGGAATCTGGATAAATGCCATTTCTTCGATACACAAACCGGGGCAGCGATCTGAAAGCCCAGTCGCGTATCTATTGTGAATTGCACACAAAAAAGCTGCCGCCGTGGCAGGACTAGGCGGCAGCAGTATATCATAATCAGGATTTAATCTCGATTGGCTCAATGATTCTGGGGTTCTCTTCGTTACTGACTTACAACGTTAGCTGTGTATGCTCCGCCGACTACCTCCGATTATCCAGTTCATTTATTTTAGTCTGATTGGGATATGTATAGGCTCGATGATAGGGCTAGGCTATGAAGCTGCCGAGCGGCCGTTTAGTGCAACCAATGCGGTTGTCTGGCTGTTCATCATACTAATCAGCGGAGGTATTGTAGCCTTGATTACGTTGTATGGTAAGAATAAATTAGGCTAGTAACGTAGCACGTATGCGCCAGACCTTTCTCTTCGCTCTTTTGCTGGTTGGTTCTATTACGGTCGGATTTCTGGCTTGCCAGCCGAACGACGCAGCCACTCCGGCCGTGGGTTCACTATCTCTGACCTTCGATAACGTAGTCGGCAATCAGGACCTGGCTCTCAACACGGGAACGTATCAGAACGCGGCTGGCGAACAGTTTTCCATATCGCGGCTCAATTATTTTGTGAGTAACATTCGTCTGAAGCGAACCGATGGGTCAGACTACGTAGTGCCGCAGGATAGCAGCTACTTTCTGATTCAGGAAGCCGACCCGGCCTCGCAGGTTGTTACGTTGCGTAACGTTCCGGCGGGCGACTACACGAGCATTACCTACCTGATCGGCGTCGACAGTCTGCGGAGCACGATGGACATCAGTCGGCGGAAGGGCGTACTGGAACCCGCAGGTGGTCATAACGCCGGGATGTACTGGGATTGGAATTCGGGCTATATCTTCTTTAAACTCGAAGGCACATCCCCCCAGGCTCCGGCTGATCCCAGCGGGGCTCGGATCTTTCAGTACCACATCGGTCTGTTTGGCGGCTACGATACCAAAACGCTCAATAATCTCCGCACAGCCACCGTGCCGTTCACCGATCGCGTAGTGGCTGTTCAGACCGGACAAACTACCCCAGTGACCATAAAGGCCGACATTCTACGGGTGTTCGATGGCGCAACACGGGTGAGCATTGCCCAGAATCCGCTGGCGATGGTTTCGCCTTTTTCGGCTACCATTGCCAACAATTACGCGCAGATGTTTCAGTACGTATCCCAGCAGCCTAAATGAGTATGAGACGTTGGCAGGGTATCGGACTCGCAATAAGTATCGGGATGTTTTGTCTGGTGGTATCCTGTCAGAAGAATGGAACCGCCGATCCCACTAAACCTGACGAACCAACGCCGGTTGAGTACAAAACAACGCCCTATCCCTGGCAGAAGCCAGCTAATTTTCCGCAGCCGGTTTATAACTTCGAGAAAAATCCGCTGACGTACGAAGGCGTCTTACTGGGCAAGACGTTGTTCTTCGACGGGATGCTGTCGCACGATGGGACTATCACCTGTGGGTTCTGCCACATACCCGAAGCAGCCTTTGCCCATACCGATCACACGCTAAGTCACGGCATTCGCGATCAGCTGGGCCCACGGAACGGATTAGGCATTCAGAACCTGGCCTGGAACAAAGCATTCTTCTGGGATGGTGGCGTTCATGACCTGGATCTGCTGGCGATTTCGCCGATCCAGAATCCGGTGGAGATGGGAGATACCCTGACGCGGGTACTCGACAAAATTCGGAAAAGTGCCAAGTACACGCCCTTGTTTAAATCGGCGTTTGGCTCGGAGGACGTAACGCAGGAGCGTTTCCTAAAGGCTTTGTCGCAATACCTGTTAACATTGGTGTCGGCGAATTCAAAGTACGACAAGTACGTACGTAATGAATCGGGGGGTAACCTGACGGCCCAGGAAGCCAGCGGACTTGCCTTGTTCAAACAGCACTGTGCCGCCTGCCATGCGGGTGATCTATTTACCGACCAGACTTACCGGAATAACGGACTCTTGCCAAACCCGAACGCAACCCAGCCAGATTTGGGCCGCTACAGCATTACGTTAAACGAGTCGGACAAGAACAAGTTTCGGGTGCCTAGTCTACGTAATATTGCCAATACCCCGCCGTATATGCACGATGGCCGGTTTGCCACGCTCGACGCAGTGTTGAATCACTATGCAACAGGG
Organism: Spirosoma knui; assembly: GCF_054780635.1. Classification (NCBI taxonomy): domain Bacteria; kingdom Pseudomonadati; phylum Bacteroidota; class Cytophagia; order Cytophagales; family Cytophagaceae; genus Spirosoma; species Spirosoma knui. The sequence goes on along the minus strand of NZ_BAAGVY010000003.1, from coordinate 325,596 downwards.
GTAAACGACAATCCGGCGCTGGATTCTCTGCTAAAAACCGGTTCTAAACCCGGTACTGCGCTGACGAAGCAGGAGCAGCAGGACATTATCGCGTTTCTGTACACCTTAACGGATGCACAGTTTATCAGCGACCGCCGGTTCAAACCGTAATTAATGAACGTGACTTAGCCGGTGCTGACGAATGTTGATCAGGTGTGTCATCACCAGCCCTGCGGAGGCCGCGTAAGCCATGTACTCAAACGCGGGAGCGGCATCTTCGAGGAGAATAGCTACAATAAAAAGACCTAAAAACCCCCACAGGCTCTTTTTCACCATCGGCGAAGCGTAATGCCGGGTGGCCGAATAAACGGCTACGATGTTGACCGCAATGAAAACGTAATCGAGGCTAAGGTATCCAACGCGCAGTTCGTCATGCTGTAACAAACTGCTGCTCATTAAGAGTATTGGGGTGATCAGGCAGTGAATGATGCACAATACCGATCCAGTGATGCCGATGTAGTCAGCTTTGCGAGAAAGTAGATCCATTTTCATAAGCAGCGCAAAAATACGACGCCTTTACCAACCGTACCTTCTCTTAACTCACTTTTTTGCAACAAAGTTGCGAAATGCGTTTTGTTTTTGGTCGCCTGTGTTGTTAGCTTCTGACTATCAACGTTGTATTGAGCGGCTTAATTTATCTTGCTCAGCAGCATATACCCCATTAGCTTACCGTTCTTGTTGTAGGTCTCAGACCGAATGTCGAAAATCTGGTCGTTGGTGCGGTAACTGACGACGCGCATCGCATTTCGGATCGGCATGCCCATCACCCGGTTTTCAAAGTTCATATCCGACGAGATTTTATACGTATCGAACGTTCCCGCGGGCGTCGTGATAGGCGTTTGACTTTCTACCTGCCGGTTGCTCATGGTCATGGCCATGTTCATCATGGACGTACCGTTGCTGACCATTTCGGCTTCCATCACACCATCGGCCAGTTTCTGGCCAACGCTCAGTTTGCCGGGATAGACGAGCCGGTTGGTTTTCAGCTTCATCTCCATATTCTTCATATTAGCCTGCATGCCCTGCATCATGCCCGACATGTCGGCTACCAATTCGTTGCCTGTGCAGGTGTAGCGGATGGTGTAGGGCGATTGCTGATTGCCTTTCTCGTCCTGAAACTGGGCCGTAACGTCCATAACTGTCGCGCTGCCTTCTTTCCGGACTTCTTTGACCTGATAAGCGATTTTGCCGGTTGGCTTGTCTTTCGCAGAAAAGGTAGATAGTTCGAAGTTCATGCCCGGCTTGAGCGTAATGCCCATGCAGTCCTGAGCCTGCACACGGACCAACGTAACCACACTGATAATGATCGCTACGACTAAAGTTTTCATCTGTTCACAAGTAACTGGTTCAACATCATCAAATGTAGAAACCAACATTACTCGTGTGGTAAATCCTTGAGTTAACGGACGTAATGAGCGTGTTCTAGGCCCAGGCCATGCTGATGACGCCTAAGAGCATGATGAGTTTGCAGAGATTGCTGAGGTAGCCAAAATCGCGCCGGGTATCGGCAAAGACGAGTCGGTACGTAAGCCAGGTAATTGGCAGCAGCAGGAACAGAAAAATATAGCCCAGGTTCCGGTTGCCCAGCGAATCCGCAATCAGGAACATGGTCCCGATAAACGAGCCAATCAGGACGTAGAGCAGGTATTTGGTTCGCCGAAGGCCCCACACGATGGGCAGCGTCCGGCAGCCAAAACGAGCGTCGCCCCGCACGTCCTGCATGTCTTTGATGATCTCCCGAACGAGCGAAATACCGAAGGAGAATAAGGCATAAATCAGCAGCATCTCGGCGTTCTGCCGGTAGTACACGGCCAGCACAATCAGCGACAGAGCGGTTAACAGCGAGATAACAATGTTGCCAATGGCGGGCTGCCGTTTGAACTTGGCCGAGTAAAACCACAGGAGCGACACCGACACAACGTCGGTAAGAAACACCCACTTGCTGAGGTACAGGCCAATCAGGCAGCCCAGTACGTTCAACACCTGATGGGCACCTATGGCCACCCGGCGTTTCAGGTACCGCCCAATCACCACGCGGTCGGGTTTGTTCACCAGATCAATCTTGACGTCGAAGTAGTCGTTGATGATGTACCCCGCTGCGGCAATGCAGACCGTCGAGAAGGAGAGCAGCCAGATGGTAGGGTCGACCAGAATGCGAGTCCACTGCTCATGGGGACCTACCAGAAAAATGCGGGCCAGAAATTGCGTCAGCACAACGATCAGCAGATTCTGCACACGGATCAGGCGCAGAAAACCGAACGTAAAGGCTAAAAAAGGAATGGGCTGACGGGCGACCATACTGGTTTTTTACAAAATTAGGCTTTTTTGACGCGGTAATGGCAACAGCGAATGTGTTTTTCTCTACATGAAAACCCGGCTTCCGTTACCGTTCCGCGAGTTCATGGAGCTGAACCCGAACCCGCAGTTTGGGCTGCTCACCGTCGGGCACGATCACGATGATGTTTTCCGAAACAGTTTCGCCGTTTGCCAGCATGTGCCCGGCCTGCACCTGCACAGTGTTCGTTACGGCTTTTCCTTCCGCGTTTTTACTGGTCGTTGAATACGGTACGTAAAAGGGTTTCGCCCGCACCTGACTGTTCTTCGATGTCAGGCGGGCCCCTGTTGCATTCAGGCAATCGAACTGGGCTAACTGATCTTGAGGCTGTAAGCCAAACGGGGTTTGCCTGGGAAAGAAAAGTTTAGTGCAGCCGCTTTTATTCGCTACGTATACAGTCAGTTCATACCGGTTGAAGGTGTTCTTGCCAACTTCTTTTTTTGCTTCGTTACGAATGGCGTACCCGTATTCGATGCCGTTGAACTGTGCGGGTTCGTTTTCCGTAATGTCATAAGCGGTTTGGGCCAATGACGACAACGTAACAGATAGTGTGAAAAAGCAGGTAAGGAACGTAGTAATGGACTTCATAAGGGTCAACAGAGGGTTCGTTGCTGCAACTTACGAAGAAACAAGAAGGGTTTGTTCGGCTATTTAGTAAGCGTTCAATTTTAGACAATCCACTAAAAAAACAACTCGAAAAGACCTGTTACGTAGGTGGAAAGGCTCACTTGCGTGTCCTGTATAGAGATTAATAAGTTCTTCATACGACAAAGGGATTCTTTTTGCCCGTGTTTGTTGTTGAGGAACAAACCGTTCCCCTGTGTATGAAAATCGGTATAGTGTGCTACCCGACCTTCGGGGGCAGTGGCGTTGTCGCAACAGAGCTTGGTAAAGCCTTAGCTAAGAACGGCCACCAGATTCACTTCATTACCTATCAGCAGCCCCCCCGGCTCGATTTTTTCAACGAAAACGTCTTTTATCATGAAGTAAATATACCGTCTTATCCACTCTTCCAGTACGCTCCCTACGAGTCGGCGCTGGCCAGTGAGATGGTGAACGTAGTGATGAATGAAAACGTGGATTTGCTTCACGTGCACTACGCCATTCCGCACGCATCGGCCGCGTACATGGCCAAAATGATTCTGCGTTCGCAGGGCCGTACGGTGCCGGTAGTGACCACACTGCACGGTACGGATATTACGCTGGTGGGTAAGGATGCATCCTACGAGCCCGTTGTTACGTTCAGCATTAACGAATCGGACGGCGTTACGTCGGTATCGGAGAACCTGCGGCAGGACACCTACGCTCATTTTAATGTACACCGCGACATTGAAGTGATTCCAAATTTTGTTGATCTGGACCGGTTCAAACGGCAACAGAAAGAGCACTTCAAAAAAGCCATCTGTCCCAACGGTGAGAAGCTGATTGTGCACACGTCGAACTTTCGGCGCGTAAAACGGATCGACGATGCCGTGATGACGTTTTATTACGTGCAGCAGCAGACGCCCGCGAAGCTGCTGCTGGTGGGCGATGGTCCCGAGCGGGCCCGGATTGAGCGGCTCGTGCGTGATCTGGGCATCTACGATCAGGTTCGGTTCCTGGGCAAGCTCGATGCCGTTGAAGAAGTGCTGTCGGTGGCTGATTTGTTCGTAATGCCGTCTGAGAATGAGAGCTTTGGCCTGGCCGCCCTCGAAGCGATGGCGTGTGAGGTTCCGCTCATTACGTCGAATGCGGGTGGTTTGCCCGAGCTGAACATACAAGGGGTTACCGGTTTCCTGAGCCCCGTTGGCGATGTCAACGACATGGTCAAAAATGCTCTGTACATCCTGGACGACGCGCATTTGCCAACTTTTAAAGAAAATGCGCTGGCACGGGCCCGAGAGTTTGAGTTATCGCGTATCTTGCCCCTGTACGAAGCCTATTACGAGCGAGTGTTGCAGGAGTCCCGGGCGCTGGTGTCGTAAACAAACAGAAGGAGTTTCTGATTTACGAACTGCGAGTGCTTTAGTCTGTTTACCTAATTCTCCGTCTATCGTTTAGCGCAACTCAGATCTATGAACCCAAACATCCCCCGCACAGACCGAACCCGGGTAGTAATCGTTGGCGCAGGCTTTGGCGGACTGAAGCTGGCTCGAAAACTGTCGCGCCGGAAAGAATTCCAGGTAGTGCTCATTAACAAGCATAATTACCACGAGTTTCAGCCGCTTTACTATCAGGTGGCCACGGCGGGGCTGGAGGCCAATTCGATTCTGTTTCCGCTGCGGGCCGTGTTTGGTGACTGCAAGAACGTTCACATCCGGGTAACGAGCGTAACAGGGATTCGGACGGCCGACAAGCAGGTTGATACCGAACTGGGACCTATCGAGTATGATTATCTGGTAATGGCAACGGGGGCCGATACCAATTTCTTCAACCAGCAGAACATCATTGCCAAAGCACTGCCAATGAAGTCGGTAGCGGAAGCTATTGCGCTTCGGAACCGGATGCTGCAAAACTTCGAGGATGCCTTAAGCGTCGAGACGGAAGATGAACGCGAAGGGCTTATGGACGTAGTGGTAGTGGGTGGTGGACCAACGGGCGTTGAACTCTGTGGTACCCTGGCCGAAATGCGTAAGACGGTGCTGCCCCGCGATTATCCCGAACTCGATTTCAAGATGATGGACATTTACCTCATCGAATCGGGAGCCGAACTGTTGGGGCCTATGTCGCTGCCCTCGCAAACCCATTCGCTGGAGTATCTGCAAAAGCTGGGTGTAAACGTTCGGCTGAATACGCGGGTCAAGGATTTCGACGGACGTACCGTAACCATGAACGATGGCTCAACGCTTCGCACGAATAACCTGATCTGGGCGGCTGGCGTAAAAGCAAATCCACTGGCGGGCTTACCGGATGAGGTGATCGGGCGAGGGGGACGGGTTATGGTGAACCGCTACAGCCAGGTGCAGGGGTTTACCGACCTATTTGCAATTGGCGACGTAGCGATGATGACCGAAGAAAAATGGCCGAATGGGCACCCACAAGTGGCTCAGCCCGCCATTCAGCAGGGGAAACATCTGGCCCGCAACTTTCTGCATCTGGTCCGTAACGAACCATTAGAAGCGTTTACGTACCGTGATTTAGGAACGATGGCAACGATTGGGCGGGGTCTGGCAGTAGTTGATTTACCTTTCCTGAAGTTTCAGGGATTTTTTGCTTGGCTAACGTGGTTGTTTGTACACCTGATGTCCATCGTTGGTGTCAAAAACCGACTGGCCATTTTTATAAACTGGATGTTCAACTACTTAACGTATAATAACTCGCTCCGGCTCATTATTCGCCAGAAATTGCCCAAGGGAGATATGTCAGAAATGCACGAAAAACTTTCTGATCAGCTTGAAGTTAGTAAAACGTAATGAAAAGGTAGTAAAATAGGTTTACTATCTGGAACAGTCAAATCACTTTTCATCGTAATTTCGCGCCAACAATCGAATACAGCTTTATGGAAGAAACTACTGAAAAATTAAGAACGATGGCCGGTCACGGTAAAACCCGGCCTAAAAATAGCGGAACCAAGCAACTGTTCGATAATCCGATTCTGGAGGCCTTGTCGCGTACGCACATCATGGTGCCGATCTCGATGTGGTTGATTTTGTCAGTTTTTCTGGGATGGTACGCGTTTACGTATACCGACATGGGTGCTGGTATGATCGCGGCTTTATTCGTCGTGGGTTTGTTTTCGTTCACCTTGTTTGAATACGTTTTACACCGGTACCTGTATCATCTGGAGCCGTCGACGCCCCAGCGTGCCAAGATCCAGTATACATTCCACGGCGTTCACCATGAGTATCCGAAAGACAAAACCCGGCTGGCGATGCCCCCAGCCCTGGCTATTATTGTAGCCGGTGCTTTCTTCGGTTTATTCTTCCTGCTGATGGGCGAAGCGGCTTACGCGTTCTTTCCTGGGTTTCTGGTCGGTTACTCGGGTTATTTGGCCACGCACTTTATTGTGCACGCCTATGCACCACCCAAGAATTTCCTGAAGCAGTTGTGGATCAACCACAGTGTTCACCACTACAAAAATCCGGAAAGTAACTACGGGGTTTCATCGCCTTTCTGGGACTACATATTTGGGTCATTCCAGAAATAAAGTCCTCTGTGGCTATTGAATTGCAGAACGCCCTGGCTAATCATTAGCCAGGGCGTTCTGTTTGTATAAAGACCAATAAATGATCGCTTTTTATTTGAGCGTTTACTGCACTGCTTGTATGCCAACGACTACGTAAGAAAAAGATTTGTAAAGAGCTGATTGCCAGAGTATTGTGCTGGGATGTGGTGTTGCACTGCGTTGGTATAACGCCTGGTTTCGACTGGCTTAAATTTTGATTTAACTACGCCAAAGACTTGTTTAGAACTTTTATATAGCACTATATTTGGAATAATTTTACCTAACACGGCGTGAAGAAAGTTGTCTCCATCGGTTTATCAGCCCTGCTGCTGTACCACACCCTGGCTTATGTGCTGGTGCTGGTTGGTACGTGGTGGCAAGCCGAAAACGACTTATCTGAACGGCTGCTGGTTTATAGGTCGGTGGATAGCCTGGTTGAGTTTGAAATCCCCCTGACTGGTCAAGCTGACGCTTTGGCTCTGACCCGGACCACGAACGAAGGCTTTGTCTATAAAGGGCACTATTACAACGTAGTCAGTCTAGAGATTCGGGCTAATAAGCTCTATATTGCCGGACTGGAAACGGAACGTCCTTCATTCTGGCAGGATGATCTGCTCTCGTTCCTGAACAACCACGTGGCCGGTACTACCGATACCGGTAAAAAGGCAAACCAGTTCCTGAAATTCCTGCTGAAAGAGTACTCGCCCAATGCGCGGGCCATTTTCCAGTTCTTGCCACCCTTGTGGCGGGCTGACGTTCGGATTCCCGACGCACCTGCCTTACTGCTGCAGCGTGCGCTGCCGATTTATTCGCCCCCTCCCGAAGTCTGAGTTTAGTTCTCCTGATTACCGAACACTGCCCGACTGCCTTTGGCTGCCAGGTGTCTCAGTGCGTTTGTGTATAGGCGGCAAAGCGTTGTCACCTCCATAACGCCTGGGTCATGAGCGCGGTGTTACGTCCATCACTGGTAATTCACTAACTCGACTTTATCATGCCTCATATTCCTCTGCCGGAACACCTCCCGGGTATTACTGGCTTACTCGAATATCGATTAGATACGGCTATGCCGATTCGCGAACTGACTCAACTGCTGCTGCGTGGCGACTCTACGCTAAGCCAGGGGGAACGCGAACTCATTGCGACCATCGTGTCGTCGCGAAATTGTACGAACTTCTGTAACGCGGCCCATACCAAAGCCGCCGATCTGCTGCTGGGCGAAAGCGATACGGCCCAGGCTGTGAAAACGGACATCGAAACGGCACCTGTCAGCGAAAAGATGAAGGCGCTGCTTCAGATTGCTGCCCTGACGCAGCAGTCCGGTCGTGCTGTTACGCCTGAGGCTGTGTCCCGAGCTCGTAACGCCGGGGCCACCGACCGCGAAATTCACGACACGGTGCTGATTGCGGCTTTGTTTTGTCTGTACAACAAGTACGTAGATGGGCTGGCAACGGTAGCGCCTACCGATCCAGCCTATTACGATGTACTTGGCGACCGTATCGTGAACCGGGGGTACAACCGTCCGCCGGGCGGTTATCCCGCTCCGCAACCGGTGGTTACCAGCCACTGAGTTTATCCCATTTTCAAGCCTATTCAACCGCTGGCCAAACTCTAATTTGGCTGTGTTGGCTGGGTATTTCGTCTACTTTAGAACATAATCCTTGTGAAAACCTATACATACGCGACGCGTCCGGCGTGGCTATGGCTTCTGATTTGTCTGTTTGGTACGGCAGCAGGAGCTCAATCAATAAATCTAACGGGTTCGGTAATTGACCCTATTAGCAATGAACCCGTAGCCGGAGCGAACGTTACCGTCGACGGGCAGGTAACTGGTGCCGTAACGAATGCAGCGGGGGCATTTTCACTGAATACCACTAAAAAGTCTCCGCTCACCCTACGGGTGTCGATGGTTGGCTACGAGACCCAACGAATTGCCGTGATAGAACTCACTAAACCGATTCGTGTTGAACTCAAACTAGCGACCAGCGAACTACAGGAAGTAGTTGTGGGCGCATCGCGCGTGGAAGAACGGCTGGTCCGAGCCCCCGTAACGGTCGAAAAAATGGATGCTCGTACGATTCGCGAAACGCCGTCAGCTACGTTCTATGAAGGCATCAACAACCTCAAAGGAGTGGATATGGTGACGAGCGGACTGACGTATCGCCAGATCAACACGCGTGGCTTCGCCAGCACCGGAAACAGCCGGTTCCTGCAACTCATTGACGGGGTAGATAACCAGCCAGCCGGGTTTGGCTTTTCGGTTGGCAATATGTTTGGTCTGAGTGATTTAGACGCTGAGAGCGTGGAGCTTGTGCCGGGTGCCGCTTCGGCTTTATATGGTCCGGCCGCTTTTAACGGCGCCCTGCTGATGACCAGCAAAGATCCGTTCAAATACCAGGGCTTAAGTGTGCAGGCGAAAGTTGGCGTGAACCACCTCAACGACCCGGATACAGGCCCGGCAATGTATAATGACCACGCCATTCGGTATGCCAAAGCGTTTGGTAACCGCTTCGCGTTTAAGGTAAATGCGTCTTACATGTGGGGGCTGGACTGGTTTGCCACGGATTATACCGACGTAAACCAGACGACTCCGGCTGATCAACGGGGAATACGAAATCCGGCTGCCAATGGGCTTAACATCTACGGAGACGAAGTTGTCAGAACGCTACCCAATGTCGGGCAGGTATCGCGGACCGGCTATCAGGAGCGTGATTTGACGGATTATAATGTGTATAGCCTGAAACTGAATGGAGCCATGCACTACCGCATTACGCCGAAGCTGGAAGCCATTTATGCCCTGAACTACGCCAAAGGCACGGCGAACTACACGGGGTCTAACCGTTTCTCGGTCAATGGATTTTCGCTGATGCAACATCGACTCGAACTGCGCGGAAGCCACTTCTTTGTGCGCTGGTACAGCAATGCCGAAGATTCACACGACTCCTTTAATACGCGTTCGCTCGGTCAGCAGATTAACCGGACCTGGGTGCGTGATCTGAACGGGAACGTAGTATCGCCCGATAAAGCCGACCAAACCTGGTTCGACCGGTACGCAGCCGCCTACAGTGGGACCATTCCGAATGTGATCGGGAATGACCACAGCCTGGCACGCAGCTTCGCCGATCAGGGAAGACTGCTGCCCGGCTCCCCTGAATTCGACGCGCAGAAAAATCGCCTGGTTAACGTTCAGGGGCTAGATGGAGCCGGCATCCTGAGCCAGACCAGCATGTGGCATGCCGACGGCCAGTATAACCTTACCTCGGCGCTCAACAATGCAGCCGAGGTGCTGGTGGGCGGTAACTACCGGCAATACAGCCTGTTTACAAACGGAACCCTCTTCGACGATAAAGGCGGCCGGATTCTGTATCATGAGTACGGTGCATTTGCACAGGTGAGCAAAGCGCTGTTCGCCGATAAATTGAAGCTGACCGTGTCGGGCCGGTACGATAAGAATCAGAACTTCGCGGGTTACTTTACACCCCGGGCGTCGGCCGTGTATTCGGCGACTGATCGGCACCATTTCCGGGCCAGCTACCAGACCGGCTTCCGGAATCCTACTCCATCCGACCAGTTTATCAAACTGAACGTTGGGCCGATCACCATTCTGGGCGGAGCACCCAGCAACAGCGCCGGTATGAATGTCTACGAAAACTCGTATACATCGGCCAGTGTGAACCAGTTTGGGGCCGGATTTGGGGCTGATGTTGGTAAGCTTGGACCGCAGCAGGCCGTACTGGCGAATAAAGACAAGCTGCAAAAATCGAATGTGCCCTATATCGCACCTGAGCGCGTCAACAGCGTGGAAGTGGGGTATCGTGGGCTGCTCAGCAGCAGGCTGTCGGTTGACGCCAATTTTTACTACGGCGTGTATACCAATTTCATCCTGAACTCGGTTGTGTTACGTCCGAACAGCCCGGTGCTGGGCGCTGATGGGAAGCCTAATCCGGCCGCTGCTCAGGACATTTTGAGTGGTCGGGTACAGGCATTTCAATTGTATACGAACGCGCCCGATAAAGTATCGGCACAGGGAGCAACGCTCGGCCTGACGTACCGCACTGGTGGAGGCTATCAACTGGGGGCTAACGGTACGTGGTCAGCGTTCAACATCCGCAATGCCGATCCGAACAACGTAGCGGCTTTCAATACCCCACGGCTTAAGACCAACGTAACGCTGGGGCACCGGAACATCATGCCGAACATCGGTTTTAACCTGGCCTGGCATTGGCAGGAAAGCTTCGATTGGTATGGTTCGTTCAACGCCATGATTCCCGGTCGTGTTCCTGCTTACCACCTCCTCGACGCGCAGGTCAGCTACCGTATGCCTTCGCTGAAAACGGTGCTGAAAGTAGGAGCTTCTAATCTGACGAATCAGTACACGGTACAATCCTACGGTTCACCCGCAGTCGGTGGGCTCTATTACGTCTCTTTGGTATTTGATCAGGGTTTACGTTAACTGTTTTGCACGTAGTACGTAGAGAAGAGATGCTGTAAATACTCCCCTATGTACTCGTTCATTTCTTAATCATATGGAAGCAATTCAAACCAAACCTGAGACGTTGACGGCCAACTGGTTCGCCTTTAGCCTGTGCGCCTTGTCCTATCTGCTGGGGGGGACGGCGTCGACGCTTATGGCGACGTTCCTGCCGGTGGCCGTACCCGAATTAATGGGAGGATCAGTCTCTTCGGCAGCATTGGGTGATGTGGGAGCTTATATCAGCGCAGCTTTTCTGTACGGCTGGATGACGGGTGGGCTGGTATTTGGCGTCGTCAGTGATCGACTCGGCCGGACGCGGACCGTAGCGTTTGTAACCGCACTTTACGGCGGAGCTATGCTGCTGACCGTTCTTGTCCCGAACTGGCCTTTATTACTACTGTGCCGATTCCTGACGGGTATGGGCGTTGGGGGTGTGTTGCTCCTAACGACCGTTTATCTGTCGGAAATATGGCCTGCCAAGAGTCGGGCGGTCGTGCTCGGGATACTGGCGGTTATGTTTCCGGTTGGTATCGTTGCCACAGGTGGCCTGAACGCTGGGCTAGTACCCTGGCGGCAGGCGTTCTGGCTGGGACTAATCCCGGTGCTGGTAGCCGCTCTGATGCTAAAAAACTTGCCCGAGTCCACGCATTGGGTGCGTAACCGCCAGCAAACGCAAACCAACTGGTCCTCAGCCGACCGAACGAATCTACTGACGGGCATCGTGGTATTCGGGGCCGTCCTGATCGGGTTGTGGGGGACATTTTCCTGGATTCCGACCTGGGTGCAATCGCTGCTGCCCGCTGGCCAGTCCGGGGGCCGGGAACGGGGCCTCACGATGATGCTGCTCGGTATGGGCGGTATTGTCGGCGGGATGCTGTCGGGCGTGCTGCTGAATCGGTTCGGAACCCGCCAAACGCTGTTATTGACCTTTGCGGGCTGCGCGGGTGGCTGTGCGCTGTTGTTTCTCACAAACCAGACATTTTCGACGATTATCTACGCTGAAACGGCTTTTGTCGCTTTGTTTTTTGGCATCAGTCAGGGAGCGCTGTCGAGCATTATTCCGGCGCTATTTCCGGTACGTATCCGGGCGACGGCGGCTGGCCTCAGCTTCAACATCGGTCGGTTTTTTACGGCTACAGCGGTATTCTTCGTAGGTACGATGGTGGCTGGATTAGGCGGATTCGGCAATGCGTTGCTGGTATTCTCTATCGCTTTTCTCGTTGCGTTTCTGGCAGTTCTGTTACGTATCCGCCCAGAAACCGAACGTCAGTAACTTTATTTAACTCGTTACCAACATTCGAATATGGCTCACATTCAACTAAATAACGACGCACCCGGCATACGGAGCCTGGTTACGTATCGGCCCGACACGGGTAAGCCACTTTACGAACTGGCTCAGGCGCTGTTGCGCGCCGGTTCGCCAGATAGTACGCTCACCGGAGCCGAGCGCGAACTGATCGCGGCTTTTGTGTCGAACCAGAACCGCACGGATTTCTGCATGAACAGCCACGCAGCAGCTTCACGCTATCTGTTTGGGGAACAACGCGACCTGGTCGATCAGGTATTAGCCGACCCTACCTCGGCTTCAATCTCGCCTAAACTGCGCGCCTTACTGACGATTGCCAGTCTGGTGGCATCCGACGCCCGTACCGTATCGGATCAGGCTGTCGCCACCGCCCGCAGTGAAGGCGCTACCGACGGTGACATCCACGACACCGTGCTGATTGCCGCTTCATTCTGCATGTACAACCGCTACGTGGATGGGTTGGCGACGCTTACGCCCGACGATCCTCGTGCTTACGAAGCAATGGGCGAACGGATGGGGACTTTGGGGTATGTGTTACCAACGGCTGCTCCTCAACGATCATAAACTTAATAGGCGTGCTGATCAGGTCATTCCATAGGGAGCTGACCAGCTTCGCCTGAACCGGTAAAGCTTACATCATAGGTTGGTAGTTCATGCTCTCCACCGGCACGTGCCGGTGGAGACATTACAAAAGCCAATCGAACGATAGAGCATACAACTGATCTTACTCTATGCCGCATATTCAATTACCTGCCAACATTCCCGGTATTCGGGGACCCATGGCGTTCAGCCCCGAAACGGCTCGTCCACTCAATGACTTAGCCAACGTATTGCTTCGGGCCAACGCCCATCATCCCGACTCGACGCTCAGTGAAGGTGAGCGCGAGCTGATTGCTACGTATGTGTCGTCAAAAAATGACTGCTATTTCTGCCAGACCATCCATGGGGCCGTTGCCAGCCATCACCTGAACGATGCCGACTGGTCGCTCGTCGAATCGGTCAAGCGCGATTACGCTGGTGCGAACATCTCGGAAAAACTAAAAGCCTTACTGGCGATTGCCGGACGGGTGCAGCAAGGCGGTAAATACGTTACCGAAGACGATGTAGCTGCAGCTCGCGCCGAAGGCGCTACCGACCGCGATATTCACGATACAGTACTGATCGCGGCTGCATTCTGTATGTTCAATCGCTACGTCGACGGGCTGGCTACCACGGCTCCCGTTAATGTGCCCGATTTTTACCGGGGCCGGGCGGCTGGTGTCGTCGCTAACGGCTACGCGGCCTCCGACCCTCAATAAATTGACTACTATGAATCGAAACCGCCTGATCTGGATTACGATTGGATTACTTCTTTTACTCATCCTGCTCGAAGCGGCCAGGGTCTATTTTATTATGCCGTTTCCCAACAGTCAGCTTGGGCTCGATGGCGCTGGCTCGTCGGAATCACGAATACGCATCGAATTTGCCTACTGGCTGCATAAGAACATCGGATGGTTACGGTTGACAGGGCTGCTGCTGTTAGCCTACCCGGCGTATCGGACCATAACGAAACCCGGTCGGGCCTGGCATCGCTACGGGGCAATCGGCTTGTTTCTGGCGTATGGTGTCGTGCTGTATATGGTTAATCGCGAGATGATGGCTGACCAGATGTTTCTCCAGCCAATTCATAAGCGGGTCGTGCCAATGAGCGAGAACAAAATCCCGCTCGATAAGCTAGTGCTGGGCTTTGAATCGGTGGGTGAAGCGACGGCTTACCCAATCCAATTAATTGGTTATCATCACCAGGTGCGCGATACGGTGGGTGGTCAACCGGTAATGGTTACGTACTGCACCGTTTGCCGTACCGGGCGGGTGTTTAGTCCACTCGTACGCGGACAGGCCGACGAATTTCGGCTGGTGGGTATGGACCATTTCAATGCCATGTTTGAGGATAAACGCACCGGCAGCTGGTGGCGGCAGGCCACGGGCGAAGCAGTCGTTGGGCCGTTACGTGGGCAATTTATCGCTGAGCTTCCGGCCCGGCAGATGACGCTGCGTGAGTGGGTCAACGAACACCCCAACACGCGGGTATTGCAGGCGGACTCAACCTTCGCTACCGAGTTTGCGGGGATGAAGAACTACGAGCGCGGCTTGTCGAAAGGAAAATTGACCCGGCGGGATTCGGCGTCCTGGCAGCCTAAATCGTGGGTTATTGGCGTCGAGCAGGCCGGTTTCGCCAAAGCGTACGACTGGAATCAACTACAGAAAAACCGAATATTGAGCGATGTTGTCGGCGGAGAGCCGATTCTACTGGCCCTGGCTTCAGACAACGTATCGTTTGGTGTCTGGAACCGTCGGGTAGGGGAGCAGACGCTTACGTTTAACTATAGCAACGGGCAACTCACCGATCAGGAAACGCGCTCGGTCTGGACCTGGCGCGGGTGGTGTACGGCGGGCCCACTGAAAGGACGAAAGCTGGCTCCTATCAAAAAAGCGTATCAGGAGTTCTGGCACTCGTGGCAGTCGTTTCACCCGGATACCCAGCGGGCTCAGTAAGTAGATAGCGTATACGTGCGAAAGGTTTTCGCATACTCATTCGGTAGAGAATATATTTTTAAATTATTAATTAATGAGGTTCATGAACATTAGTTAATTGCAAAAAGAAACTTTGTCTACTATAAGTGCTCCAAACCGGTGCTGGCAGACGACACAGGTAACACACGATATAGTAGGTTTTGCATTATAGGTTGGTAATCAAAAAGCCGGTTCTAGCTCAGGACCGGCTTTTTTATGGCGTTTACATAAATAATGGATAACTAATTAAAGAACCTAATCTGTTTAGGTTTTAGTTTGAGTGTGCTTTTGTCATCCCGACCAAAGGAGGGATCTTCTGTAGCTATCTATTTCCAGGTTCATCAGAAGATCCCTCCTTTGGTCGGGATGACAAAAACGCTATATCTTCATCTCTTTTTATTAACCATAAATAGGTTCTACCCTACATATTTACCTTACAATAGCTTTTCGTTGTTAAGGTGCCGGGTGGCGTCCCGAATGTTTTTCTTTTCTAGGTTCTTCTCGAAGGCTTCGGTTAAATTCACCCCGGTCTGATTGGCCAGGCAGATAAGCACCCAAAGCACATCCGCCATCTCATCGCCGAGGTCTTTGTTTTTGTCCGACTCTTTTTCGGATTGCTCTCCGTAACGCCGGGCAATAATGCGGGCTACCTCACCAACCTCTTCGGTTAGCATAGCCATGTTGGTGAGTTCGTTGAAGTAGCGAACGCCAACGGTTTTGATCCAGTTGTCAACGGTGGCCTGGGCGTCCTGTATGGTCATGTTTATGTGCTTGTCGGTTTGTTGCAAATATGGCCCCGAACGAGCAGACAGTCACGTAACAACCCAACTACTTCTCGGGTACAAACGTAAGCGAACTGAACTGGTCTTCTACGAAGGCTTCCTGCGCTAGGCCTTGCAACTGCTCGGCGGTTACTGCTTTGATGTCGTTGAAAATGTCGTTGAGGGCCTCCACCCGGTCGATGTCGAGCAGACTCTTGGCCATCATCAGCATAAAACTGTTGTTACTTTCTTCGGCCATAGCCAACTGCCCAACCAACTGTTCCTTCGTCTGGTGAAGTTGTAGCGTGGTTAAGGGTTGTTCGCGCAACCGCTTCAGCTCTTTCACAATCAGGCTATGCGCTTTGTCGACTTTCTTGGGGTCGGTGCCAAAATAAATACCTAGGAATCCCGTGTCCAGGTAAGGCGTATAGCTGGCGTCGATGGAATACACCAGGCCATATTTTTCGCGTAAGTTCAGGTTGAGCCGCGAGTTCATGCCGGGGCCGCCGAGGAGGTTAACGAGCATAAAAAAGGGCAGTCGACGCGGATCGGTCAGGCCATAGGCGGGGCGGCCCAGCGCACATTGGGCCTGCGTAATGGGGCGCTCAACGCGGGTTTGCCGGGGAACGTAATCCGTTGGGGTTTTACGCTGGCGGCTTGAGTGCTGCGTTGGTACGTCGCGCAGGTACTTTTCGGCGATTTTAACGACTTGTTTGAACGGCAGGTTGCTAACCGAGGCAAAAACAATCCGGCTGGTGTTATAGTTTTCGGCGATAAACTGCTGCAGGTCTTCGCGCCGGAACGAACTGACGGTTTCAGTAGTGCCAAGAATGTTGCCGCCCAAGGCGTGATTCGGGAAAACCAGTTCGTCGAAATCATCCTGTATCGCATCTTCCGGCGAGTCGTAGTACATCGCCATCTCCTCCAGAATGACGCCCCGTTCGCGTTCAATCTGCTTTTCGGGAAATACCGAATGAAACGTGATGTCGGTTAATAATTCAGTCGCTTTTTCGAAATGAGCCCCTAATACTGAAGCATGAAAGCACACTTTTTCTTTCGTTGTATAGGCGTTCAGTTCGCCCCCTACCGTTTCTAGCCGGGTAATGATGTGGTACGACTTTCGTTTCTCCGTACCTTTGAATGCCATATGCTCCCAGAAATGGGCTAACCCCTGTTGGTGGGGCTGTTCATCGCGGCTTCCAATATCGAGCATAATACCGCAGTGGGCAATCTGCGTGTGCGGTATTTGTTTATGAGCAATGCGAATTCCGTTGGGTAGGGTATATACTTCGTAATCTTCCATTATTAGCAATTGACGCATCCAGCGTACTAATGATAACCGCAACTAATCCACCCCGGTTCCTGATCATTCAAACCGCTTTTATCGGCGATGTTATTCTGGCTACGGCGCTGCTCGAACAGTTGCACGCGGCCTTACCCAATGTCAAGCTGGATGTGCTGGTTCGTAAAGGTAACGAGAGTCTGTTCGCGAATCATCCTTTTCTGAACGAGGTGTTGGTATGGGATAAAAAGGGAGCGAAGTATAGCAGCCTATGGCAGATTTTACAGACCATCCGGTCCCGGCAGTACGACGTATTGATCAATTTACAACGGTACGGATCGACGGGTTTATTAACCGCCTTATCGAACGCTAAATTTACCATTGGCTTTACCAAAAATCCGTTCTCCCGCTTTTTCACGGAACGGGTTGTGCACCGAATTGAGCCCGGTGTTCACGAAGTTGACCGTAATGCTGACCTGATTCGGGCGCTTCCGCCACCGTTTCGTGGGCTTGCCGTGAGCGCTGAACGGACCCGCCCTAAACTGTATCCGTCCCCGGCCGACTACGACGCTGTGCGGACGTATCAGGAACGGCCTTACGTGTGCATTGCGCCCATGTCGGTCTGGTTCACCAAGCAGTATCCCGCTGAGCGATGGGTTGAATTGATAAAGCTGCTGCCCGACACGCTGACTGTGTATCTGCTCGGTGCACCCGCCGATCGGTCGGCCTGTGACGCGATGATTGCGTTGTCGGGCCGTAAGGGAAACGTGATAAATCTGGCGGGTAAACTAACGCTGGTGCAGTCGGCGGCTTTGCAGCAGCAGTCGGTAATGAACTACGTAAATGATTCCGCTCCATTGCACTTATGCTCTGCGGTGAACGCCCCCACAACGGCCGTTTTCTGCTCAACGGTGCCGGAGTTTGGTTTTGGGCCGCTGGCCGACGTATCGCAGGTGATTCAAACGCCGGAAGTGCTCGAATGCAAACCCTGTACGTTGCACGGCCGAACGGCTTGTCCACTGGGTCATTATCGCTGTGCCTGGAGTATACCTGTTCAGGAGCTGGTTTCGTCGATGGGCTCAGCAAGTCGTTCGTGAGTCGAGGCTGGCTACGTGAACGTTCCTCAGTAGAACTTACATACCAAAATGCCTAAAACCCTGCCTCTTGTTACGTAAGTCTGATCGACTCGGTTAAGGAGCGCGCTCACTAATCCTGAGTTCCGGGTAGGCTAAAAAAGCGCCTAAAAACTACGTTAGTGTAATTGGTCGACGGTCTTCTGATGCGAAAGTTTCAGAAGCTCTCCTATATCAATGATCCTTCAATACTTCCGCCTGGTAACCTGCCCGCTCAACGGCTCGAATCACCTCCTCGCTCACACGGTTATCGACCGTCTGAACGGTCAGTAGATGGTCGGCATGTTCGGTTTCTACTGAAAAGCCATCAAGTGGCTCAATGGCGTTGAGAAACGGAGTTACAGCTGCTACGCTGTCAGCGTCGGTCAGCGTAGTCTTGAACATGAGCGTCTTCATAATCTCAATATTTATGGTATATAACGTCGACAAGGTAACGTTGGTTTTCGTGAGCAGCAGAGATGGGACGGCTAATGCTTTGCCTCGGGTCTTGTTTGGTGAATAGATTTCTATTCGGGGAGGGCAGTCCTACTGATGCGCAAAAAATTGCGTTTAACTGAACTGTGATTGGCAACTAGTAAGCAGTAATCAACTTCGCCAACCTCCATTACTGACATACATTGCCACCGGAAATTTGATTTCCGGTGGCAATGTATGGAATCTATTCCAGAGAAAAGTTACTGGGCAGCGGCCGGATCGTCCGTATCGGCGGTGGCTATCTTGGCCAGATCTTTATTGCCCGGTAATAAAGCAAGTCCCTTTTTAAGCCATTCGTTACGTGCGCTCTCGTCTTTACTGACCAGTTCGTGATACGAAATCAAGTATTTAAAGGCGAGCCCTAAATCCTTCTTATACCGGTTTCGTTCGTCTTCTTTGCCTTCGACCATGCTAATGAACTGCTCGAAATACGGCTTTGCTTTCCCGTTCCGTACGGCTTCTTCCGGGGCATACGCGTAATAGTTCGCTTTAGCCCGGTACAGTACCGTTGGAGCATAGTCCGGTGACCCTTTTTGAGCCAGGGCAAGTGCCGAGTCAGCCAGGGCAAAACGAGTCGTATCGCGCACCAGCTTGCCGAGGCTATCGCGTCCGAATCCAAGCGTGTAGTTACTCATGCCGTATCGGAACAAGTCCTGCACGTCGGCCTTGAAGCCATGTTTAGCGGCTGAGTCGAGCGTAGCTACTGCCTGTTGGTGTTTTTTGGCGCGGTAATAGTACTTAGCGATATCGCCGTACAGGTTGTCGGTCGTATCAAAGGGAGCGGCTTTCTCAAGATAGGTGATTCCCAGTGAATCATTGATGGCTTTAAGCGAGTCACTGCCGGAGTTTTCAATGCCCAGATACGCCTGCCCCAAATATTTATAGTCATCGTACATCGCCTTGTCGGGGGCTTTCTGCAGAAACGTATTGATGTTTTCAATCGCTTGCTGAGGCTGCTTGAGCGACGAGTAGGCCCAGCCCTGTATCCGATATACGATTGGGTTCTGAGCCAGCACCGCGCGGTTACTGTCAATCAGGGTTACGGCGCGCTGGTAGTCTTTGGCCAGGAAGTGAAACTGTGCCTGCCGAAGCAGGGTCTCCGGACGGGTATCTTTCGACACACTTACGTACTGGTCGGCGTACGTAGCCGCGTCCTTGTAGCGATTTACCAAGAAATATAACTCAGATAGCTGCCGATAAGCAGATGCATAATTGGGATTTGCTTCGATCGCTTTCTTGTAGTTCTCGACGGCTAAGTTCAAGTTGCGACCCTGCCAGAAGATGTCTCCAATACGCTGGTAGACCCGCGCGGGCATCATACCCAGTTCCATCGCGCTCTCGTAACGCGTAACGGCCGTTCCAGCCTCTTTGTTGAGGTAATACGCATCGCCAAGGGCTAGTTGTATAGCCGCATTCTTCTTGTCGCGGTCGGCGGCCTGGTTCAGGTATTCAATCGCTTTAGTCGCATTAACGGCTTTCGGATACTGGGGTTTGATGGAGCCGCTGTCGGGGGTGAGATAACCGGTGTACGCTTCACCAATGCGGTAGAGAATGTCGGCGTTTTTGCCTTTACTTTTCTTGATGACTTCCTCAAGTTTCGGACTGGCATCGGTCGTATTATTCTGTACCAGATAGCTGATGGCCAAACCGGTTTCGTTGAGCGGTACCCGCTTTTCATCCATCGAAAGCCCTTTTTCAAACCAGAAACGGGCCGAATCGGGCTGACCGGCGCGCAGATAGCCATATCCCGCGTCGAAATTTGTCTGCATCGATGGGTTCTGTTGCGCATTGCGAGTCAGCAAGGCTTTGGCTTCACCGAAACGGCCCATGTTCATCAGCGTAGCCGCATCAGGCGCAGGAGTCGGTGTTTGGGAAAGGGCGGTTGTTACAGCGCCCGCCACGAAAAGAGTTATGTACGTTTTCATATACGTTGATTAGTGTAAGTACTGTTTCTACGTTCAGCAACTGTTGTTGGTGACATGAGCAAATTAGCTTGGAGAGTTAAGAATTTGCTTAAGTTCTGCTTAGAATTGGTTTAGAAGAGCTGTTATTCAGAAATCGAGACTGCATCAATCAATCCGGCTCTCTACCCCGTTTGCTGACTCCCTATCATTTACCTTTGCGGTGCTAGACCGCTTACCTAAGTCTGTGCTAAGATTATAAACAGCACAGACCACTTGGAAAATCAGTGAGGTTAATTCAACTGGCTGGTTCTGTGTTTACCTATTGACTGTATTCGCTGTAGATGACCCGAAGACCATCCCGATATGCGCAGGTGCTGGCCTGGCTAGACCAACACCTGATTAGCCGACTGTATTCCGAGCGCATCCGACGACTGATTCTGCAAAGCTTTCCTTTCTGGATAGCGTCGCTGCTGACAGGCCTGGCAGCTGTAGGGTATGAGAAACTGTTTGTCTGGGCTGAGCAAACCAGTTTTAACTGGCTGAGGGCCTATCCTTGGCTAGCCTTTGGACTGACACCCCTGGCTTTTGTGCTGGCTTGGGCGGTGGTGCGCTGGTTTGCTCCGGCCGCACGGGGCAGCGGTATTCCGCAGGTCATGGCCGGTATCGAACTGTCTAATCCGGGCCGGCATCATCATACGGCCTATTTGCTCAGTGTGCGGGTCGCGGTGGTGAAGGTAGTAAGCAGTGCTATCCTGCTGTTGGGCGGAGGAGTTATCGGTCGGGAAGGGCCGACCATTCAGATATCAGCTGCTATTTTCCGGGCCATTAACCGCCTGCAACCGGCGGGGTGGCCGCAGTTGTCGCGGCAGATTGCCCTCGTTACGGGTGGAGCGGCTGGACTGGCTGCCGCCTTCAATACGCCCCTCGGCGGAATTGTCTTCGTTGTGGAAGAACTCACGCAAACGCACATCACCCGCTTCCGCACCGCCGTGTTTACCGCCGTTATCATTGCGGGCATGACGGCGCAGGCCATTCTAGGACCATATCTGTACCTTGGCTTTCCCAAAGTGAGCGTATCAACCGGCCTAATACTGGGCGTAGTAATTGGCGTGGCTTTGGTGTGTGGGCTGGCTGGGGCTGTGTTTGCCAAAACGCTGCTGTGGCTCAATGCCTACCGCCGACGTTTCGATCGGCCCGTTGAACAACTCGGTTGGGTGATAGGCTGCGGTCTGCTGCTGGCGGGATTGGCGTTTTGGGTAGGCAGCGATGCGGTGGGTACGGGCAAGCCCATCATTAACCGGCTGTTGTTCCAGAATACAGAGCAAACGCCCTGGTATTTGTTTGGCGTACGGTTTGCGGGTATGGCCCTTAGTTATAGCAGTGGTGGAGCGGGTGGCGTGTTCGCTACGTCGCTGAGCGCCGGAGCCATCCTCGGCGCCGGGCTGGCTCGGTTCCTACAGATTGCCCCCATCGACCATAATCTCATTATCTTGGTTAGTATGGTGAGTTTCCTGACGGGGGTCGTGCGCTCACCCTTTACGGCCGCTATTCTCGTGCTGGAGATGACAGACCGCCATTCGGCCATTTTCCAGTTGCTATTGGGTGGACTAATGGCTCAAGGGGCGGCCTCGCTGCTAGACCCTGTTTCGTTCTACGAACACCTGAAAGAAGGCTTTGTGCGGGAGGCCATCGCGCAAGCAGACAAGACGGATCAAATCAGCCGATAAATGCGATTTGGCGTTAACCGTCGGGATACAACCGCCGGATGAGCCTCTCCATCGTCAGCCCCTGCCCAATGACCGAAAATAGCACTACGGCGTAGGTGATGGTAACAATTAAGTCTTTTTGAGGCAGGGTGCCCGGAATGGAGAGGGCCATTGCGATAGAGAGGCCTCCGCGCAGCCCACCCCAGGTCAGCATTACGGGAGCTTTGTCGTCGAGGTCAAGCCAGGGGCGGGCCAGCCGATACGGCAACCAGATGGAAAGAAACCGAGCCCCCAGTACTAAGCCGATGACCAGACCGCAAACGGGCCAGTAGGCGGATCGAAAGTCAATAATAAGCAGCTCCATTCCGATCAGCACAAAAAGCAAGGCATTCAAAATGCTGTCTATCAATTCCCAGAATTTATCAATATACTCCTCGGTCTGGTGGCTCATGGCGTGTTCGCGGGCATGGGCACCTACGAAAAGACCGGCTACAACCATCGCCAGTGGTCCGGAAATGTGGAACTGCTGGGCTAGCAGGTAGCCGCCCATTACGCCCGCTATGGTGACAATAACTTCGGTTTGGTAGTGATTGATGGAACGTAATAACCGGAACATACCATAGCCAAGTGCCAGCCCAAATAACACGCCACCCCCGGCTTCTTCGAGGAAAGTCAGACCAATTGCACCTACACTGATACTATCGGTTCCTTCAACGACAATCCGGTAGATGGTAGCAAACACTACTACGCCTACTCCGTCGTTGAACAAGGATTCGCCTACGATGTTAAGCTTGACGTTTTCAGGCAGTTTGAATTTGGCCAGAATACCCAGTACGGCAATGGGATCAGTAGGCGAAATAAGTGCACCAAACAGCAGACAAAGCGGATACGACAGCGAAAACCCCAGCCAGCCGGTCAGGTAGTACAGGCCCGTGCCGACAAGGGCTGTACTCAGCAGCACCCCTACGAAGGCAAACAGCATCACTGACCGGCGCTCAACCCGAAGCTGAGCCGCATCGGTGTGAAACGCGCCAGCAAACAAAAGAAAGCTAAGCATAACATCGAACAGCACCCGACCAAAATCAATCTGCACCACCGTCTGCCGAACCACTTGAAGCCAGACAGGATAAACGGCATTCAGACTAATCAGGAGCAGAGAAAATAGCACCGACAGGGTCATAACGCCGATGGCATCGGGCAGTTTCAGGAAGCGGGTGTTGAGGTAGGCAAACCCGGCCGCCACCACAATCAATAGGGTAATCAGCGTAAATAAGTCCATGAACAAAAAGAATTACATCGAAAAGGTCTATCTTCCAGTTGGAGAAGACCAAGACCGTTCGCTGAACTCCCTTCAGCTACCGGCAAATATCGCTTCATTTAACGCATTTACCGCATATGTTGGTTGATGACCCTAATGTACCCCGTTCTCAAAAGACTGATGCGCTGACTCGCTTCGGGCGGTTTCTTCGAGACCGCTTTAGCCTGGAGGAGGATAAAGACGACGAAGAGGCCATCACGCAGTCCATCAGCCGGGGCATTGAATTCCGGGGCATTAATCTTTGGACGCTCATCTTTGCCATTTTCATTGCGTCCATTGGTCTTAATGTCAACTCAACGGCCGTGATTATCGGCGCTATGCTTATCTCACCCTTGATGGGGCCAATCATGGGCATTGGACTGGGCATCGGCGTCAATGACCTAGACATGATTGGACGGGCACTAAAAAACCTTAGCATCGCCGTCTTCATCAGCCTGTTGACTTCCACCGTTTACTTTCTGATTAGCCCACTGCACATCGCGCAGTCCGAATTACTGGCCCGCACGTCGCCGTCGGTCTGGGACGCTTTCATCGCCTTCTTCGGCGGATTAGCGGGTATCGTGGCCGGTTCGCGCCGTGAAAAGATAACGAACGTCGTGCCGGGTGTCGCCATTGCTACGGCGCTCATGCCACCTCTCTGTACGGCCGGCTACGGCATCGCCACCCTCAACGGCTATTATTTCGCTGGGGCTTTTTATTTGTTTCTCATCAACAGCATCTGCATCAGTTTATCTACCTATCTGATTGTGCGTTTTCTGGGTTACAGCCAGAAAGCATATCCGACGCGGGAGGTAGAACGGCGGGTGCGTACGACCATCTGGGTGGCTGTGCTGATTGTGCTGCTGCCTAGTACGTACCTTGCCTTCCAGCTTGTTCGCAAAACAATCTTTGAACAGGCCGCCAAACGATTTGTCGCCAACGAGTGCACGTTCGCCTACCGGCAAGTCGTCAACTTTACCGCGCAGTATAACCGCCGTCAGTCTAAACTTGAACTGACGATGGTCGGCGAACCTCTGCCTCTGGATTCGATTAACGTACTTCGTTCCAAAATGCTTCCCTACGGTTTAGACGATACTCAGCTGGTGGTGAAACAAGGTAATTTTAAAACCGAAGACATTGACGTAGACGCGCTCAAAACGACTATTGCCGACCAGGTAATCCAGTATAGTCAGTCGTCGATTGCCCGCAAGGACCAAACCATCGACTCGTTGCGCCGGTACATCGAACTGACCCAGACCTCGCGACTACCTGTAGCCGACCTGCGGAACGAGCTGAAAACGCTGATGCCTGACGTGCAGATGTTTACTGCCGCCCGCTCGCTGGTGATGACCGAAAATCGACCTAAGCCCGACACCGTAATGCTGGTGTACGCGAAATTCTCGCGCCAACACACGCTCGCCGAACGTAACCGGATTCAGCGATGGCTGCAAACCCGTACCAAAAGCAAACGCATTAAGCTAATTGTGGAATAAGCTGCTTCTAACTTTCTCGTTTCAGTATGTTAGGATAACCATCCAGAGAATCATAGGAGTCAGCATAAACAGGATATCGGCCACGACGAGCCTCCAGCGTTGTATCAACCTTGTTACGTATCCCGATGGTCTGGTTTTGGGAGGCAGCGCCCTAGTTGTTAGTACCAACGACCAGGCCAAGCGTCAGCAGAAAAACGATTAAGATAAACAGGCCACCCAATACCCAGTTCAGCCATTTCCGTTCGGGCTGCCTTACCCAGTAACACAGGGTGAACGACAACGAAAGGGATTGCAAAAGCACTTCGGGTAAGCCGATTAATTGAAATTGTATGGGCAGTACGGTGTAAATCAGCCCTTCAACTGAGCCCGGAGCCGGACCGAAGGTGGAAAAAATGCCGATGATAACCAGCATCGACCACATAGTTAACCAGCCGCTACGTTGTCCAAAGAAGGCTTGCCGCAATGAATAAAAGACCAGCGCAAACAGAATACCCCGTAACGGCTGTACCAAGGGCCCGGCCGCGACCAATGGATCACTCACTGGCCGCATCAGCAGGCGAACTGTGGTTGTTGCATACAACTCTTTATAATCAAACAGGGCCAAGGCCATCAGTCCAAACAGAAAGTACGTAACGGTATGCGTTACAACAGTTTTGATCGCGATAGTCGGGAAAGAGGGCAGGTTGGTGGACATGGCTCAATGGGAGTGATCCGGTTTATTGTCGTTCAGAAGTTAATGGGTTCTAGAACTGCTACAATTAACCTCAATTGATTGTGTTAATAAAAAAACTGCTCGCGGATGATAAGCCCGTCTGTTACCTCATACACGCAAAGTTCATCGAGACAGAAACGCCTTTGATCTTTCAGGGTCACATCCGTAAGCATCCGAACCGAGAAGAAATTACCCGCTACTAAGGGTTCGGAAACTTCCACTCTATGCCAGGTCAATACGTTAGCCTGAAAGCGTTCCTCTTTCTGAATAATGGCTTGTAAACCAGTCGCTGATTTAGAAACCGACGTGGGCGGTTCCTGGTTGACAGCCTCCTCAGCAAACAGTTCGCGTTGGGCCTGAATAAACTGTCGTTCTCTGATCAGTTCAACTAAGCGGTTCGCCACGGCTTGTGTACTCAAGTGCGAATTAGTAGCCATACTATTGTTTAGTTTATATTAGGGGCGGAACAGGCCAGGTTTCATTACGTCCACCCTAGTTCCGAACTTTACTTTTAGGCCAATGCGCTAGGAAACGAACTGGAGTATGTCGCTATTTAACTGATGACGGTGCGTGTAAAATAAGCCATGCGGAGCACCCGTATACTCCTTGTACTGACAGTTCGGCACTAGCTGCGCGGCCCATCGACCGAAAACAACGGGTACGGATTCATCAGCATCGCCATGAATGATCAGTGTTGGTGCGTTGAGCGCAGCCAGTTCAACGCGTAAATCTGCTCCCATATTTAACCGACTGGTTTCGAGTGCCGCTTCCAGCGAAGTTGTCAACATCATGTTAAGTGTCCAGTGGATAATTCCTTGCGAAACCCCAAAAACGTCGGGCCTGTAAAATCCATTGGCGTTGTCTATTAGCCACTGAGGAAAATCCTCCTGAATCTGATTTCGGGTGTAGGCGAACATTTCTCCATCAATGCCCAGTGGATTATCTGTCGATTTAACCAGGTAGGGAGCCGTTGGCGCGATAAGTACAACGCGGTCGATACGATCATGGCCGTACCGGGAAAGATAGCGAATAATTTCTCCGCCACCCATCGACATACCTACCAGGCACACTTGCCGTAAATCAAGCATATCCAGCAGTTCGGCCAGGTCACTGGCCAATACGTCGTAACCGTAGTCTCCGGCCGACCAGTCCGACCGGCCATGACCCCGGCGGTCGAAGCTGATACACCGAAAACCTTGTTCTTTAAAGAACTGGGTCTGATATTCCCACATGGCGAGGTTCATGGCCCACGCGGCAACAAACACCAGGGGTTTACCCGAACCGGTGTCGTGATAATGCAACTTCGTTTGCTGGTCGGCGCTGACAAAATAAGGCATACTGATACATTTTAAGGTGAGCATCTGACTATGAGGTCAATACGAAGCACAGGGTACTCCGCTTGCCGGTCAAACAAAAGTACCTGGCTCGCTATCCTGCTTTCTTATCCTTATGCGCCAAAAACTTACCAGTATGCGACAGGCTGATTATAGACTAGAAAGTCCGGGCGAAACGTACTAAACGTAACCGTGTTGCCGAAACCATTCAAACGCTTCCTGAATAGCGACCCGAATGGGCGTTTGGGGTAAGTTGAGTTCGGTAACCGCTTTACTGACGTTGAAATAATGGCCGTCGTTCGCTACGGCTACCATCGCTGAATTGAGTT
The DNA here is from genome assembly GCF_054780635.1 of Spirosoma knui. NCBI lineage: Bacteria > Pseudomonadati > Bacteroidota > Cytophagia > Cytophagales > Cytophagaceae > Spirosoma > Spirosoma knui. The sequence continues at coordinate 298,323 of NZ_BAAGVY010000003.1, read as the reverse complement.
GGGCGGGTTGGCCAATTAACTTGGTTTTCCAGTCCAGTAGTTGGCCGACTGCCGATGTTAGAGCCGGAGGAATGGAAAGAGTGGGGGGGCGAGTGTTGGTAACCTCCGCCATCAGAGCAAACGCTTCGCGGTAGCTGAGATTCGCGTTGCCCAGAATATACGACTCGCCAATACGTCCCATCGTCAGCGCATTGACGGTAGCCGTTGCTACGTCGGCCACATGTACGTAATTCTTGCCGCCAGCGGGAATGCCCTTAATTTGCCGCCGACATAAGGCCAGCAGCAGCGCATTGGAGGTGATTTTGTAATCAAGTGGGCCCAGCATGAACGTAGGATGTACCAGAACAGCAGGCAGTTGATAGTCTCGAACCGCTTGCAATACCAGATCGGTAGCCGCTCGTTTGCTGTCCATATAGTCCAAACCGTAACGGTTGCCCATATACGGACGCTGCTCATTACCAGGACATTCTTTTGTCCCAAAACCAAATACGTTGGCCGTTCCGACAAAGACGAGCCGTTCCACTCCAGCTTCGATAGCCGCAGATAAGACAGCGGCCGTACCGCCAATATTAACCGCTACTACGTCTTTGGACCGGGCAGGGTTCATCTGCGCTAAGGCCCCCGCGTGAACAACCAGATCGCAGCCGTAGGTTGCCGCCCGTACATGGTCTGTATCGTGAAGATCGCCCAGCCAAATATCTAAAGGTAACCCTTCCAAGGCCCGTTGGTCGCTCTTTGGCCGAACAAACGCACGCACGGCATAACCCCGGCCAAGCAACTGACGACACAGATGCCCACCCAGAAAACCATTGGCACCCGTTAACAACACCGTTTTCATCAATGCATAACCAGGAGTAGCTACTAAGATCGGAATCGCGAACGCCTGGTTGCCTAACCGGGCCAAATTCCGACCGTGTAGTAGGTAGTTGTATACGTACGAAAGTAAGCTGGGGCAAGTTTTGATAAAGTTAAAAAGTATTTGTGGAGATTATGTAACTAATCATCATGGATTTATAACCAGTTGTAATTCAGAGGGATATTAAGCCTGGTCAACCCATAAATAATGTATGTAATTGCAACATAACCGTAGCGATGGATGGAATTGCTGTTAACGGGTCGGGCTGGACTCACTGCCCAAACGGTGGCGCAGATGAAAGAGATGGAGGTAGCTGACGCATTGCACGGCGTTTATGGGCTTGGGCCGACCTACACGGAGGGGCTGGGCTATGGTCATGACGGTGCCCATTTGAATTACCTATCGAACCTACGCTACAATCCGGATACGAAGACAACGACGTTAATGCTAGCCACGTTTTTCAAAGTAGGTAGCACACCCAACGAAAGCAAGGCCGATTTTCTGGAGTTGAGATTTGACTTGCAGAAAACAGCCCCTAAAGCAAATTAGATTGTGAATTCTAAATAAAGGGTGCTTAGTTCTGAATAAACATCTCTTAAAAGCCTCGTACAATGAATTATCCTGCTGAGTGGGCTGACCGGGCTGTTCGTCATTTGCAACTTTATGAAGCTCGATGACCACCGGAATACGTCAGATGTGTAGAGACGCGATCGCAAATTATATTCAGTAGAATACCGGTTTGAGGTACGTATTGCGTTTAATTAACTCTCCCTCCCTATCCTCAAAAGGGAGGAGGGATACGGATCGCTACGTGCAAAAAGTCCCCCGGCGAATAAATAGCCGGGGGACTCCTGTCAGAAAAGGCAGTACGTACTACCGGTTTACGTAGACCGTCAGCTTGGGAGCCTGAGTGCCGGTTTTTCCGACTACCCCCTGCGCGAAGACCGTCATTGCCCGCCCCGATGTGCTCCCCGTGAACGTTGAGGCAGTTGTTACGTTGGCTGTGGCACCGGCGACCCGAAACAGGAATGACGCGTTGTTTTTGATGTCAACACCTACAAATGGCGATACGGTTTTATACGTAACATTCGAAACCAGTTTCGTACCATCCGATAAGAGCAGGTCATAAGCGGTAGCACCGGGAATCAGGTTGACGAACCGAACGTAAAATTTGTTGGGGTCCGTAGCGGTGCTGAAATCGTCGTTCAGCAGTTGCACTTCGGGCTGCGGTCCCGTACCCATCAGCAGCAGCGAATAATACTTATTATCGTCCAGCGTCAGCGATTGGCTGTAGAGCGTCGCGGGGCTGCTGGCTGTGGTGGTAGCAGGCGTCGTCAGCGAGACGGATACCTGACCCGCCGTGACGATGGCATAGTTGGCCGATACGCCTGGAAATGTAGTACCAAACGTAATGGGAGCCGGGGTGCCGGTTCCAGCGCTGGTGCTGATGGCACCGGTCGGGACGGCCGCGCTGATCTTCTCGTTATTGATAAACAGGTTTACGCCCGGTGCATCAGGGGCAGCATGAACGAGTTTGATCCGCGCTCCGGCGGGCGTTGGCGTCGACGGAACGGTTAGGGTGGTACGCTCGCACGACCAGCCAATCAGACTTGCCATTGCCAGCAGAAAAACAGAAAAATGTCGGTATGTCATGGTAAGAATAAATTCGTGATTAGGGCTGGGTAAACCAAACCGGTTTGGTGTTGTAGTCGAGGGCCAGGCCACCGATTTTGTTCAGCGCGTCGATGTTCCAGACGTATTCCGAGTTATAACGGGGGCGTAGCCGCTGGGCCGGTTTGCCGTTGTTGTTGCTGGAGAACGTCTGCGGCAGCTGGAAGCTCGTAAACACGTCGCTGCTGTAATTGTACCGGCGCAGGTCGGACCACTGCTCCAGGAAACCCCAGCCCCACTGCGCAATGTACTTTTGTAGCATGATCTGGTTCAGCGTCAGCGCAGCGGCATCGGCCGGAACAACCACCGGATTAGCCAGATACGTAGCGCGGTCAGCAGCCGGTACGCCGGTGAAGGTCATGTGGGCCTCGATGCCTTTGCGGTAAGCTGCGGACGCCGTGGCCTTATCGCCCTTGATGAAGGCGGCTTCGGCTTTGATGAACTGCAACTGGGCGTAGGTCATCATCGGGAAAGGTCCTTTGTCGGTGAAGACGTACTTACCCGTTGTGCCCGCTGCCGGAACGCTGTTCAGTGGTGTACCCCAGGGGCTCAACACCCGGGCCGCTTCGGGAATACTGGCGGCCGTCGATTGGCCGGTACCCGGAGTCAGGCCCCGGTACGTACCGTCACCACTTGGCGTCAGCATAAGGGGTGTACGCGGATCTTTTACGCCATTAAATACTCGGCCGTCCATTAAGCGTAGGATGAAATCCGACTGGCCAAACACCTGGAGGTTTTGCCGCGTTGGGCCAAAGAAGCTGGCGTCGGCGGTGCTGTTTCCGTTAAAAGGCATCAGCGCGTCATCGGCATTGCTGGCGAACGAGCTGTCGACATAAGCAATTACCTTGTTGGGATCATACGACGCCTTTTTCGACAGGTGGTGCGCGTTCATCGCCAGTAGGCCGTAGGCAAACTTCTTCCACTTGAGCCGGTCGCCCTTGTACATGATGTCGCCCCGCGATAGCTGCGCCTGCGATACTTTACCGTCGGTACGGTTCAGGTAGGGAATGGCCTCATTCAACAGCCGCACCACTTCGGCGTAGGCGGCTTCCTGGGTGTCGTAATCAAACTGGTTTTTCTGCGGGTCCTGGTCAAACGCTTCGCTGAGAATAATCTCACCGTGAATGTCCGTCAGCATCTGCCAGCCCCAGGCTTTCATAATCAGCCCAACGCCGAGGTAATCCCATTTTTCGTTGGCACGGGCGTCGTCGATGAGGTTGACGAGGTTGCGGCCCCCTTTCCAGTACACATCCCGCCAGATTTCGCCCCCAACGTCGGAAGCACTGGCGTAACCGTGCAAATCCCAGGTGTCGTTGGCCAGGTACGACTGCCAGTTCTGCACGTAGCGGCCAATGACGCGGGCGTCGAACTGAACGCCCAGCGCGTAGTTCACCTCGATAGGAGCCAGCAGCAGGGCAGCTTCGACCTGATCAGGGTTATTGGGGTTTTTGTTGATGTCTAAATACTTGTCGCAGCTGCTCAGGGTCAGTGCGAGCCCGGTCAACACCAGGCCGGAAAGTTTTTTATAATTCATTTTTATGAGTTCGCTTTTTTGCCACGGTACCGGGTACCCTGGCCAACGTTGTTTACTGTATTAAAGTCCAATCGTCAACCCGACGTTGTAGGTGCGGGGCAGGGGCAGGTTCCCAAAGTCGATGCCAAAACCACCTGAGCCACCCGTCACGGAGTTGCTCGCGTTTACGCCGGGGTCGCCACCCGTGTAGTTCGTCAGCAGCAGCAGGTCGGTGCCGGTAAAGAACACACTGGCCGTTTTGAACACCCGCGACCGGTTCAGTAGGGAAGCTGGCAGGTTATACCGTAGCGTTACGTCTTTCACGCGCATCCAGTTGATATTCCGCTCAATGAAATCCTCATCGGCAAAAGCGGTGTAATACTCGCTGTTGTAGTACGGAATGAGCTGAATGTTGTTCTTGGTTGGCGTAGCCGTATTTTCCAGCCCATCTTTCAAAACGCCATTGATGACGCGGGGCGTTGTCCGGTCGAGGGTGTTTTTGCTCAGCCCCTGGCGGAACATGAACTCCTCCGTTGCATTATATACGTCGCCACCTTTGCGGATGTCGAGCAGGAAGCTCAGCGTCAGGTTGTTCTTAATGGTGAACGTATTGAGGAAGCCCAGCACGAAATCAGGGTTTCGGTTGGCGACTTGTTTCCAGGCGGTTTCGATATACGGCAGACCTGTCAATGGGTTAATCAGAATCTGGCCCTGGTTATTACGCACATACGTATCGCCGGTGAGTGAGGTCAGCGGTCCACCCACGCGAACGCCGTTCCGGATGTTCCGGTATACCCACGTATCGGAGTTGTAGAATTCGGTCAGACCCACGGGCAGGCTCAGTAATCGACTGTTTGTTTTGGTAAAATTAAGGGTGGTGTTCCAGTTGAAATTACCGCTCCGAACCGGCTCGGCGTTCAACGAAATCTCAACACCATCGTTCCAGAGGTCACCCGTGTTGATCGTTTTCAGGATAAACCCGGTGCCGTAGCTGATGCGTAGGTCTTTGATGATCTGGTTCGTGCTCTTGGTACGGTAATAAGCCGCGTCGAGTCCCAGCCGTCCGTTGAAGAACTTCAGTTCAATACCGGTTTCAAATGAGTTCACTTTCTCCGGCACCAGGAACGGGTTGGGGGCCGTGAAGCCGTAGCTGAAACCACCACCCGTGGTTGTCTGGCTTTCGTAGGCCTGCGAGGTCGCGTACACCGGCGCTTCTTTACCCACCTGAGCCGCCGAAATCCGGAATTTACCGTAACTCAGGGCGTTGCGGAAGCCACCCTGCGGTACCAGTTCAGTGAAGACAAAACTGGCCGACGCCGAGGGGTAGAAGAACGAGCGGCTTTCTTTCGGGAACGTACTCGACCAGTCATTGCGGCCGGTTACAGTCAGGAAGAACAGGTCGTTATAGCCCAGCGTCAGGTCGCCGAATACGCCGATGAGCCGCCGTTGCTGGAGGGCCGACAGCGATTTCTGGGTGAGCGGGTCAGTATTGTTGATGCTCGTGAAATTCGGGTCGAGGAATTTCTCACCGCGCGTCGAGAGGGCGTTGTAGCGATAGTCATAGATGGCCTGCCCCACCCGGAACGAGGTGCTCAGTTTGTTGAACTGCTTTTTCGCAGTAGCGAAATACTGCACCGTCAGCGTCCGGTTGTTGTCCGTCGATTGGTCAAGCGACCCGCCGATGGTGCCGCCCGCCCGGTTCGATTCGGGGTGGTATTTAATCAGGTATTGGGTCGAGTACACATCCAAACCCACCCGGCCGTTGAACGTCAGCCAGTCGGTAGCTGCGTAGCTGAGGCCGATGTTCGTAATGGCCCGGTCGCCCCGGTCGCTGAGCTGGTTGCGGTTCACGTCGAAATATGGGTTCTCGATTTCGGCGCTGCCCGTGATGCGTCGGCGTGTCCCGTCTACGTTCAGGTAGTTGCTCATGTCGTTGCTCGCTGGCCACTGCAACATCCCCAGCAGAAAGCTGTTCTGTCCCTTTGACACCTTCGTATTGGCGGTGTTGATGTACTGGATGGTCGATTCGGCGGTCAGTTTGTCGCTGATTTTTGCCGTTCCGGCCAGCGTCAGATTCAGGCGGTCGTACTGCGTGGTTGGAATAACGCCCTTCGTGCTGGTGTACCCCGCCGACAGCCGGTAGGTGTAACGGTCCGTTCCGCCGTCGAACGACAGGTTGTGCCGCTGACCGAAACCCGTTTGCAGGAAGTTGTTCACGTTGTCGTAGAACTGAGTGCCTTCAGGGTAAGCCGGTCCGAAATAGTTGAAGGTATTGTTCTGCGCGGTGCCGTTGGTTCCCTGCGAATACACCTGCTGCACCTGCGGCAGGCGGTTTTGGGTAATCTGCTGCCAGGTAAAGCTGTTGGTATAGCTCACGCGGCCCTGTCCGTTACGTCCTTTTTTTGTCGTGATGACAATGGCACCGTTGGCAGCTTCAACGCCGTAGAGCGCAGCGGCTTCGGGTCCTTTCAGGACCGTAATGCTTTCAATGTCGTTCGGGTTGAGGTCGGCGGCCCGGTTGCTGAAGTCAACCGTCCGGTTTTCGAACGAGGTGCTGGAATTCTTGGACGCTACAAAGTTATTGCTCTCCGCCGTGCGGTTGCTAATGGGCATCCCGTCGATGACAAACAGGGGCTGGTTGTTGCCGCTGATGGAGTTGATCCCCCGGATAACGACCTGCGACGACGAACCTGGCAGACCGCTGGTGGTGGCTACCTGCACGCCCGGTACGCGGCCTTGTAAGGCATTGAGGAAGTTGTCGCGTTGGGTCTGGGCCAGTTCCTGCCCACCTACTTCCGTTACGGCATAGCCCAGCTGGCGTTTTTCGCGCTTGATACCGAGAGCGGTTACGACTACCTCGTTCAGGGCGTTGGCTTCCTGCTTTAGGGACACGTTCATTACGTCGGCGTTGCCGACCGTTACGTCCTGCGTGGTGGTGCCGATGAAGCTAACCCGTAAGACCTGACCTTTGTCAGCCTGGATGCGGAAGTTCCCGTTTGCATCGGTGGTGGTGCCGCGGGTGGTACCCCGAACCACGACGCTGGCTCCCGGAATAGGGGCATTGTCTTCAACAGAGATGACTTTACCCGTGATTGTGCGATTCTGAGCGTATGTTGTCAGGTGCGTTGCCAGACCAAGCAACACCAGAAACATACTTCGTAAAACTAACTGCATAAGCAGAGAAGTAGTTTGGTTAAAAAGTAGACGAAAATAAATTCAAAATTGCCCCGAAACGAGTAAAGAAGCAACTAATCGACCTGAACTATAGAAACAATTTTTGTTTGTACTTAATCAAGATTTAATTTACTCATAGAATAGTATTATATTTTGATTATTTATACTTAAGTAAAATTTTTTAGGGGTTTTATGGAAATTTATCAAAATAGTATTTGGCGTTTATTGAAATAGCCTATATTTGATTCAACAAAATAGTACAACAGAACAAACTTCATAACCTACCTGCTCACTGGCCGCACTTGTGGAGTAGGTAGTTGCTCTTCAGCACCGTTGTCCATCATCAACGGCCTGAAGAACGGGTTTATAGCTGGTCAGTGCCGTATCGGCAACGCCCGTTAGTAACCCGCCCTGAATTGATTGCCTGGCTGGAATCTATCGGCCGGAGCAATCGGAGTACGTCTTCTTTGTCTGCATTTATTTCTGTAGTTCACCCGTAGGCCAAAATGCCTGCGAGGGCAGTTGCGTTGCGCCCGGTTCGTTCGGGCGGTTCGGATCGGGCGGCCAGTATTCGGCACTGTTCCGGCAACCGGGAGCAACGTATTTGTCATAACCTAATCTAACGTATCATGCGAAAAAGACTACTGATTTATGCGTTCATCTGGTGTTGTGTAGGGCTAGCGGCTCAGGCACAGAACCGGATGCTGACCGGTACGGTCGTTTCGGCCGAAGAGGGTCCTTTGCCGGGGGTGAACGTAGTACTGAAGGGTACGACTCTGGGAACAACCACGGATGCAAAAGGAAAGTATACGCTCAGTGTGCCCGGCGATGAAGCGGTCGTGACGTTTAGCTCGATCGGGTTCACTACCGAAGAAGTTAACGTAGGGAGTCGCTCCGTACTCGATTTTACGCTCCGGGCCGATGTACGGGCGCTTTCGGAAGTAGTCGTAACCGCGTTTGGGGTCAAAAAAGAAGTAAAATCACTGGGCTACGGTGTACAGGAAATTAAAGGGCAGCAGCTCACCGAAGCCCGCGCTACGAACGTAGTGAACGGTTTGTCGGGAAAAGTGGCCGGACTGCGCATCAGCAGCAATGGTGGGCCAGGCAGTGGTTCCACGGTGCAAATCCGGGGGGCGTCGTCGGTATCGGGGAACAACCAGCCGCTGGTGGTCATTGACGGTGTGCCCATTCAGCAGACGTTCGATAAACAGTTCGGCTCGGGCTTGTCGGAAATTAACCCCGATAACATTCAGGAATTAACCGTCTTAAAAGGACCAAATGCGGCTGCGCTGTATGGGTCTCGGGCGGCCAACGGGGTTATTCTGGTGACCACCAAAAACGGGTCTGGTACCAAAGGCATTGGGGTTGAAATCAATTCGAACACTACGTTCGAGCGGCCCTGGATAAAACCCAATTTTCAGAATACCTACGGCGGAGGCAACGGCTACCGGACCTGGTATACGGACGGTTGGAGTGGGGCCATAACCGACCCACTCGAAATAAGTCAGTACCGCGCGGCCTACGGACCGAATGCTCCTCTGAGTGGCACCGAAGGTACCGACGAAAGCTGGGGCGCTCCCCTGGATGGGCGACTGGCACGGCAGTGGTGGACCGGTACCGGGGTCGCTCCACTGACTCCGCAGCCCAACAACTACGACGAATATTGGGCAACGGGCAAAACGTTTACCAACAACATTGCGATCTCGGGTGCCAACGATAAAGGGAATTTCCGGCTGAGCATCGGGCGGCTCGATCAGCAGGGAATCATGTACTACAACGATTTCCACCGCAATAATTTCAAATTTAACTCGGGGTACAACTTTACGCCGAAGCTGAACGTAAGCCTGTCGGCCGAATACATCAAGTCCGGCTCCGACAACCGGGGCTATACCGAAGGGCAGCAATTCATCTGGTCGCACCGGCACGTATCGTGGGCCCAACTGCGCGACTACGAAGCCTACCAGAACATCAGTATCAATCGGGCCTTGCCGGGTAAACCCGCCGACACCGATCCGCCGAACTGGCAGCACACCTTCTTCACCAACCCGTATTTCACCCAGTTGAAACTGCCGTATGGGAACGATAAAGATCGGCTGGTTGGCAACATTGCCTTGAACTATAAGATTCTGCCGTCGCTGAGTCTGATGGTACGTTCGGGAACGGACGTCTGGACCGATACGCGGATTAATGTCCTGAATTTTGAGCGGGTACGTAACGGGAACAGTACGCCCGGCTCTTATTCAGAAGAAGTGTTACGTCGGCAGGAAACGAATAGTGACTTCATTTTTACGTTCAACAAAGCGATTACGAGCGATTTCACGATCAACGCTCAGGCGGGGGGCATTCAGCGGACCAATTATTACAAACGGAATTACCTGAAAGTAGGTCAATTGGTTGTCGATGGCGTGTATAATGCAGGCAACGCCAACCCGAGTCAGAACACGGCCGAGAGCGCCATCGAGAAGTCGCAGGTGAACAGCGTGTTCGGCTCGGCTGAGTTTGGCTGGCGGAATTCGCTGTTCTTGAACGCAACGGCCCGCAACGACTGGTCGAGTACACTACCCGCCGAAGCCCGATCGTATTTTTATCCGTCGGTATCGGTGAGCGGGGTGCTGAGCGAGCTACTGAACCTGCAAAGCCGGGTATTATCGTTTGCCAAGGTACGCGCCAGCTGGGCGCAGGTCGGAAACGATGCCGACCCCTATCAGCTGCTGCAAACCTTCCGGGCGAACGGCTCCTGGAACGGCTCCGTGCCTGAGTTCTTCGAGAACAAGAAAATCTCTAACTCTACGCTCAAGCCCGAAATCACGACCGGTACCGAGCTGGGGCTAGACCTGCGTTTCCTGAAAGGTCGAATTGGCCTTGACGTAACGTATTACAATCAGGTGTCGCGCAACCAGATTCTGGGCGTTGAAATCTCGAAAGCCAGTGGCTACGATTCCCGCATCCTGAACGCCGGAAAAATCGCGAACACCGGGGTTGAAATCGTGCTGACCGGCTCGCCGGTTCGTCTGCCCAACGGCTTTACGTGGGAAACGGCGCTGAACTTCGCCCGCAACCGGAACAAAGTGCTTGAACTGGCCGAGGGCCTGACCACCTATGTCCTCTACAGTCGCCAGGGCCTGAACTCGGAAGCCCGCGTTGGTCAACCTTACGGTACGCTGTTTGGCATTGGGTTCGAACACGCGCCCGACGGACAAGTCATATACGGGGCCAACGGCTATCCGGTCGTGTCGTCAACTCCCCGCGTGCTGGGCAACATTCAGCCGAACTGGACGGGGGGCTGGCAGAATACGTTCAGCTTCAAAGGCATTATGCTGTCGGCGCTGGTCGATATACGGTCGGGTGGGAGCCTGTTCGATGAGGGAACAGGTACGGCCCGCTGGACTGGTCAATATGCTGAAACTGCCGTTGGCCGCGAGGAAGGCATCATCGGGAAAGGCGTCGTTAACGTCGGCAGTGCCGAGCAGCCCCGTTACGTTCCCAACACCACGATTGTACCCGCCAGCGCGCTTTATGGCTATAACAACCCCCGCCGATACCACGAAGCCGCCATTTTTGACGCGAGCTACGTAAAGCTCCGCGAGGTAACGCTAGGTTATCAACTGCCCGCTACGTTGCTGAATCGGGTTAAGATCCGCTCGGCGAAGATTTCGCTGGTAGGACGTAACGTGCTCATGCTGTTTAAGAATACGCCCCACATCGACCCCGAAGCCGACCGGTTCGGAGCCAACTCGCAAGGGTTCGCATATGGCGAGCTGCCCAGCAGCCGCAGCTTGGGAGTTAACCTGAATCTGGGATTCTAACGCGTCATTTTATCGCATTACGTATGAAACGAATCATTCTTCTTTCCATAGCCGCACTCCTGACGGTTGGGTCCTGCACAAAGGAATTCGACACGATGAATGTGGACCCTAATAACCCCACAGCTGTGGGCCCGCAGTACTTGCTGCCGTACGCGCTGGAAGCATCCATTGATCGTTACTGGGGCAGTAATATCCGCTTCGAGCGACTGAATCTGGACGGTGCCATGCTGTGGATGCAGTACCTGACCCGGAACATCTACTCGAACGAAGGCGATAACTACGGCGTATCGGTGGCCTTGTACAACAACAACTGGAAAGGCTTTTACAACGATGGGCTGGTTAATTTCCAGCGGATCATTACGCTCTCCGCTGCGGGTGGCAAGTACCCCAACCCGAACTACGAAGGGATCGGTCTAGTGATGCGCACCTGGGTGTATTCGCTGCTGACGGATGTATACGGAGCTGTACCGTATGGAGAAGCCATCAAAGGGACGGCCGACGCTCCCATCTACACACCGGCTTACGATACGATGGATAAGGTGTACGCGGGTATGCTGGCGGATCTGAAAACGGCGAACGAGAAACTAAGCGTTACGGGACCGGCGGTTACGGGCGATATTCTGTACGGCGGGGATATTCTGAAGTGGAAAAAGTTTGCCAATTCATTACGTATTCGGCTGGCGAATCGGCAGGCTGCGAAAAAACCGGCGGAGTCGAAAGCCATCCTGACCGAAATTCTGGCCGATGCCGCTACGTATCCCATCTTCACCAGCAACGCCGATAATGCGACGCTTAAACACACCGCCACCCGACCCAGCAATAACGAATGGAATGAGGTGATGGTGTTCGGCAGCCGTACGGACTGGAACGTAAGCAAAACGTTGATCGACAAGCTGAATGGCTTGGGCGACGCCCGCGTAACGGTCTATGCGCAACCCAACAAAGACGGCAAATACGTGGGTCACGCTAATGGGTTGCCTGATGCCATTGCGACTACGTATCTCGGTACGAGTTCGATGCTGGGGACGTATTTCATGCAGCCCACTACGCCCAGCGTGCTGATGACTTACGCTGAACTGAATCTGACGTTGGCCGAAGCGGCCTTCGATGGCGACATTACCGGCGACGCGCAGGGGTATTTCGAGAAAGGCATTGCGGCTTCGTTCGATCAGTACGGCCTTAAGGTCACGGATGATTACCTGAAGACGGTAGGCAAAGCTTCCAAGGAGAAAATTATGGAGCAGAAGTGGCTGGCCTTATTCGGGCAGGGTATCGAAGCCTGGACTGAGTACCGCCGGACCGGCCTGCCCGTATTACCTGCCAAAGATCCCCGGTCTATTTTCGAGAATGATGGTGTGCTACCCACCCGCATTAAGTATCCAACCTCGGAGTACTCGCTCAACGATGCTAATGTCCGGAAAGGCGTAACGCTGAACGGGGGCGACGATAGTATGAAAACTAAACTGTGGTGGGCTGAAAAGTAACCTGTTCCATTAACCGAAACGCAAGTGATGAAACCATATAAGCTATTAATCAGCAGTGTAGCGGTGCTGGCGAGTCTGGCTGGCTGCACCAAAGTAGCCGACCCCTTCGTCGACCGGGTGGCGGCTCCGGTTCTGGTCGTAATTGATAATGCAACCGGCGATGGCGGTGGTCAAAATGCCGAACCGGTCGTTTCCCAAAAAAGCAGCGGTCCGGTGACGCTGGCCGTACGGATTTATGAACTCGACAAGAGTGGTATTCTGAATAACAAAGTGGGCATTGATTCCATACCCGTTACGTCCCTGGCGATCAAACTGACCAAACGCGACGGAACCGCCCTGGCCGAGTTGAAAACGGATGGCGCTGGCAAAGCCAGTATCTCCAAAAGCTGGGCTGAGCTGGGTATTACGTCCCCGCATGTAGGAAGCAGTGTATTGCTCACCTGGACGGGCGAGTACAAAGGGCAGGCATTCAGCCGACTGTCGCGGGTGCAGGCCATCAACTAGTGACTAGTCAATTCATTACGTTTATTCAGGCTAATAATCAATTAATAATCAACGAAATGTCTATCAATCGTCGTGACTGGCTACGGGCCAGCGTGTTATCTGGATTAGGTCTGGCCACTGCGCAGGCTGGCTACTGTGAACCCTGGCTGGATGCGTCAGCGGCTCCGGTTGAGCCACCGAAAGGCATGCTGAAAGCTCGGTTATCAGCAAACGAAAATCCGTATGGCCCGTCGCCAAAAGCCTTGAAAGCCATTACGGAAGCTGCGCAGGACGGGTATCTGTATCCGATGCAGTACGGGGCGCAGTTGCGCAAACTGATTGCCGAGCAGGAAGGCGTTGCCGAAGAGCAGATTCTGTTGGCTCCCGGCTCCGGTTCGCTGCTCGTAGCCGCTGCCATGCACTACAGCTACGCGAAACCGGGGGGCACAATCATTTCGGCCGACCCAACCTACGAACAACTCATGCGGGCGGCTGTTCAGCACGGGGCTAAGTGGGAGAAAGTACCGCTTACGGCTGGCAGCTACGACCATAACCTCGCCGAGATGGAAAAACGCATGGGCGACAATACGAGCCTGGTGTACGTAAACAACCCCAACAACCCGACTGGCGTAACGATTGATCCGGTGGCTTTACGGGCGTTCGTGGATCGCGTATCGGCGAAGAAACCCGTATTTGTCGACGAAGCGTATATTCACTACACGAGTGACCCGGCTAAGTTCAGTGTGCTGGAGAACGTCAAAAAAGGACAGAACGTCCTGGTAGCCCGCACCTTCTCTAAAATCTACGGCATGGCAGGTTTACGGCTAGGGTATCTGGTTGGGCAACCCGATACGTTGGCGGCCATTAGCAAGTGGGGCGGTGGCCCCGGTGGTCTGACCATGACTACGCTGCGGGCGGGCTTAGCCTGTTATAAAGATGAAGAGTTTATCAAGTACTCGCTGTCGAAGGGCCTCGAATCCCGCGAATATCTATACGAAACGCTGAAGACCAACGGCTATACGTATCTGCCGTCGGGTACAAACTTCGTGCTGTTCCCAATCCGGATGAAAGGTGAAGATTTCGTGAATAAGATGATGAGCCAGGGCGTAAGCATCCGCCAGTGGAAGTTCGACGGGCAGTACTGGTGCCGCGTCAGCCTCGGTACTATGCCGCAGATGCAGGCTTTCGCCGAAGGGCTGAAAATAGTTTCTTAAACCCGTTATCCGAAGCGGGGAGGTTGACGTGATGAGGTTTGCTAATTCATTTTCGCAGGCTTTCGCACGCTAACTTCCCCGCTTCTATATATTACCTGTCAGCATGTATTGATTTACAGATAAGCGGTTCAATCGTGAACTTAGGCATCGCGATTGATCAGATAAACATTGTTGCACGGAGTTGGGCAAACCTGCTTCATCCACTGTCGGTGAACCGGCCGCGTTCCGTAACTTTGTTGCATGTCTACCCTTCACATTGCCCCGCTGGCCGAGAGCCTGCCTACTTTTCTGGCTACCCATGATTTTTCGGCTATTGCCGTCATTGCCGATAACCACACGCTTCGATATTGCTACCCTGAGCTTAAATCCTTGCTGCCAAAGCATACGCTGGTGCGTATCAAAGCTGGTGAAGAACAGAAACACCTGGCTACCTGTGAACTGATCTGGGATGCGCTCACGCGGGCTAATTTCGACCGGCATGCGTTGGTGCTGAACCTAGGTGGGGGCGTAATTGGAGATATGGGCGGGTTCTGTGCCGCTACGTACAAACGGGGTATCGCCTTCGCGCAGCTACCGACAACGTTACTGTCGCAGGTCGACGCCAGCGTGGGCGGTAAATTGGGGATCGATTTTCGGGGGTTCAAGAATCATATCGGCGTGTTCCAGCATCCGGACGCCGTACTGATCGACCCCGTTTTCCTGCAAACGCTTCCCGAACGCGAACTCCGCTCGGGCTTTGCTGAGGTGATTAAACATTGCCTGATTGCCGATGCCGCCATGTGGGAAGAAATTCGTCGGCGCGACCTGGACGAGCAGGACTGGCGCGAACTGGTTGCCCATTCGGTCGCCGTGAAACAACGGGTAGTTGAGCAGGACCCAACCGAAAAAGGACTGCGGAAGATTCTTAATTTCGGTCATACGCTGGGTCACGCAGTCGAAACTTACTTTTTAACCCAGCCCCGCAAGCGGCTCCTGCATGGCGAAGCCATTGCCGTCGGGATGGTTGCCGAAGCGTTTATCGCTTACCATAAAAAGATGATTGACGAAATCTTGCTGGCGCAAATCGAGGAGTATCTGTTTTCCGTATATGGAAATGTTCGACTAACCGATTCGGACCTGGAACCCATTCTGGCTTTAACCCTACAGGATAAAAAAAACCGGGGAAATCAGGTGCGGATGGCGTTGCTGGAAGGGGCCGGAAACTGCGCGTTCGATGTGCCCGTGACAGCCACCGAAATGCGCCGTGGACTGGAGTTCTACCGGGGCCTCAATAAGTGATAAAATTTGGCGCTACACTATTGTTTGCCAAACATTTGCGTTTATATTTGAGTTCGACGGGAAGCTTAGCACTACTATTCATTTAAACGATAAGGTATTCATTGAAAACTTTTACGAACTGGAGTATGAAAAAGTGCATTGGAATTCTGTTTACGTTAGCAGTCATTGCCATGGCTGGCTGCTCGCCCAGTCGGTTATTTGTCGAGCATGATTATAGTTACGAAGGGCACTTCAAGAATTACGAATCGTTTAATTTTTTAGAGTGCGAGTTTGTCGACTCGACGCTGCTTTGCTCCGATATTCAGGATGCCATCCGGCATCAGATGGAAGCGCGGGGCTATCGCGTCAGTAACCGAAATCCGAATCTGCTCATTTCATACAACATCTTCCGGTCTGATCTACGGTTCCGGGGCTATCAGCAGCCAGTTATTAAGGATTGGGTTGTTCGCGAAGACGACGATGCAACCTATAAGCGCATTGACTACAATCTGGACGAAGGTACGCTGATGATCTCACTGATCGATGCCGAGTCGTATCAGGTTATCTGGAAAGGGTATGCTTCCAAGATGATGCGCAATCAGAACTTTAAGAATAACTACTTCAAAGGAATCGTCCGCTCGATCTTCGACCAGTATCCGCTTATGGCGACGGCGAGGTAGATTCTCTGAACCCGAACATAAAAACTGGTGAATAGATAAGGGAAAGCCGACGGGCAACTCCTTAGCTATTCACCAGTTTTTGCTTTATTACTTCGTCAGCTCTTTAAAGATACCTTCCAGGGAGCTTTCCTGCTGGCGTAACCCCACCAGTGTAAGGCGTTGGTCGGCTGCCAGTCGGAAAATAGCGGCTCGTAAGTCTGTATTCGGGCTCGCCGTGATGCGATACTGAGCATTACCCAATGATTCAACCCGTTCGACACCGGGTACTGTCGATAAAAGCTCAGGAGCCATTAGCTTACTTTCAAACTCGGCCACAACCACCACGCGTTCTTCCGCCGACGCACTACGTAGCTGGCTCAACGGACTGTCGGCCACAATCTGCCCACGATTAATGATGACCACCCGGTCGCAGATGGCCTCGACTTCCTGCATGATGTGGGTAGAGAACAGAACGGTCTTGTTACGACCAGCCTCCCGAATCACCTGCCGGATTTCGGCGAGTTGATTGGGGTCCAGGCCCGTCGTAGGTTCGTCCAGTATCAACACCGGTGGATCGTGCAGTAACGCCTGGGCCAACCCCACCCGTTGCCGGTAGCCTTTGGATAGCTGACCGATACGTTTGTGCTGCTCACGCTCTAAACCAACGAGGTTAATCATCTCAGCGATACGTTGGGTTAGACTGGCCCCCCGCAGGTTGTGGAGCGAACCCGCGAATCGCAGGTATTCCTTGACGTACAGGTCCAGATACAGCGGGTTGTGCTCGGGTAAGTAGCCAACGCTCCGGCGAACCTCCATGGGCTGCGTGCGCACATCGAACCCATTGACCTCAACCGTACCGTCGGTGGGCGGCAGATAGCCCGTCGCGATTTTCATCGTCGTCGATTTACCCGCGCCGTTGGGCCCCAGAAAGCCGACAATTTCGCCCGGCTGTACTGTCAGGGAAATCTGATTGACAGCCCGTTGATTCCCGTATTCTTTAGTCAGGTTTTGTACCCGAATAGACATGCTGTACGAAGGATAGTAAATCAGTAACGCGTAACGATCGATAATTGGCGTATTGCGAATGCGAAAGTAACACACAAAGTATGGGAAAGTATCCCTATTTTTAGCGGTTTAACATCAATAGACACTGCTTTTCGCCATTTATACATGTCGATATTTCGTAAAAAAACCGTGACGCAGGCGGTCACCGACGCTGACAAACACAACGCATCGAATCTGATGAAAGTGCTGGGCGTCCGGGATCTGACTTCACTGGGCATTGCCGCCATTATTGGCGCTGGGATTTTCAGTACGATTGGCCGGGCTAGTTTCAACGGCGGACCGGCGGTGTCGTTACTGTTCGTGTTTACGGCGATTGCCTGTGTGTTTACGGCCCTCAGCTACGCCCAGTTTGCCAGTACCGTTCCGGTCAGTGGAAGTGCCTATACGTATGCCTACGTATCATTCGGGGAGATTTTTGCCTGGGTTATCGGCTGGGCCCTGATCTTGGAATATGCAGTTTCGAATATGGTGGTTGCCATATCCTGGTCCGAATACTTTACCTCGATGCTCGCTGGGTTTGGGGTTAAATTCCCGGGTTGGCTATCAACGGATTATGGGTCAGCGCACCGAGCCTATGAGCAGGTACAGGCCGCCGGGGCGGGAGCCTCCTCGCTACCTGAAAACGTAAAGGCATTGGCCAACGCTTATGAAGTTGCCCCTGATTTGGGTGGCTTACGGCTGATTCTGGATTTGCCCGCCGGCATGATCACAGTGTTGATCACGGCCCTGGTGTACATCGGTATCAAAGAATCACGTAACGCCAGCAACCTGCTGGTAGTGCTCAAACTCGCTGTGATCGGGGTGGTCATTGCCGTTGGCGCTTTTTACGTGAAACCCGCTAACTGGTCGCCGTTTGCACCGAACGGGGTAGGGGGCGTATTGAGCGGGGTTGCATCGGTGTTTTTTGCGTTTATCGGTTTCGACTCTATTTCAACGACTGCCGAGGAGTGCCGGAACCCGCAGCGCGATCTGCCCCGCGCCATGATCTATTGTCTGGTCATCTGCACGGTTCTCTACGTTTTGATCACGCTCGTATTAACGGGTATGGTTAATTTCAAAGAGCTCGGTGTCGACGATCCGCTGGCCTACGTATTCCAGAAACTGAATCTGAATTTCATGGCTGGTATCATTTCGGTGAGCGCCGTAGTCGCCATTACCAGCGCCTTGTTAGCGTATCAACTGGGTCAGCCCCGCATCTGGATGACGATGAGCCGCGATGGGTTGCTCTGGCCTAAGTTCTCGCAAATTCACCCAAAGTATCGTACTCCATCGTTCGCGACCATTATCACGGGGGTATTGGTGGCGGTGCCGTCGCTGTTTCTGGATATGCAGTTCTTTATCGACCTCACCAGCGTAGGTACGTTCTTTGCCTTTATTCTGGTTTGTGGGGGTATCCTTTACCTGGATGCGAAAGGAATATCCGAACAGTCGAAGTTTCGGGTGCCGTACGTCAATGGCAAGTACCTGATCGGTATCGGGTTTATGCTGGTGTTTAGTTATGCGGTTTACGCGGGCGGAATGCTACACGCTGCCGAAGAAAAGCCGCTGCTGTTCGTGTTCTGGGCAACCTGGGCGGTGCTGTCGGTACTGGGTTTTCAGCGTAATTTTTCTCTACTACCCGTATTGGGTATTCTGACGAACCTGTATCTGATGACTGAACTGGGCATCACGAATTGGGCCATTTTTCTGGTCTGGCTAGCAATCGGGCTGGTTATTTACTTCTCGTACGGATTTCGTAAGAGTAAGCTGGCACCCAAAGAATTGGTCTATCCCTAACTGATTCGCTAACGATATAGCCGCCTTTATTCCGTTACGCTAAAAGCTGGAGCCGAATTTGCGTGCGTTTCCAATCATGAATTGTCCCCGATTTATCCTGGCAGGCCTGGCGACTCTGCTGATGAACTGTCATCAGACATCGGATTCACCAGCTACGGAGCCTACGGTGGTGGCCAATCAGCCCCAGCTGCCGTGGGTGAGTTACTCCCTGGCCGATGTTCGGGTAGATACCGTACACTTTGCGCAGCCGGAACCCGTAGCTATTCTAGACGACAGCGACTTAGAAGAGACTTCGGGACTAGCCCCCAGTCAGCAGAACCCTGGTTATTTATGGACGCATGCCGACTCCGGCAATGACAACACGATTTTCCTGCTGAGCGAGGACGGAACCATCGTGGCCCGGTTCACCATTGAAGGAGCCGCCAACCGGGACTGGGAAGACATTGCTGTGGGACCAGGGCCGGTTGCCGGGCAGTCCTATATCTACGTAGCTGACATCGGCGACAATCGGTTGCGTTATTCCGAAAAAATCATCTACCGCTTTCCGGAACCGGCGCTGAAGGGACGTGAACAACCGTACGTCGGGCGTATTACCAAGGCCGACAGGCTGAGCTTTCAACTGCCCGACGGTCCTAAAAATGCCGAGGCCATACTGGTAGACCCCCGGTCGCGCGACCTGTATATCCTCTCCAAAGACGAGCAGTGCGTTGTCTACAAAGCGGCTTATCCACAATCGGTATCAACGCCAACCAGGCCGGAGCGTGTACTGGCAATTCCGTTCAGAAGCGTAACGGCAGCTGATTTTTCGCCCGACGGGAGCGAACTTTTGATTCGGACGTACACAGCCGCGTTTTACTACACACGAAGTCAGAACGAGTCGGTAGTGGAGGCCTTAAAACGCCCTCCGATGTTTGAACCCTTAGCCGAGGAGCCCCAGGGAGAGGCAATTACCTGGGCTGCCAACAAAGCCGGGTATTACACCACTTCAGAAGCGTTGAACTGGTGGACACCGCAGATTCTGTATTTCTACAAGCGAAAAAGATAAGTAGGCACGGACTAGCTGCGCTCGGTTATTTCCCAAAGAACATAATATGCTGTTGGGGTAATCGCTTGTCGTTTTTGAGGAGTCGGAGGCCGATGGCCTTCATTTCTTTGGTGGCCTGCGCTACGCTTAATTTATGCAGTTCCTTGATGGGTACGTTCGGGTCTTCGGCTCGGTACTCGACCAGAACGATTCGGCCGCCTGGCTTCAGCGCCGAGGCAATGTGTTTCATCATCTCCTGCGGATATGAGAATTCATGGTACGCATCAATTAGAATGGCCAGATCGATGCTGTTAGTAGCTAATTTGGGGTCGGATTCGGTACCCAGCACGGGTTGTACGTTTGTAAGGTTTCGTTTCGCCTTCCCCGCGTTCAGGTAGTCGATCATTTCAGGCTGAATATCAACTGCAAGTACCTTTCCCTGCGGCACCTTAGGTGCCATCAGAAAGGTAAAAAAGCCGGTTCCCGCGCCAATGTCAGCGACTACATCCGTAGGCTTCAGGTCTAGCGCGTCCAGCAGTAAGTCGGTACGTTCTTCGCGTTCCCGTTCGGGCCGGTCGAGCCAGGAAGCGCCGAGGTGACCCATGACCTGCGCAATTTCCCGTCCCTGATAAATTTTGCCGATGCCGTCGCGGCTGGCTTCACCAAACCGATAAACCTTGGCAGAATCCGCAGGAGACGAACGTACCGCCTGTTGCTGCGATGCGCCCTGGCCGCAAGCTGTGAGTAATACCAAAAAAACAATGCAGATCCGGTGCATAGTAGCAATTCGTTAGTGTGTACTAGTCGTAAATAGTTTGTTTAGCTATAAGGTTATACTACCGGTTCGCACCGACTTTATAAACCATCCTTCGCTGAAACAGTTGTTCAAACGAACTAACTACGTATTACGACTGTATGAACCTTATTTTACATTTGCTGCTGGATGCCGCTGTTATCTTCGGGCTGGCCTACCTGATGCCCCAAATTGATGTGAAAAACTTTGGTACTGCCCTGCTGATTGCGGTACTGCTGGGCTTACTAAACTTTTTCATCGGCTGGATTATCCGTTTCCCCTTAAATCTGATTACGTTCTTCCTGCTGACGGGCGTGATTCGAATTGTCGTAACGGCGATCCTGCTCAAACTGATTGACAGCTTTCTGGATAGCTTCACGATTGTCGGCTTCTGGCCAGCTCTGGTCATTGCCCTGGCGGTAGCCGTTGCGGGCACACTGATTGACCGCTCGGCACCAACCCAGGAGATGGTCGAATCGGGATACGTAGTGAGCGTTCTTTCGTCGCTGCGGCTCGGTTGACAGGTTTATTCCAAACTAAAAAAGCCCCATCGGTGTCGATGGGGCTTTTTTAGTGTATACGTTAATCTCCTTAGTCGCTTCGACGGCCACCCATCAACAGACTGGCGTAGTACAGCAACGTAGCTAAGGAGCCCAGCGCAGCAACGACGTAGGTCATAGCCGCCCACCAGAGCGCGTCTTTTGCATAGCCGTATTCTTGCTGGTTAACGACCCCGTTCGTCTGAATCCAGGCCAGCGCCCGACGGCTGGCGTCAAACTCAACCGGTAACGTAACAAAGCTGAACAAGGTTGTCAGCGCGAACAACGCTACGCCGACGGCTAATGGGATGGGCGTAGAGTTCAACAACAGAACACCCGCCAGCAGCACCCATTGCATGTAACGCGACGACACGGTTAAGACGGGTACCATCGCCGAACGGAACTGTAAAGGGCCATAAGCAACCTGGTGCTGAACGGCGTGACCACATTCGTGGGCGGCTACGGCGGCAGCGGCTACGCTCCGGCCATAATACACGTCGGCGCTCAGGTTAACCGTTTTATCCTGCGGGTTATAGTGGTCAGTCAGCATCCCTTCAACGGACATAACCCGTACGTCGTAGATGCCATTCTGACGTAACATCGTCTGGGCTACTTCAGCACCGCTCATGCCGTTGCTTAAGCCAACCTGAGAGTATTCGTTAAACTTACTTCGCAATCGCCAGCTCACAAAAGCGCTTGCGCCGAAGATCACAATCATGATAATCCAAATCATCGTTGGTTAGGTTAATAGTTTGCGTAAAGTGGGCAACTCAGAGCCCGGTTACTAATGAAACAACTATTCAACCGAAAAAGTATCCCGTTGTAGGTACCATTTATCAAGTCTGGAAACCATTTGACACGTCAAAACCGTCTAGCCTGACCTAGGTAAATAGATCAGGCTAGACGGTTTTTGGAAGAAAAGAGGATGGTTATAAGGTCGATTTTCGGGTCATATCAAATTTCTTATGCAGAAGTTTGATGCCCTTATACAACGTTACGGTCATGGTCTGCTGGTCCGACATACGCAGTTCAACATCCAGTGCCGTGCCCGTTTTGGGATGGATCAGTTCGCCATCGGTCCACACCCGGCCATTGAAGGCCAGGTTGCTGATCAAGACTTTATCTTTAGCCAGGCCGTAGTTCTTCTGACCCGCCTGGTCAACTTCAGCAACCCGGGCAAAATAACGACTACCTAGTCGATACACATCTACGCTTGAGCCCTTAGAAGGAAACAGCCATCGACCCAGAATCTGGTCGCCCGTGCGGTCAGCCGATGATCGTCCGGATACTGGCCACAGGATCAGGAAGAACAGAGACGCCCATATGTGACTTCGGTGTAGTTGCCTAATCATTGTTACGTTGCCGGTTTACAGGATAACACTATGTTTACTACTATTCTAAACTGGATTATCGACGTAATAGTTAAACTTAATTCAACGAGTACCCGGCTGCAACATGAGCTGAGTTGCATAACAGGGACTTAAAAATAAGAAGCTTATTTGTTAAATCCTATTGGCATTATAGGCTAAACTTTTTAAACGGCCGTGTTTTGCAAATTTTCTATTGTTTTCTGAGACCGGTTACAAATTACCGATTGGCTATAAACGAGGTCGTAGCGTCAACCGGAGCTAGTAGCTTTGTTTGATACGTTCGATTAGCTTGGTGGTCGAGTAGCCAGGTACGAGCGCCACAGTTTCGACTTTACCACCGCGTGCCAGCACAAAATCAGCCCCAACAATGGTGGCGACTGTGTAGTCATTACCCTTAACGAGAATATCGGGCCGAACGGCTTCGATCAGTTCCAGCGGAGTCGGTTCACCAAAGAGCGTAACGGCATCGACAAATTGGAGAGCGGCCATAAGCCGGGCGCGGGCGTATTCGTTAACGACGGGCCGCAGCGGTCCTTTTATGCAGCTAACCGACGCATCCGTATTAAGCCCCAGAATCATCCGGTCGCCGAGGTTGCGCGCTTTTTCCAGGTAATCGATATGGCCGAGGTGAACAATGTCGAAGCAGCCGTTGGTGAACACAATACGCTGGCCTTCGGCTCGCCACTGGTTCGCCTGACGAACGGCTTCCTCACGGGAGAGAATCTTTGATTCGGTCATACGCTACGTTACCCTAATTTAATGGCTTTGGGATCATTTAAGACGTCGGCTTCCTGGGTGGCCTTATTCCGTCGGAGCAGCACAACCAGTAAGCTTATTATCCCCAAAATGATGATCATGAGCGTAGACACGCCGTGGATGAACGTAGCCAGCACCTGACCGTCCTGGCTGGTCAGGCCATACAATAGGGCAACCTGGCCCACCAGCAGGTGGAACGATCCGATACCGCCCGGTGTAGGTGCAGCCATGCCTAACGATCCTACCACTAATATGGTTAATCCGGCCAATGGACCCAGATTCGCAGTAGCAGGCATGGCGAAGAATAACGTATACGACATCAGGTAATATAAGGTCCAGATCAGGACAGTATGGGCTAAGAAGGCACCGGGCCGACGCAGTTTGCGAACGCTCAGCAGTCCTTCGAGCAAACCACCCAGAAACGCGCTGACTTTCTGATAAAGCGGATGCCGACCTAGGGCGTCGCGGTACCGGTTGAACAGGAACCAGGCGAGTACGCCAACTCCTAATACGACAGCGCCCACCAGAATCAGTAAGCCCGACCCGCTTGAACCTTTGGGCAGCTTACCACCTAAAAACTCCATGAAGAACTGGCTTAGCCGGTCGAACTCAAGAATAAACGTAGCCGCCAGCAGGATCAGCAACATCAAGACGTCAAAGAGTCGCTCGGCGACCACAGTTCCAAAACTTACGTTAACCGGTACGTTGGCTAATCGGTACAACGTACCGCAGCGGGCTACTTCGCCGGCGCGGGGTAAGGCGAGATTTGCCAGATAGCCGGTCAGTACGCTGGTTGTGGCGTCCACTGCCGTTGGCCGCTGGGGCACAACGGGCTCCAGTAAAATTCGCCAACGCTCGGCCCGGCTCCAGTGTGCAACAATGGTCAACACCGCCGATACGAGCACCCACCGATAATCGGCCGCGCTGATCTTGGCCCACAAATCGGCGGCATCGAGGTGACTTTGTTGAAACGTAAACCAAAGCAGTCCACCGGCAATGGCTAATGAAACGAGGTATTTAATGATATTTTTTAGATTCATACACAGTTGCGGCCCGCAGACCGTCTTTGGTAGCGCTCGAACAAGGCACCGGGATGCGATGAACGAACCCAAGCAAAAAACTCCGCCACAAAGTAACGGAGTTTCCATGATACCGGGGTTATCAATTGATGAATCGGCTATACCCGTACGAGCTGGTTAGCATCGTCGGGAAACACAACGGTTGGTTTAAAGCTCTTTGCTTCTTCAGGCGTCATCATAGCGTAGGAGATGATAATGACAATATCGCCGACCTGAGCGCGTCGGGCCGCAGCTCCATTCAGACAGATGATGCCTGACCCCCGCTCGCCTTTGATCACGTAGGTGATGAGTCGCTCGCCGTTATTATTGTTGACGACGTGAACCTGTTCGTTTTCAAACAGGCCAGCCGCATCCATAAGGTCTTCATCGATGGTGATACTTCCGACGTAATTGAGTTCTGCCTGCGTGACTTTGACGCGGTGGAGTTTCGATTTAAGTACGTTGACGAACATGATAAAATAGGTGGAACGCACGGTTCGGAACCGGTTTACGGGCGGCTCACTGACCGTGATTGCCCTCAGAACAGTGCGGGGCAAGGCTTGGTTCCGGGCTTAATACACCGCCATTTCGGGCTCAATGTCGCGCGCCCAGGCGTTAATGCCCCCGTCGAGGTTGAACAGATTCGTCAGGCCGTCCTGCGCGTACAGGTACTGCACGACGTTAGCGGACCGAATTCCGTGGTGACAGTACACAACCACGGGCCGATCAGTAGGAATTCGTTTGCGGTTGTTGGGGATCATGCCGACCGGAATCAGCACGGCATCCGTCAGGTGGCAAAGCTCGTATTCGGGTCGCTCACGGACATCCAGCAGAAATATGTTTTCGCCCTGTGCCAGCCGGTCAGCCAGTTCCTGAACCGACATTTTTTGAGGAGCGGTATTCACCCGCGCCGATTGGGTACCTGCCGATGCCAGCCCTTGTTGGGCCAGTTCATGAGCGTCGGCCCGGCGTTTAGTCTTAATCTTTTGTTGACTCATTGCCAGCAGATCGACCATAAATAAGTGTTCGCTCAGCGACTGGCCAATGCCGGTGATGAGTTTAATGACTTCGTTGGCCTGATACGTACCGATAACACCGGGAAGCACGCCCAGCACACCAGTGTCGTTGCAGTTTGGGATCTCGATCTCGTTGGGGTGCTCGGGGAAGAGGCAGCGATACGTAGGCCCGCGACGACCATCGCCCAGGTCAGCGTTCAGGACGGCTACCTGCCCTTCGAAACGATGGATGGCACCGTACACAAACGGCTTATTGAGCAGTACACAGACATCGTTCACCAGGTACCGAACCTTGAAATTATCGGTACAGTCGACCACAATGTCGTAAGCCTCAATGATGGTGCGGGCGTTGCCAATCTCCAGCGCCATCGTATACGTATCGAACGTCAGGTCAGGATTTAGCCGATTCAGGTGGCTAACGGCGACTTTCGCTTTAGGCTTGCCTACTTCGTCCGTCGTATACAGCACCTGCCGCTGAAGATTACTGAGGTCGACCGCATCCGGGTCAATAACGCCAATGGTGCCCACACCAGCGGCCGTGAGGTACAACAGAACGGGACAGCCCAATCCACCGGCACCCACCACCAGCACACGGGCGTTTTTGAGCCGCAATTGGCCTTCTGTCCCAATTTCCGGCAAATTCAGGTGTTTTTGATAGCGTTGTTTTTCGGCGGGTATCAAGGTCGTCGCTTCCATACTGGTCTTCGTTGAGCAACCCAACTAGATGTTGCAATAATCCAACAGAATAATGGTCTCTAAAATTGCCTGAATTTACAGAAGCGCTTAAATATTTTGTGAACGCGCTGCCTATCGGTTTTTTCGTTAGTATTGTCCCGACAAAATCCTAACGTTTCTCGACAATGAACTACCAACGTCTTTCTGTGGCCGGACTTTTGGCCCTTGCATTGACTTGCAACCTCAGCCTAACTTACGCTAATTCAGAAAAAGTAACTCGTACTGATGGACCGGACATGTCGGCCGCTAAGCCCAAAAAAGGGAAGTGGGAATCGCTGTTCGATGGCAAATCGCTGACCGGTTGGCATACGTATCTGAAAAGTGGTCAGCCTGTTTCGGATAAGTGGACGGTCGATAACGGAGCTATTCACCTGGCATCCGGTGGGGCCGGTGATCTGGTGACCGACAAAGAATACGGCAATTTTGAGCTGGAACTGGAGTGGAGAATTGCCGAAGGGGGGAACAGCGGCATCATCTATCACGTGCACGAAGATCCGAAGTACAAAGCGACGTATCAGACCGGTCCGGAGATGCAGGTACTCGACAACGAACGCCACCCGGACGCTAAGCAGGGCCGCGACGGTAACCGGACGGCTGGAGCACTCTATGACCTGCAAAAGCCTATTACGCCGAACGCGGCTAAACCCGCCGGGGAGTGGAACAAGGCGCGTCTGGTAATCAACAACGGCAAAGTAGAGCATTACCTGAACGGCAAGAAGATCGCGGAGTACACCGCCAGCGGTCCCGAATGGGATGCTATGGTCGCTCAGAGTAAATTTAAGGGGTGGGAAGGCTTTAACAAGTACACAACCGGCCATCTGGCATTGCAGGATCACGGCGATAAAGTCTGGTATCGGAACATCCGGATCCGCGAACTATGATTAAAAAAGTGAAAGAGCGAAAGAATAAATGAGCGAGTTTAGCTTCATCTATTTATTCGCTCTTTCGCTTACTCACTCATTCACTCATTATGATACGTCGAAACGTTCTAAAAACCCTGACGGGCACTGCACTTACCCTGCCAGTGCTCACTGACTCCTTTGCCCGCTCTATGATGCACACTGAATCGGGCGCTCCTATGTTGAAGGGGCGCATCAACCACTCGGTTTGTCGGTGGTGTTATAGTAAAATACCGCTCGAAGACCTTTGCAAAGCCGCCAAAGACATTGGTATTAAGTCGATTGAACTAACCGGTCCCGAGGAATGGCCTGTTCTGAAAAAATACGGACTGACCAGTGCGCTGCCCCAAGGAGCCGGTAAGGGTATCAACGATGGATTCAACGATCCGAAGTTCCACGATGAACTAGTGGCCAGCTACGAGGCTATCTTCCCAAAACTGAAAGAAGCGGGCCTTACCTCCGTTATCTGCTTTTCGGGAAATCGCCGGGGCATGAGCGACGAGCAGGGACTTGAAAACTGCGCGAAGGGACTCAAACGACTGATGCCGAGCGCTGAGAAGTACGGAATTACGATGATTATGGAACTGCTCAACAGCAAAGTGGATCACAAGGATTACATGTGCGATCACACGGCCTGGGGGGTAGATCTGTGCAAACGTGTCGGTTCCGAGAACTTCAAGCTGCTGTACGACATCTACCACATGCAGATCATGGAGGGCGACATCATCCGGACCATCCGCGCGCACAACAAATACATTGGTCACTACCATACGGGCGGTAATCCCGGTCGCAACGAGATCGACGAGACGCAGGAACTGAATTACCCCGCCATTATGAAAGCTATTGTCGATACCGGCTTCAAAGGCTACGTATCGCAGGAGTTCATTCCGAAGCGTGACCCGCTGACCAGCCTCAAGGAAGCGGTACTGCTGTGTGATGTATAGTTTTTAGCGTAAATAGGAGCGAGGAGATAGGAGTGAGAAGACTGGCGCAAAAAATGACCAGCTTGATAAATTCTCGCTCCTGTCTCCTCGCTTCTAACTCCTTATAAGTTTATAGTTTTTGTATTCGCCAACGCGTCGGCCTAAGAGGTTATCCAACCAATAGGCGACGCGTTTTTTTAGCGGCATATCCCTGTTGATTTTGTTAGGATCGAAATCGTAGTTGCCACGTTTGACAAGTTCCGACATAACGGCCGGGTGCGTACCTGTAAACGGAATAATCCGCTCGATGTGATAATAGTCGAACGCCTTACTCCCCTCAAATACTTTAGCATGCTGTTGATCGTCCATGTAGTAATGGGCAAAAATCTGTGTCTTCTGAAGCATAGCTTCAGGGTGCCGGACGTAGCTGTAATGGTATACCGGTACACCGATGTAGCGCACGTGCAGTTTTTCGCCTTTATGGCCGCTTGTCCGCTGAGCTGCGTTTTTATAACGTCGAAACCCCTGTGAGTCGCGGTACGAAAACGCATCCAGCCCATTCCGGAATATGCGAATCTCTTTCGTATGCTGGTAGCGGCTTCCATTGAGGTACTTATAACTTCCGTAGAAATTTAAAAAATCGAAAAGTATACCTTCAACTTGCGGGTCACCGTCAGCTTCTTCAATGGCTGCTTTGATGGTCGGCAGGTCCTTTTCGTGAATGATTTCGTCGGCCTGAATATGGAAAAGCCAGTCGCCCTGGCAAGCGGCTAAAGCAAGGTTCGATTGTTGGGCAAAAATTTTTCCGCCCTGCCTTAATTCGTCGTCCCATACAGTGTCTATAATCTTGATCTTCGGGCTGTTAAGCGCTTCAATCGCTTCCCGAGTTCCGTCGTGCGAGTCGCCTACCGCAATAATAAATTCGTCGCAGATAGGCAGGATTGACTGAATCGATTCTAAGAACGGATACTGATATTGAATTCCGTTACGTACGTATGAAAAACCGCTAATCGTCATAATGACTGAAAACTGATAATGGACCTACCTTACCGCTGGAAGCCGCTGCAAAGGTCGGTTTTATCCGGTAACTTTTAGCTACGATTGAACGGAACGTAACATGAACTGAGACGACGACGGAACGTGCATCAGATAGATAACCCGAAACCAGATTAGTACGCAGGGGAGCGCTTTCAGTACGTATGGTTTGACAAACTGCTCTCGTAACACAGCCGGAAATATGTCGCTCGGCGACATGACCGTAAACACGAAACAACTCGCCAGCAGCAGGCGGTCCAGCCAGTTTTGCGGGCTACAGACCCACCAGCACATCACGCCCGTGACCGCCGTAATATAGGTCGGCGATTCAGAAACGGGGTTGAAAATAACCTGAAAAATCAACACAGACGCCACCATTAAAAGCCTGAATGTCTGTTCCCTATATCGGTCGATACGTATGTAAACTGTGCAGAAGAGCAGTACACCCGCACCAATAATTGCGGAAGTCGAAATGTCGGGCGAGATGGTCTGGTGAACAAGGCGGTGAATCGACGTATTGACCCACTTATCGACGTCGGATTTGATTAGTAGTTGATTGACCCACTGGTCGTACTGCCAGATTAACTTGTCGACAGGCGTGAACAGCAGCGGAGTTAACGCAAAGACAACGGCCCACAGCACCGCATACAGCAGAAAGCGGCCCTTCTGCGGATACAAAAGAAACAAGCCACCGGCTACCAGGCTATAGATCTTGATGTTAGCACCCAATATGATAAAGAAAGCCGCCCATAGCGGTTGCTTTTTCTCCAGGCACAAAAACGTAAATAAAGAGATAGCTGCGATGAGCGGATTCGTCTGGCTGTTGACGAGGGATGTAAACAATTCGTGCAGGCAAAACCAGTAGGCTACCACTTTCTGCGAATGCGTCAACGGCATTCGGTAAATCGCGTACACCCAGACGGCCGCAAACATGGGTTGCCACAGGAAAAGGCCGACCGAGTAGGGGAGGGCAAACACCGGCGCAAACAAGGCGGCAAAGGTGGGAGCATAGTGGTAGTGATCGACGTATTCGGCGGGGTAGCTGGCGTATAAACTCTTTCCGTCGATCAGATGGTAAAGAGAATAATAGAAGATGCTGTAAACGCCCGAGCCTTCAAAAAAGACAAGTTTGATACTCGCCAGCAGCGCCAGCGCGGCATAAATGCCCAGTATAAATTTTAGATTGCTGAAAATCGACTTGGTAAAGTTCAACGTCACAGGGCAAGAGATCAGGTAGAAAAAGCAAAAATAAGCGTCGGCGGCAAGAAAATAGCGTACTGCGCAATGCGTTACACATGCTACGATCGTTGACTAGAGGAAAGTGTGATGCTGACGCGTGGCGGGGCCACGCGTCAGCGAAAGCCTAATAATTAGTTATTTTGACCTACTACTTATTCACAACTCATGTTAAATAAGCTGAGCTTACAGCCGAAGCACTTTGCGGCTGAGCAGTTGCCCATCTGATTCAATCTGTAGGACGTACGCACCAGGTTCATCGGGCAGGTCGCGAAGCGTTTGCTGATGCTCACCGGCTGACTGGTTTGGCCAGTCGAACTGGCGGACTGTCCGTCCAGTTTCATCGGTCAGGGTTAGCCGCAGGCTGGTTGGATGGGGTAAGCGGTATTGTAACGTAACATCACCGGAGGAGGGGTTTGGACGAATGGTCAACTCAAACTGTGCCTGCGGTTCGTTGGCTAAGGGCATTGCTCCCAGCGATAGTATGGCTGTGTCCATCCAGTTTAACCGCTGGCGAACCCACTCTTTCAGGTAGTCGACCTCCTGCTGATACGTTTGCCCCACGTAGCCATTGGGCCAGACATACGTACCAATGACCGGCCACCGCTGAAAATTACGGGTGCGGGGCTCGGTCAGGACGGTAGCTACCGAGTCGACGTAGCGTTGAATGCGTTCGGTGTTCAACACCGTTTTGCGCAGCGTCTGGTATTTGGTCCGAACGGCATTGGCAAAGGTTTTATCGTTTAGGAGTCGATTCCACCAGAACGGCATCTGATAGGTGTCGGAAGGGCAAATCAAATTGTAATCGTGAACCCAGCCCTGAGGTGAGTTGCCGTTGCAATAGTCGGCGTTGCCGTAGGTGATGTTGAAATCCCAGATGGGACCCATCGTCAGCTTCCCACCTTTCGACTCCCGGTCTTTGTAGAAAAACGCGCTCAAGCGCATGCCATCCTGGTTTTTACTGACCTCGTTCAGCAGCATGTAATCGACAAAGGAATCGACGTTGATGTACTTGCGGTACCCAACCGCCGAATCCTGAAACTGATCACCCCGGAGGGCATTTTCAAAATCAGTAATGTATTTTTTAACGTACTGAACCTGCTCTTCCGCCAAGTCTTCCGGTTTTGGCCGGTCAATCTGAATCAGGATAGGCTGACCCCTTGGACCGGTATAGGGCGATAGCCAACTCCGCGAAGGGGACCCCTCCGTCTTGTCAATCTTAAAGATATAACCACCCGTTAGCGCGTCGCCCGCTACGTCCGTTTTCTTGATACTACTGATATTGACGCGGTTTTTGTCCCGTTTAATTTTCTCAAACAGGATATAGATGCCGTCGTAACGACCATTCAACACGACTTCGCAGTAGCGGTATCGGGGTGTGTAATACGGACTCATCTGCCGGTTCAGGTCATAGGTTAGCGTTTCCCGGATGAGTGTCTTGTCGCTGTACGTAGCGTTCAATACCCAATCCGCTTCAGCGGGCATACCCAACAGCGATACGTTCACCGAATTTACGCCCGTGCTGTCGCGCAGCTCAATACCGTATGGTTTTTTCGGAAACAGATCCTGGGACGAAGCGCCCCGCATTTCGATGCCGATTCGGCTGGTAAAGGCGGGTTTGTCGGTGAGGTTGTTGACTTTGCCCGCACCATTGTCAATGATCTGTAAGTCGGCCACAATTTTTGGCTCGTCGGGAATGCTCCGTCCGTTTGTGTTGATCAGAACAATGGGCAAAACAGATGACGTAAACGACTGACCAGAGGACAATAACGGAAACGTACTGATGCCGAGCAATAACCACACAAAACGAAGTCGCATAGGTAGAATTAGACAGATTTCAGGTTTTACATAAAAATACCATTAAAACAAGACAGAAACAGACCTGGCACCTTCAATCGCCAACTTTTGTTAGGTTTGTGAACGGAACCGTAAACAGATCGGTCGCTTCGGCGGCTAACTCACCACTTGTATGGAACATCGCTTCGTTGAAAAAGCTACCGGTGCTATTGCCGATAAATATAGATTATCAATTTTAATGGAGCTGTCGCGCAAAGGTACGTTGACCTGCACGGATATTCAGGAGATGACCGGATTGTCGCAACCCTGCGTTTCGCACCATGTTAAACAGCTGACAGAGAGTGGATTAGTAAATGCTCAGAAAGAAGGTCGCAACCTGCATTTGTCGCTGAACAAAGAATCGCTTCAGCAGCTTTCGGGCTTCCTGGAAAAACTCGCCTGAGTTTTTTTCTTCAATACATTTAAACTTTTAAATAAATAGCTGCGTTCTCTGCTCGATCTCACAATACAAACCTCGACAACATAGTACACAGCTCATGGCACAAAAACTGTTTTCGGAAGCAAAGCTGGGCAGCCTAACGCTCCAGAACCACATCGTGATGGCCCCAATGACCCGCAACCGGGCGACCACGGACCACAACGTAACTGACATCATGGCAACCTACTACGAACAACGTGCTTCGGCCGGGTTGATCATTTCCGAAGGAATTGCGCCTTCGCCGAATGGTAATGGATACGCACGGGTACCGGGCCTTTATACTCCTGAGCAGGTGGTAGGCTGGAAGAAGGTAACTGACGCCGTACACGCTAAAAACGGACGAATTTTTGCGCAACTAATGCACACGGGACGTATCAGCCACCCCGTGAATATGCACGAAAACAGCCAGGTGATCGCCCCTTCGGCCATTACGGCCAGCGGGCAGATTTATACCGATACGCATGGTATGCAGGATCATGCCGAACCACGTGCTTTGTCGACTGAAGAGGTTAAAGAAGTGATTCAGGAGTTTGTGCAGGCGGCTAAGAATGCCATTGAAGCCGGATTCGACGGGGTTGAGCTGCACGGAGCCAATGGTTATCTGATCGAGCAGTTCCTGCGGCCAAGTTCGAACCAACGTACCGACGAATACGGTGGCTCGGCCGAGAACAACGCCCGTTTCGCGCTCGAAGTAGCCGAAGCAGTGAGCAACGCCATCGGAAAAGAGCGTACCGGTATTCGCCTGTCGCCTTACGGTGTTTTCAACGACATGCCGTACTCACCCGAAGACGACGTTATTTATCATTACGTAGCGGAGAAGCTGTCGGATTACGTCGTGTATGTACACCTGGTCGATCATGCGTCGATGGGCGCTCCGGCCGTTGATCCGGCTATTGTCGAAGCCATCCGCAGTACTTTTAAAGGTATCGTTATTTTGAGTGGTGGTTACGACGTCGATCGGGCCGAAGAAGCCCTGCAAAGTGGACGGGCCGATTTGGTTGCTTTTGGCCGCCCATTTATCGCCAACCCTGACCTGGTCGAGCGCTTCAAAGCCGGTGCTGAATTGAATCAACCCGATTTCTCGACGTTTTACACGCCCGATGAAAAAGGTTACACCGATTATCCGGTGCTGGAAGCGACTCCGGCTAAGGTGTAGGTTTGCCACTAGTTAGAAATAGCTGACGCTAATCCATACGTACGTCTATATACCAGAAAGCCCCAACCTGTTCAGATTGGGGCTTTCTAATTAGATGAATCAAGCTATACTAAAACGGTTTTCAGCACCTGCTCTAGAATGAGTCGGCCATCGGTATTGCCGAGCGCCGGATCAGCGGCCCGTTCGGGGTGCGGCATCATTCCGAATACGTTCTTGCCTTTGTTGGTTACGCCCGCAATATTTTCCAGGCTGCCGTTCGGGTTCGCCGATTCGGTAATGGCACCCGTTTCGTCGCAGTAACGGAACAAGACCTGACCGTTGTCATTCAGTGCTTTAAGCGTATCGGCATCGGCGAAATAGCGACCGTCGCCGTGCGCCATCGGAATTTTGTAAGCCGGCCGGTCCAAACCCGCCGTCAGCAGGGCGTCGGGCGACTGGGGCGTCAGGTAAATATTTTTGCAGATGTACTGCTGATTGGCATTCTGTAGCAACACGCCCGGTACGAGTCGGGCTTCGGCCAGAATCTGGAAACCGTTGCAGATTCCCATCAGATAACCACCCCGATTGGCGTGGGCAATTACCTCGTTCATAATGGGCGAAAACCGCGCTACGGCTCCCGTACGCAAGTAATCACCGTACGAAAAACCGCCAGGCAGGAGAATAAAATCACAGCCCTGCAGGTCATGGTCTTTATGCCAAAGTTTAACGACCTCCTGGTCCATCAGTTCCAACGTGTCCACTGCATCCTGATCGCAGTTAGAGCCGGGAAAAACTACAACGCCAAATTTCATGAGAGAACAAAATAAAGATTGAAAGGGTGAACGAGATAAAGAAGAACCAATCGCTCTTTCACTCTCTAAGCTATTACAAAGATATTGAGTTTATTTTACTTCTACCGACTGGCCTGATAGGCTGGCTTTACCCCGCTCAAACGTCAGGTCAAGTCGGCCAAGGTTAATACCCGCAAAGCCAACCTGATTGATCCAGACGGGCTGGCCATCCAGGTTATTCACGGCAACGGGAGCATTCAGGAACGTATGTGTATGACCACCGATAATGAGGTCAATATTACGGGTCTTAGCCGCCAGTACGTTATCAGAAACAGTGGGTTCTTCGTACTTGAAACCAAGGTGCGACAAACAAATAACGTAATCACATTTCTTCTCGTTCCGCAACCGGGCTGCGATGTCGTTTCCAATCTCCACTGGATCGAGGTACTTTGTTTCCCGGTAGGCGTCCTTCGGAATCAAGCCGTTTGGCTGAATTCCCAGCCCAAACACACCAATCCGAATGCCGTCTTTGACAAAGACTTTGAACGGGGTTGTCCGCCCGTCGAGTACGGTGTTTTTAAAATCGTAATTCGCGATCAGGATCGGGAAGCTGGCCTTGCCAAACTGCGTAACCATGTTGTCGATACCCCCGTCAAAATCGTGGTTTCCGATTGTACCGGCATCGTAGCCGAGCTGGTTCATGGCCAGAATTTCGGGTTCACCTTTGTACAGGTTAAAGTATGGCGTACCCTGAAACATGTCGCCCGCGTCGAACAGCAGGACCTGGCGCGGACTACCTGCTACCTGCTCGTTCCGTATCTGTCGTATAAGCGTAGCACGGCGGGCAATGCCCCCTTTACCCGCGTTCCGGCTACCATCCATCGGGAACGGATCTAGTCGGCTGTGCACGTCGTTGGTGTGCAGAATCGTCAGCGATGTTGGTTTTGCGCTGGGGCTACGCGCCAGCAGGTCGGGCGTAACCGCGCCGACAACGGCCGCGCTGCCAAACAGTTTCAGAAACTGGCGTCTATTCGATGCTAATGCGTCCATCGGAAGCGGGAGTAATAGGTTGACCACTCTTGCCCTGTTCGCGGAAATAGTCGATCAGTGCATCGCGGATGAGGTAGTTGATAGTTTCGCGCTTGACGGGATTCTTCAGGAAACCGGCGTTATCGCCCCCGTCAGCTACGTAGTCGCTCATGGCGACGGTATACGTTTCATTGGGCTGGAGCGTCCGGCCGTTTGTAAACTGCACCGACTGCACCTGCTCGTTGTGAATTTTGGCGCGTAAGCCGCCAATCACCAGTTTGTTGCCGTTGGCGAAGTGGTTCAGCAGTTGCAACAGCATATCGCCGTTAACAGTCAGAATAACGAGCTGATTGTCGAACGGCATCACTTCAAAAATTGAGCCCGTTGTAATGTTACCCGCCGGTAAGTTATTTCGAATGCCACCGTAGTTTAGATGGGCGCAGTCGAGGGGTTTGCCATAGCGTTTAGCGGCCTGTTGCAATAGCGCATCCGTCAGCAAATCATTGAGCGGCCCTTCTGGTTGGGCTTTCTCGATACGGGCCGTGGAGCGTGTCAGCACCTCATTCATGGTCCTGTCGAGCCCCTGGCGATACGGCATCAGAAAATTGGCAACGCTGCTGTCGGCCTGCGCCGTTACCGAATCAACCCCAATTCGACTAGCTGTTCGGTTCGTGAGGTGATAGCCGGACTGGCAGGCTGTTAAACTCGCCAGAGCTATCCATAAAATGTATTTTTTCATACGTACTGCAAGTTCGGAAAATAAGTCCGGTCCTGCCTTAACAAATCGTTAGTTAACTGTGATAGCCCGTAGGTCGAACAGACCGTTATCAAGGTTAATTGTTACAGCGTCGACAGCCGATTTAAGTTTAGTCGTCGACCATTGGCGGGTAGGCTGCAGGGTTTGCCAGTTGCCTGAGCTGCCCCGTACCTGAATCGGCAGATTAAATCCATCTGCATCGGCTACCCAGCGGTACGAAATCTCGACTTCATTGCTGCCTGTGGCGTTTACCTTATACTCTAAAACGGGCAAGGCGGCCGTATATAGATATTGATTGAACAACGGCTTAAGGTCAACGCCGGTTTTAGCGCATAAGAACGTAACGACTTCATCGGTTGTAACGATGGACAATCGTTTTTCGGTTGCCAGGGCTTTAATCGCAGCAAACCAGTTCGCATCGTTATTGACCGCGTGGCGAAGGGTGTGCAGCATCCAGGAGCCTTTGTAATATATATCTGTGTCTTTCTGATCGGCGTTCACGCCTAACGGCCCAACCATCGGAAACCGGTTTTGAATGAGCCTACGCTGGTTTCTGAGGTACTCGACGGTTCTGGGCAATCCCTGCGTACACTCCATAAACAAGGCTTCGGCATACGTAGTAAACGACTCATGAAGCCACATTTCGGCGTGGTCGGCGCAACTCAGGCTGTTGCCAAAATATTCGTGGCCACTTTCGTGGATGATAATGAAGTCGAACCCAAACGGATTGTTCTGGTACCTATTGCCGTACGCTACCGCGCTCTGGTGCTCCATGCCCCAGTAGGGCGTTTCGACCAGCTTGTAGCCGTCCTGCCAGAATGGGTATTTGCCGAAGTGGATTTCGTAGCAGGCCAGCATGGGCTTTACCTGCTCAAAATGGATTTTTGCTTTTTCTCGATTACCGGGCAGGACAAAGTAATCCAGCGCCAGCGTCTGACCATCGCGGGCGGTATACGTATCCTGAATGTGGGCGTAGTCGGTAATGTTAAGCGTTACGTTGTAGTTGTTGATGGGGTAATGCACGTACCAGGTCCACTCCGTTTGCCGCCCGCCGTTCACCGGTTTCTGGCTCACAAACTTTCCGTTCGAGACGCAGGTCAGGCCTTTGGGAACCCGGCATCGGATGCGCATGGAATCGGGTTCGTCGGACAGGTGATCTTTGTTGGGCCACCATAAACTAGCGCCCGTACCTTCGCAGGCAACCGTTACCCAGTCAGCGTTTTGAGCCGTTGTGGTGTCTTTTCGCCAGACAAATCCCCCATCCCAGGGCGCATTCTTCGCAACGAGCGGACTCCCGGCGTACGTGATCGTCAGTTCGCGCGTCTGGCCGATGGGCTGCGCTTCGTTCAGGGTGATGAACATGGCGTTGCCATCGCGGGTGTAAGCCAAGGATTTGTTACCCTGCCTAATCGACTTCACCTGCATATTAGCGAAAAGGTCGACCTGCATCCGCTGAAACGGCTTCACAACTTTATACCGGATGGTGTTGCTGCCTTCAATACGTCGGGTGGCCGGATCAACACTCACACTCAGGTCGTAAAACGTAACGTCATAACTGGTACGTTCGGGGCGTAAACCTCCGCGCAGCGAATCAGCGTGTGAAAACGGTTGTGAAGGGCTTTGTGCCCACGCGGAAGCGGTGAGCAGGCAACATAAAAGGCTAAACAGACGCATAGAGACGTAAGCAGGAGCCGCTTTGCTGAAGCGGACAGCGTAAACAAAGTTACAAACAGAACCGGCTGGTTGGTTCTGATTCCCTTCGCTTAGACAAAGAAAGACGTATCACACCATGATGGATACGCTGATCCTGGACAGTCTACTTTTGCCGTATTTGTTACGTATTATCCACCGAGAAAATGCCGGAGGGATGCTGATTTTTCTGGAGCAGAAGTCAGGCGAGTAACCGGATTCTGTGGTCTTAATGAACCCTTACGTTCACTGGTTTTAAATCAGACTGCCGGGTAACAGAATGACCGTAGGCTCGGGGCGGTAACTGACTTTCCGAACACGCCCGAAACCACCTAGGCCAATCTGTACGTTAAGCAGCCCGCCCGAGAAGGGTTTAGAATCAATCATCGGGCTGTACGACACTTTTGTGCGGATGAACCAGAAGCTGGTTTCCGTCCGGTCGGGTCGCCGGCTGTTATCGCCTAGTTTAAGGTCAAGAATAAGCCCTACGGCTGGGGCATGACTCAGGAGCGAGTAGCCTTTGTAGCGTTCATCGTTCCGGTCGCGGGGAACCATAGTCAGGAGTCGGTAGCCCACGTACGGAATCAGCCGACTGCGGGGCGAGTCATGGGCGGCACGACCTACGCCTACTTCAAATAAAGCCGTACTGGCTCCCATACCCCGTTCCCAGCTTTGGTTGTGGTACGAAAACCCCGCCCGGATGGTGCCGTTGTACAACGTGGGATGCAACAGCAGAAACGTACGATTAAACGCAATGTCGAGACCGATTACCACACCGGCCGGTGGGTTGAGTGTATTAGCCAGCGGGCCAACGGGCAAGGCACCCCCGGCCCCGAAAAATACACCATACCCAATTTTCGATGCCTGATACGTCGTGACCAGATCGGGCACATCATAGAGCCGCTGGGTAACCTGCTTCTGCCAGCGCTGCAAAGCGGCCACATCATCGCCCCCGCCGGTTTCGGCCCGGAATCGGTTAACCTCGGCTCCCAGTTCGGCATTAGTCAGGTACTCAATCTGAGTGGCCTGCTGTTTAAATCGACGGTCAGCACCCAACGCAATCAGCTTGGCTTTCATCTGCCGGGTATGCACTTCTACCAGGTCGAACAGCACCTGATTATACGCCAGCGTCCGTTGATTACGTGCCGTTTCGGATACCCACGACAGATTCCGGAACATCAAACAGAAGGCGTCGATAGCGGGCGGGTTCCAGATGGATGTCGGCCGTACTTCGTAGCCAATCTGGTAATAAAATTCTGACCCACCCAGACCCGGTTGAATGGGCGCGTGGAAATCAGCCAGTTCAAGTCGACGGGTAGCGCTCCAGTGCAGCGTATCAATTGTCGTCTGCTGCGCCACGCACAGGAGAGGAGACAACAGCAGCGCCAGGAGCAGTCGATTCATACCATTTTTTGGGGAAAGGGCGTCCACAAAGGTAGTGATGTGAGGCAATTGTAAATCAATACGTTCAACACCAAACCTAAGCAAATATAATGCAAAAAAGCGCGGCCCCGTTTCCGGGGCCGCGCGTAAATCTAAACCGGGATTTAGAGGATTATACAGATTAACAGGATTCTGTTGAACGCTACTCGCTTTATTAAAAGCAAAATCCTGTTAATCCGTTTAATCCTCTAAATCCCGGTTCAGACAATTAGTACCGGTACATCTCTGATTTGAAGGGACCTTCAACCGTTACACCGATGTAGTCAGCCTGTTCCTGCTCAAGGGGTTCGAGTCGGGCTCCAACGTGGGCCAGGTGCAGGGCTGCTACTTTCTCATCGAGTTTCTTGGGCAGTACGTATACTTTGTTTTCGTACTTGTCTGAGTTGGCCCACAGCTCTAATTGCGCCAGCGTCTGGTTCGAGAACGAACACGACATCACGAACGATGGGTGACCCATTGCGCAGCCCAGGTTCACCAACCGGCCTTCGGCCAGCACGATGATTTCCTTGCCATCGACTTCGTACATATCGACCTGCGGTTTGATCTGGCTCTTGGTATGGCCGTAGTTTTCGTTCAACCACGCCATGTCAATCTCGTTGTCGAAGTGACCGATGTTGCAGACAATGGCTTTGTCTTTCATAGCCTTGAAGTGCCGATCCTTGATGATGCGAACGTTTCCGGTTGCCGTCACAAAAATCTGGGCGCGGGGAACAGCCTCATCCATCGGAACAACCTCGTAACCATCCATAGCGGCCTGCA
The DNA here is from genome assembly GCF_054780635.1 of Spirosoma knui. Taxonomy (NCBI): domain Bacteria; kingdom Pseudomonadati; phylum Bacteroidota; class Cytophagia; order Cytophagales; family Cytophagaceae; genus Spirosoma; species Spirosoma knui. The sequence goes on along the minus strand of NZ_BAAGVY010000003.1, from coordinate 258,103 downwards.
AGGCACAGATTGGGTCGATTTCGGTTACCAGCACGCGGCAACCGGCCCCCCGTAACGATTCGGCCGATCCTTTACCTACGTCGCCATAACCCGCAACAACCGCTACTTTACCAGCCAGCATCAGGTCGGTTGCGCGACGGATTGCGTCGACCAGCGACTCGCGGCAGCCGTATTTGTTGTCAAATTTCGACTTCGTTACCGAGTCATTTACGTTGATGGCGGGCAGATGCAGCGTACCATTCTTCATCCGCTCGTACAGCCGGTGGACGCCCGTTGTTGTTTCTTCCGACAGACCTTTAATGCCCTGAATCAGTTCGGGATACACGTCAAAGACCATGTTGGTCAGGTCACCGCCATCGTCCAGGATCATGTTGAGGGGCTGGCGATCTTCGCCGAAGAACAACGTCTGTTCAATGCACCAGTTGAATTCTTCTTCCGTCATCCCTTTCCAGGCATACACCGGAATCCCGGCCGCAGCGATGGCGGCAGCCGCGTGATCCTGCGTGGAGAAGATATTGCACGACGACCAGGTGACATCAGCCCCTAGCTCGACGAGCGTTTCAATCAAAACGGCCGTTTGGATGGTCATGTGCAGACACCCGGCAATGCGGGCACCGGCCAGCGGCTTCGACGGTCCATACTCGGCGCGGAGAGCCATCAAACCCGGCATTTCGGCTTCGGCAAGCCGGATTTCCTTGCGGCCCCATTCGGCCAGCGCGATGTCCTTAACCTTGTAGGGGACGTACGTGGAGGTTTCCATACTATAGTTTTCGTTTTCGGTTCCAGAGCGATCAAACAGATCTTCCAAAACCGGCTTGAGTTCTTACTAAAATGCAAATTTACAAGGTGTATCTCAGAAAGGCTAACCGTTTACTACGCCAGAGGTGATTTAATCAAGCAATCGCTTCAATTTCAACACCGGAATCTGTATCAGATACACCCTGAATGCCCCTGCCAATCAATACAAGAGAATTGTATTTCTTAAAATAAGGACTGTAAATTACCCGAACAGTACAATCGACTACGTATTTAGTATAGCCGCGTAGATTATGTCAATACGTTTGCTAAACAGGTAAGTGATACGTAATGAATTACCCAGTCTCAATTTCGGTTTATAACAACGATGTCTTAGTGTACGCGAATTAGTGGACCCAATTATTTAATTACGCATGAGCACCATTTCAATTATTCCATATACAGCCGATTATCAACCCGATTTTAAACGATTGAATGTTGAATGGATCTCGCACTTCTTCACAGTCGAACCCCATGACTTAGAGCAGTTGGATCACCCGGAGAGGTATGTGCTGCCTAATCAGGGACAAATTTTTCTTGCCAAACGCTTGTCTGACCAATCCGGTGATGGACCGACGAAGGAGGAAATTGTAGGTTGCGTCGCTATGGTGAATATGGGGGCATCGGGCTTCGAGCTTGCGAAAATGGCGGTATCGCCTACGGTTCAGGGGCAGGGCGTTGGCCGGATGCTCTGCGAAGTGGCTCTCAACTACGCTCGTCAGATCGGCGTAAAAACGGTTTGGCTCGAATCGAACCGGCGCTTAACGCCAGCTTTAACCTTGTACCAGAACGTTGGCTTTCGGGAGGTTCCCCGTGTAGAAACCCCCTACGCCCGCGCCGACATCCGAATGGAAATACTTTTGTAACTCCCAAATTTCATTCCACTCAGGTACGATTAGAAGCGCAGCCGCCATCCTTTTTGGTGATCTTGTAGAGATTTCAATTCCACTCAGGTACGATTAGAAGTCACTATCCCCAAAGGCTTCACGACCGATGGGGCTTATTTCAATTCCACTCAGGTACGATTAGAAGCCGGGGGCGGTAAAACTGTAACCTTCGCTTATATGGTATTTCAATTCCACTCAGGTACGATTAGAAGAGTGCCTGATTTCTAGTACCTGTTTTGCCCTAACTAGATTTCAATTCCACTCAGGTACGATTAGAAGGCATGGTAGGAAGGGCGTTTAACCGCCCGTTTAAGTTATTTCAATTCCACTCAGGTACGATTAGAAGGCGAGTTGATTGCCGTTATAGTCCCGCCAGCCCCATTTCAATTCCACTCAGGTACGATTAGAAGGCGTGATTCCTGTCGCACGAGATATGAAAACGATATATTTCAATTCCACTCAGGTACGATTAGAAGGCGGGTTTACGAAGGTAAATGCAAACCCTAACACATTTCAATTCCACTCAGGTACGATTAGAAGCCTGAGTTGAGGGCCGACCAAACGGGTCTATTGCCATATTTCAATTCCACTCAGGTACGATTAGAAGGGCGATTGACATGGACGCCTTTAGTGTGCTTGTGAATTTCAATTCCACTCAGGTACGATTAGAAGACTGACATAGCCCAAACCGCAATCGAATAGTACCAATTTCAATTCCACTCAGGTACGATTAGAAGGGTACGGGCTGATTGCCTCGTTTGCTCCCTTTTTCGATTTCAATTCCACTCAGGTACGATTAGAAGATCCATCTTGCCGGGCGGGTTAGAATCGCCCCAAATATTTCAATTCCACTCAGGTACGATTAGAAGCATCGAAGTCGAACTGATTAGCCAGCTCCTGCACAAATTTCAATTCCACTCAGGTACGATTAGAAGTATTCCCTGATCAGGTCGTGAACGAGCCGGTACGGATATTTCAATTCCACTCAGGTACGATTAGAAGGCCGAAGCCCAGCGGGGTGTTTACCGGTGCCGCCAATATTTCAATTCCACTCAGGTACGATTAGAAGTTTTTTACAATGGCTAAGTACTTAGAACTTATCAAATTTCAATTCCACTCAGGTACGATTAGAAGCCCAGAATGCCCAGACACCGCTTGGCAACAGCATTAATTTCAATTCCACTCAGGTACGATTAGAAGTTCTTTCCGGTGCCACTAGGTCCCGAACCCGTAAAATTTCAATTCCACTCAGGTACGATTAGAAGGGAGTACACCCTGAATATGGTGGACCTTGCCGCAAATTTCAATTCCACTCAGGTACGATTAGAAGAGCCGGTACAGCCCCAGCCGACCCGCCCCAAACGGATTTCAATTCCACTCAGGTACGATTAGAAGCGTCACCCGCTCCGTAAATAATAAAGTAGTAGGGGTATTTCAATTCCACTCAGGTACGATTAGAAGCTATTTCCGGCCCGGCACGTACCTGACGACCTATTAATTTCAATTCCACTCAGGTACGATTAGAAGAAAACACTGAATCTACCTACGTTTAACTGGCTCATTCATTTCAATTCCACTCAGGTACGATTAGAAGCTCAATCGTGTGCACTTCGGCGTACCTTCGACCCGGATTTCAATTCCACTCAGGTACGATTAGAAGAAGCTGGTTAATACCACCCGATCGGTCAACACCAGCATTTCAATTCCACTCAGGTACGATTAGAAGAACGACGGTACCAAATCGGGCGTGATCACAAAGGTTATTTCAATTCCACTCAGGTACGATTAGAAGCGAGTCTACGGCCCTGATGCAGATGCGGAGTGATCATTTCAATTCCACTCAGGTACGATTAGAAGTAGAGCCTGACGCCTTCGTCGTTGAGCCAAGTGTATAAATTTCAATTCCACTCAGGTACGATTAGAAGCAAATCCTATATTCGCGAGTGCCTACCGCGTTATGCTATTTCAATTCCACTCAGGTACGATTAGAAGTTGCGCTCTTACCATTCTGAAACGTAATTGTTACCGTATTTCAATTCCACTCAGGTACGATTAGAAGGGGATATTTATTATGTCTATGGCCTAAGTGGCAATGAATTTCAATTCCACTCAGGTACGATTAGAAGTTAAGCCGTCCGTGCCGATGCCTATAACGGCTCCATATTTCAATTCCACTCAGGTACGATTAGAAGGGCCCGGTTCGGTACGCTTCGACTAAACGCGCACAAATTTCAATTCCACTCAGGTACGATTAGAAGCCAACCGCTCCTGATTGACTGTCACGCGGAGATAGAATTTCAATTCCACTCAGGTACGATTAGAAGAAAAACGGCAAAGTGCTGATAATCAGCTAAAGAGTTATTTCAATTCCACTCAGGTACGATTAGAAGTACAACGCCTTCAACGTCGTGATCTTCGGCAACTTCATTTCAATTCCACTCAGGTACGATTAGAAGTAAACATCGGCCAAAAGTAACTGAGGGCGTAATTGATTTCAATTCCACTCAGGTACGATTAGAAGCCTTCATCTGCGGTGCGCTGATTATTCTGGGCCTATATTTCAATTCCACTCAGGTACGATTAGAAGGGTGCCTCCGCCGGGGTAGTTAATGGTGAGCTGATATTTCAATTCCACTCAGGTACGATTAGAAGGGGAAGCGACTTGGCAAGGAAGATGACCGACACCTCATTTCAATTCCACTCAGGTACGATTAGAAGCACGGTTTCCGACACGCTGCCTGTGTAGTCTCCGTATTTCAATTCCACTCAGGTACGATTAGAAGAAAGCCACATGCCTACTAATACGGCCATGGTTAGCAATTTCAATTCCACTCAGGTACGATTAGAAGACCGTGGCCGACATGGAGCACCCTTACGCGAAAGAAATTTCAATTCCACTCAGGTACGATTAGAAGGTTGTTTTGGTTAAGCCCGAACTTCATGCTTCCAACAATTTCAATTCCACTCAGGTACGATTAGAAGTGTCGGGGTGAATGTTGCCAATCTGGAAGTCAATATATTTCAATTCCACTCAGGTACGATTAGAAGCTATCGACCGTGCCGAATAGTTCTTTAATCGCTTATTTCAATTCCACTCAGGTACGATTAGAAGTCTTTTTTGAATTTAATAGTCATGAGCTTTTAAGTTATTTCAATTCCACTCAGGTACGATTAGAAGCGCTGGTGCAGGCCGGGGTTATTCAACCCGAAAAGCATTTCAATTCCACTCAGGTACGATTAGAAGTGGAATAAAACAAATCAATCTACCTCTTAGACCGAATTTCAATTCCACTCAGGTACGATTAGAAGGCCGTCCTGCTTTGTATGACTATCAACGGCGTTTTAATTTCAATTCCACTCAGGTACGATTAGAAGAGCGCCAACGCAAAACTTAATCATTGCTTCGTTCGAATTTCAATTCCACTCAGGTACGATTAGAAGCCCCGGCAATCCCCGTTATTCCACTTGTGATCTACATATTTCAATTCCACTCAGGTACGATTAGAAGCCGGGTGTGCTTCCAACTATATAGCGTAAACTCGGATTTCAATTCCACTCAGGTACGATTAGAAGATCGGACGCGCCTTACTTAACGATCCTGTAGAAAAATTTCAATTCCACTCAGGTACGATTAGAAGGGAATTTACCGCCCTACCCTACTTCTCGCAGGAGCTAATTTCAATTCCACTCAGGTACGATTAGAAGCCGAAGCGGAAGCGGTTGAGTTCGAACTGGTCTCCGAATTTCAATTCCACTCAGGTACGATTAGAAGCGGTGGGCGCGGCACCGAGCCAATAGCTCAGCGCAAATTTCAATTCCACTCAGGTACGATTAGAAGCCAATCATTAAGGTGCATGGTCTGAAGGTTCCGTTATTTCAATTCCACTCAGGTACGATTAGAAGGACCGACCGGTACTTCGATGAGTGAGCTTTGCCCGATTTCAATTCCACTCAGGTACGATTAGAAGCGGCGCTTCGTCGTACCCAACGGTCGCCAACCGGAATTTCAATTCCACTCAGGTACGATTAGAAGTTGCGGAAGATGGATTTCACTACACTCATTTCGGATATTTCAATTCCACTCAGGTACGATTAGAAGTCGAAACATCAAAAAGGAACGCGACAACTACCAAATTTCAATTCCACTCAGGTACGATTAGAAGAATACGAAGGCGTTGAGTTCTCCAACCAGCCGACGGTATTTCAATTCCACTCAGGTACGATTAGAAGCGAATCGATCCCTACGCAGCGACCAACTACCTGAAGATTTCAATTCCACTCAGGTACGATTAGAAGCCTTACCCGCCCGACGTTCCCAACGTAGCTAACCAATTTCAATTCCACTCAGGTACGATTAGAAGTCGGCGTACGTATCGACCGATAGCTGACGCACACATTTCAATTCCACTCAGGTACGATTAGAAGGGATCGAACCCGCTGCTATTTCATGAAGGTTACCTGCATTTCAATTCCACTCAGGTACGATTAGAAGATGACACTCGGGCAAGAGAGGTTTGGTTGCCTAAATTTCAATTCCACTCAGGTACGATTAGAAGGCGGCTAACGACCCCACCATTAGCTTCTGTTCGAATTTCAATTCCACTCAGGTACGATTAGAAGTTTCTGCCAAAAAACCCCTGTTCGCACTCAAAGCGAATTTCAATTCCACTCAGGTACGATTAGAAGCCGGCGTAAATGCCCACCTTAGAGCGCTGACTAAGATTTCAATTCCACTCAGGTACGATTAGAAGCGGGGGCGAATTTTTGGGTCGTCGTCATTTGCGAAAATTTCAATTCCACTCAGGTACGATTAGAAGTCTCGCTTCGGTGCGGCCCGATACGAGCAAACCCCATTTCAATTCCACTCAGGTACGATTAGAAGCCGGGTTGGTATCGCCCGACTCGATGATTGAGGCAAATTTCAATTCCACTCAGGTACGATTAGAAGCTCATTTGCTCACCCTGTTGCAGTGGGGGTACGAAATTTCAATTCCACTCAGGTACGATTAGAAGCTGGTTGCGGGACGCCTTTCGGGTGCTCAAACCCGGATTTCAATTCCACTCAGGTACGATTAGAAGTAAACTGTTCGTCTACGTCCCAGAGCTTTCCCAGCACATTTCAATTCCACTCAGGTACGATTAGAAGTTTAAGCTATTGGCAGCACTTTACGCGCCCACCCTAATTTCAATTCCACTCAGGTACGATTAGAAGTCTGGTCCAGACTTCGTTTCCAACGCGAAAAATCAAATTTCAATTCCACTCAGGTACGATTAGAAGCGATCCGGAAACGGACTACGTTAGAACAACCAAGCTTATTTCAATTCCACTCAGGTACGATTAGAAGTCCTGAACGACTGCGGTGTAGGTGTCAGCATCGCTAATTTCAATTCCACTCAGGTACGATTAGAAGTGCACCGGTTGCATAATCCGGCTCTCTACACAGATATTTCAATTCCACTCAGGTACGATTAGAAGACTGTTCAAATTGCCCACACATAAAACCTATGAGAATATTTCAATTCCACTCAGGTACGATTAGAAGTTCCACAGGCAATCTTCAAAGTCTTACTTGACCATATTTCAATTCCACTCAGGTACGATTAGAAGTATTGAAATATAGGCAACATTACCCGCTTCATCCAAATTTCAATTCCACTCAGGTACGATTAGAAGGCTAAAACGATTTCTGTTCTGAGTTTTCCGTAATTATTTCAATTCCACTCAGGTACGATTAGAAGTTGACGAAGGCCATTTTCAACGTCTGTTTTACAAATTTCAATTCCACTCAGGTACGATTAGAAGGCCGAAAATGAACGCGCAAAGGGAAATAGATTTAAGCAATTTCAATTCCACTCAGGTACGATTAGAAGACCGCGCCGACCACGTTACCCACGCCCGGCACAAATTTCAATTCCACTCAGGTACGATTAGAAGGGTTTTCAATCAGTTAGCGCCAAACCTGTCGAGTGGATTTCAATTCCACTCAGGTACGATTAGAAGGCCGGTTGCGCGTTTGAATAGCCCTTCGGCTACTTATTTCAATTCCACTCAGGTACGATTAGAAGAGCGTAAAGGATTTGCCCGATGTACCATTGGCGCATTTCAATTCCACTCAGGTACGATTAGAAGGAATCAAATTCTACAATAACGGCGCATCTGTTCTTATTTCAATTCCACTCAGGTACGATTAGAAGCTACTACCGCAAGCATAAAGACGGGGAACTGGAAGACATTTCAATTCCACTCAGGTACGATTAGAAGATTCCCCTTTACATTACACAAAATACACCCTCTATACATTTCAATTCCACTCAGGTACGATTAGAAGGCGGCAACCTTGGAATCTAGTCATGTATATTACGGATTTCAATTCCACTCAGGTACGATTAGAAGTTAATACTGCCCACGACTTCAACCGATTTGACCACATTTCAATTCCACTCAGGTACGATTAGAAGCGGGGTCGGTGTCCCAATCTGAGCCGCCGGGGGCAAATTTCAATTCCACTCAGGTACGATTAGAAGGCCGTCAGGTCGTCCATCCACTCAGGCGACGCCAAAATTTCAATTCCACTCAGGTACGATTAGAAGGGCCGCTGAGCGCCGAACCATGCAGGCGCTCAGAGAGCATTTCAATTCCACTCAGGTACGATTAGAAGTTAACCAGGCTCCTGCAACGGAAGCGCGACGATTAAAATTTCAATTCCACTCAGGTACGATTAGAAGAAGTTGACCCAAAGGGTGCCTTTCAAGCCTTCTTCGAATTTCAATTCCACTCAGGTACGATTAGAAGGTCAAAGCGAAGTTGCAGATTACCCTTCACCGTCAGGAATTTCAATTCCACTCAGGTACGATTAGAAGAGGCGCCCGATTTATCCGATGTGGTCACGAAGTTGCTATTTCAATTCCACTCAGGTACGATTAGAAGGTTTCGTTCTTGATCTGGGCAGCACGCGGCTTTAAATATTTCAATTCCACTCAGGTACGATTAGAAGCGCGCTGTTTCGTTGCGTGTTGTTGCTGCTGTAACATTTCAATTCCACTCAGGTACGATTAGAAGAGGTTAGAGACTATTTGTGAGATGATTCGCAACATGAATTTCAATTCCACTCAGGTACGATTAGAAGCCGTGAAAATACAGACGAAAAAAGGGCTTTGCAAAGCCCTGTGCGTGTTTTTGAACAGCCTGTTTAATCGAAAAAGTCGTCAATCGGTGATGGTACGAAAATGCCGGCCGATTGACGACTCCTTGACTGTCAGTGGACTAAGTCGAAAAGAACTGCCGAAAATTAAATAAAGACTACTGGTCAAAGAACGTATACAGGCGATTGACGACATTCGCTCTACAAAAATTCATCCGTCGATTGTCGCTCTACACCAACAATCTCTTTATCCAACCACTTTTTGTCACGGTTCTTAAACAGAATCAGGCTGTCTTCGTCGTCCTTCATGATGCGCCTGGCCTCGTGCATTAATTCCTTCAACTGCACATCGGTTAGCTCCCCTTCGAACACTGAATTCTGAATCCAGTTCAGATACCGCCGACAGAGCTTGAGCATCTTCCCGACGCGTTTCTGCCCCATGTCATAAACCAGGATAATATACATAGATAAAGAGTGAATCAGGACGCCGAACCGGAGCGAAAGAGTGAAAAACTTTGCGTTAGCTATTCACCCTTTATCTCCTTAAAAACTTACCACCACGCTTTAAACGGTTTGTATTCCTCAATGCCCAGTAAGTGCTTCTGCAACTTATAGCACTCCAGCTTGATCAGGTGCCGATAGCTGACGCTACGTCCCAGCGAACGGTGTTTGATGGTTTCTTTCATCAGTTCATCAAGCCCCTGCATGAAGCGCTTACGAGCGGCTTCTTTCATCACGCAGCCCCCGATTTCCGAGCGAAAATCCGATGGCTGTAACTGCCGTTTGTTGATCATCCGAAAAATCAGCCGGTCGACCAGAATGGGCTTGAAGATTTCGGCAATGTCCAGGGCCAGCGAATACCGACGCGCACCGGGTTCGTGCAGGAAACTAATCGTTGGGTTCAACTGAGTATGGTAAATGGTGCTCAGGCATTTGGTGTAACAGAGCATGTTGCCGAACGAGATTAGCGAATTCAACTCATTCTGCGGGGGGCGTTTGCTACGTCCGTCCATGCAGAACGTTTCGCCAACAATGGTGTCGAACGTACTGTAATACGTCTGGCGGATGTTGCCCTCAATGCCCATCAGCGTTGGCACATCCATCGTTCCCGGAACCGCCGTCAGCAGTTGTTCAATGACCGCGATGGCCGTGGCTACGTCGCGGTCGCGGTTGTTGTGGTATTTCAGTACGCGCAATATGTTGGCTGCGGCTCCCTCGACCAGTCGCTGGGCAATCACGATTCGCTTTTTGGCCGAGAGGTACGATTTGGTTTGCTCGACTTGCATTTTACCGGCCAGCAGATACTCTCGCGCCATAAACGAACCGGTGTAGTTTTCGTAATAGTCGAAGAAGTGAACCGAGATGCCGTTCTGCCCCAGAAAGTTGAACAGGGCCGAATTGGCATCCAGACTACCGAAGATATACAGGTCGGCAATCTGCTCGATGGGTAAGTAACGGGGCTGGCCTTCGTTGCCGTCTTCATCAACCGGCGTAAACTTGAGCGTATTGTCTTTCCGACTCATCCGGCCGGGATTGAAGATGTATTTCGGCTGTTTCATAGTAAGGTGTGGAAAAAAGGGGGAGCGGGAGTAAAGGAAGGAGCGGGGATGAAAGAGAGACATAAGCGGAGTTTAGAACATCGGAGAGGAAATCCCTCGCGTCCCTTTCCGCCTTCATCCCGTTACTCCTCTTCGGCGTAACAAAAATCAAAGTAGCTGCACGACCGGCATTTAGCTTTGTTGAGCCGCCCTGGACACTGCTCGCTTTCTACGATTTGCTCAATGTCACGTATCCAACTTTCGACCATCGGCACGTCTTCGTCCTCCAGCCGGACGGTCTGCGTTTGCCGTAGTTTGGGGTACTCGATCAGTCCGGTGGCCCCCTCAACGCCATTTTTGCGGAGCAGATACAGATAAAACTGCACCTGCGCTACGTGCGAGTGTTCGAGCTTATCCGACTTCTTGATTTCATGCACCACCTTGTCATACGGATCATAGAAATCAATCTTGGAGCCATCGAGGGTAATCTCGCGGTAGCGTTCGGCGCGTTGTGGATAAGCATGTTCGTGAAGCTGCTTTCCTTCGGCAACAGCTTCCGAGGTGTGTTCCATCCGTATCTGATTGGCATGAAGCCACATCTTGCGATGACACAGATGGTAGTAATTGATTAAGGTAGCGTTGGTGTGGGGCATACAACTATCGATTCAGAAAATAATCACGAAACTGCTCTAATTCAGCTTTTTCAACCTCCAGATATTTGGTGAAGATTTTATCGCCAACCTGATGCCGCAACGCCGAAATGCCCACGTCGATCAACCGTAACCCCTGCTCGGTCAGCAGGATGTTGTCGAAGGCAAGACCATCAAGGTCCGACGGCCGACGTAAGTCCCGATGCACAAACCCCGCCTGGTGCAACTGCTGTAGCTCGTCCGCAAATACATCGTACCAAAGTTCCCGACGTTCAATTTCGTAGGCCCGGTAATCGATAGGACGAATTCGCTCCATAACCAGCATTTCGGCCTGTAGATTGTCGTTATAATCGAGCCGGATGAAACGGACTACCAGATCATTGACAGTATTGGCGAACTTCATTTTCTCCGCTTCTGAACCAATATCCGAACGTGTATCGCCCAGAAACAGCTTAGCTACCTCCGTATCCGAGAGAGCAATAACAGCGTTGTTGGCACCGGCAGAAAGTTGGCGGGGGTATTTCATGAATGGTTAACTGTTATAAAAAATTAAAGCCAGATGAACGCTCTATCCGTTTGTAACCGACCCCTTGAGTGTATTTAAGGTTAGTTGCCACCAGCGTATTCTGCTTGTCTTCTAATTTGATTTGATACTCTTTAGGGCACTCCCATGGATAAGCCTGCACCAAAAGCTGGCTGGCTTCAATATACTTCCCTTCCTTTCTTTTGGCTTCGAAGTCAGCCCTTAGATTCTCACACAGAACATCAATCTTTAAATTACTCTTATCAATAACGTCTTCAACCCAATCTGCCCAATCACCTGCGTGAAATGTATTCTCAAAATTGATAATTCGTTCGTGAGTAAAACCGATTTGGAAGTTACGCTCTTGTTCTTCGGTGTAGCCCGTTTCATATACTTCATCGCAGGCATCGACCAAATGTTGCTCAGATAACTCCTGCCCATCCAGCTTTAGAAGAACACGCCATGTTTCATCTACGATAGTTTGGTCGTAGATCCGTTTGGTGTTACCAACGCTATTTTCAAAAAGATGTATTTCTGATGGTTTTTTACGTTTTCCAGCTCGGTTGACGCGGCCAAATCGTTGAATTAGTGCGTCAATTGGAGCATTCTCAATAAAGGCAACATTATAATCAATATCTAGACTAACCTCTACGGCCTGTGTAGCAATTAATAATCGAGGGCGCTCCTTTCTGTCGTCTGCTGTGATACTCTTTTCAATCTCTTTACGGTCTTTGCGATGAAAACCACCGTGCAATAATTTGGGATTATACTTGTTAAAAGTCTGACTTAGTTTCTGACATGTACTGACGTTATTGACAATAATCAGCACAGTTTTTTTGTCTTCCTCTAGTATCTGCGTGATTTGTTCAGTTGAATCAATAACCGTTTTCTTAGGCTGGCAGATTAATTTGTGACGAATACGTTTTAGTATATCGGCATCAGCTGGCTTACCTGGATTTGGGCGTATGATTCTCGATGTATCACCATCGAACAATTCATTAACAATCCGATCCAGTAGAAATTTGGGAATGGTTGCCGACATCAGCAGAATTTTAGCGTTACAAAATCGCTTAAGCCACTGAAGCGTTGCCAGCATCATCCCTGTTAGGTGTGCATCGTACGTATGAAATTCGTCAATGATAAACAAGGCGTTTTGGTAGTCGAATAGACTCATATCCCATCCTTTACCATGTAGCGCGTGTTTGAGTACCTGATGCAACGTAGCTACTTTAACAGGGTAAAATAATTCGCGGGAAGCAGACCGTTTGTTTCGAGCAATCTCTTCGCTTTGCTGAAAATTATTCGTTTCGTTGATTGCTTCCTCGTAGAAAAAATCGAGGGCTTTGCTGTGAAGAGCCGTTACCCGATCCTTACCATAAATACCTTTAAGCCTACGTACCATAGCGTTAATACTGGCAGTGTACGGCAGCAGGTAAAACAGTCTGACATTTTCTGTCTGATTGGCATACACCCAACTTAACGCTGCTTCCGTTTTTCCCGAACCTGTCGGCGCATGTAGAACAACGTCGCCTACGTACTGCTGCATGCGCTCCTGAAATGGTCGAAAAGGTACCCGAACGACTTTATTTTTATCGTTTACGGTTGTGGGATAAAAATCGGTCAGCTCAAGTCGTTTCCATATTGGCAAATCGCTTTCCGTCTTTGCAGAACCAATGTGATCAGCCGCCATCAGCAAGCCACGCATACGAGCTAGTTGCAACCTATCTGCCCACTGTGATTGTTGCCTATCCTTCATCAGAAGAAATTGAATTTCATCTGAATACGTATCGTTAAGAGAAAGATTGTTTGTTACTGGCGAAACATCATTGAAAAGCGTTCCCCAAGCTTTTACAATCTCTTCGGCGTTCTTCACCAATGCTGGGTCATCGGCCAGATGACAGGCTAAGTCAGTTCCTATCTCGTAAAGAGAAAGTTTTTTGAAACCATCGGAAACGATCCCTTTGTGGTGTGTAGCGATGGCAAATAACTCGTCAATAGGAAGATCTAAAAACTGCTCACAAAACCAAAGTGAGATGAGTTCGTGACGAATGCTTACAACCGTTGTACCTTTTTTAAGATTCAACTGAAAGCTCTTATGAGCTTTGCCGATGTCGTGCCATACAGCACTACGAATAGCTTTTCTCAGCCACTCATTACGCTCGTCTTCTGTAAACGGCAACCGGTTAACTAACTCAATGGCTGCCCGAACTACCCGTCGCGTATGCTCCTCAAGTGTCATGCATAGCGCAAACGTTGGGTCGTCACTTTTGGCTTTGTAAACGCTGAAATCCATTTTAGATCATTGCCAGTTGTGTAGATAGAAACTTTTACCCTCGCCGGTCCTGAATAAATTACCGATTGATACTTCTTGCCCCGTACCGGCTGCTAGATTGATAAAAACACGTGGATTAATTGGCTTTCGGCCTGCTCCTACTCGCGTGTTTTCTTCGTAAGCATCAGCTAGTTGAACTAACTGTCCAGCTACCTGCATACCTGGTGAAAAAGGCAAGGCACATCCGCTGATTTTTGCCTGCCTAATAGCTTCGACCGGAACGACTCGCACTGACTCAAAGCGGATGCGCAGTAAGTCCTGCGAGCGTCCTAGTGCAGGTGTTCCAATTGGATAGCGGAAGTAATCTATCCAATCGGTGCGATTTAGCCAGAGAGTCAAACAAGGTTGAAGGTCGCCTGCCAAGTCAGTTGCTGCTATGACATGAAACTCTCGCTTGTAGGCATCCGTACCTTTGGCGTGTGGCTTTACATTTCGGCCATCAAACTCCAATCGCTGACGCGTTTCTAGGTCATTAGCTTCCGTTACGTATTGATAATAAAATCCCAACTGTACTTCATTATGTGTTACAATACGTCCCAAACAGCAACCAATCAACCCCAGTAGCGACGAATAAGAAGGGACCGTCATGCAAAGTGCATTGCCAGAAAGAACGAAGGGCAAGCGTGGTGTTGCTGTCCATCCGTCAAATTGAACTTCCAGCACTTCATTCATTGGATGTCGTAGTCAAGTAAGCCTTTATGAAGTCCTGAGCAACGCTTATGGGCGAGCCAACAACAATCGTGGAATCGTTTGAAAGAGCCTTCACCTGAGCTTCGTTCTGTAGATACCCTTCCCGTATACCGATATAGACAGGTGTTGCCAGTTTGTTATGGTAATCGTCAATGATCTGTTTGAGAGCATTAATTTTCAAAGAAGGCATTTCGCCAGAACCCTCGAACAAATTGTTGAAGACGGGGTTTGCACATTCAAGTCCGGCTAAAATCAGCACCTTGGGGCTAACATCAGCACCGAATGCAGCCTGCTTTGCTCCACCCCGTAAAAATGCCAGTCCACGTAGTAAACCAGCCGCACGCTCTTTGCGTGACTGCTCCGCGTTTTGTAGCGTGAAGCGTTTGAATGTTCCTTTAGCGCCTAAAGGTTTGTTAGTCAACTGGTCTGCATATTGTTTAACCGTCTCAGAAGCTAACTCCTGTTTACTACCTAAGTTGTCAAATTGCCCAAGCCGATAATATTCGAGATTGAAGAATCCCTCAAGGTGAGCCGCATAAAACTGCGTTGAGTAGGGCAATGGTGTGTTTTCTTTGAGGTGAACGAAACCCTCATCAACGTTCAACGTCCGCTTACCACGGATACCCTTTAAGACAGAGCATTTAAACGGTGATGTCCGTTGAACACTCTCCGCTTTAGTTTTTGTAGGGGCCTCGTCTTCGTCATCTTCATCACCCGCTCCTGACTTATCATTTCCCCCACTACGCATATAACCGAACAAATCGTCTTCTGGGAAAGCAATTGGATCAAGCTGTGTAGAGATTTTATTAGTTGTTCCTTTTTTCGAAACGCCTATTGCCTGTAATTCACTGGGTGTCCAATTGTTCTCCTCATTTGAGGTATTCCGAAGCCATCGTCTCCATGCTTGAGCCGATACGTAAGGCACTTTTTCACGGCGGCCGTTCACCATTTCTTCGAATACTTTCGGGACTACTTTATTACGGTCTTCGCCTGCGCCTAAACCTGCACCATTTAGAAAGGCGGCTGTACCATCGATGACTAATGCACCGGTAATGTTGTTGAGAGTTGCCATATTAAACTGTTGTGAGGGAAAGTGATAATTGGTGATAGAATTGATTTAAAAGATATTCCATAGCAAATCGAGCAAACGATGGGTTGTATTTGCCCATATAGTCGTACAGAAGTTTTTCAGGAAGAATTGATGGGGCAAATGGTTGTTCCAATTCCTTTTCAAGGGTAGCCATGCTTTCGCTGACAGAATCTATCCATTGAGCGATTTGGAAATTTTCCCGACGCATAGGAACCAGTACATGCTGACGAAATTTCTCTTCGTCCAATTGACCTTTATTTCGTCCATCACGATAGTAATGGATGTATTCATCAACGAATTGGCCGAAGTTGTTCAGGTACTCATTTTGCTCAACACTGGGCTTAAGAAGTAGCTCAGGTTGAACAGTTAACCGAGGGATTGGCTCATTGCGGTAATAGTTTAAGTATATCCGTAGAATATCCCGCAACCCGTAAGCGTTCAGTCGATTTTCAGCATCGAACAACAATGAATAAACTGTTTCAAGCTCATAAAATCGGCTACCTTCTCGGATCAACAAGGGTAATGGATTGCCTTCCTGATAACGGGCACCTAACCAACGACTGCTGTAGCTGCGTTTGTCTTCACCCATTAAATGAAAAAATAGATTAATCGACTGACCGATAGGCAGGTGGGCTATATCGGGAATAGGAGGCATTGTTACGTCGTCATCGGCAGATAACGTTAGATAATAGAAATGTACCATCCGATACATCCGGCTAATAGTACTATCTATCGGAATTTTTTCAGGATTATTGAGAACCATGACATGGTGCGCCCAATGCCACTCTTTACGGGCCGCTGCTGCCACCAGTGATTCAAAAATCATACTTTTATACAAAGCATAATCGCTAGTTGGAGCATCTGATTTTTCTAAGAACTTATGCTGCGCTTTACTCCATTCTTCCTTCCCTAGCAGATGAGCGATGTATTTGGCATATTCCAACTTACCGTCATTGCCGATAAGGCGTTGGTATTCCTCATAGAATCGAACAGAAACGCCATCTGAATTTTTATTGGGGTAAAGTCCATAGAAGTCAATATTTCCCTCAAGGCAATCCAGAAAGTCTGATTGAATTTTTGGATTCTTTAAGATCCCTTCCAGCGTTGGCCGTAGCGAGGGACTTCTGTACAATCTGAGTAACTTAACGATCAGTTGGTTCGGTATGCGATCAATTTCGCAACTCGCTCCGGTACCTGAATTAGTAAAACTCCAAAGATTGAAAGCTGTAATCTTATCATTTCGCTCTTTATCAGCCAGAATTTCTAAGGCTCTTAATAAATAATGACCTTTCGTAAAATCTTTGATATTATCCACTGACAAATTTGATGCCCTCGTGGTTGCCTCAGTTCTTATACGCTCTACATGATCAGCAATCATTCGTTTAGACAACTCTTCATTTGAGGAATCAATTAACAGTACTCCCCCTTTATAAAGCACGGCAGATAAAGGCAAGAACTGCATAATAGCCAAACAAACAGGGTGAACGCTAAGCGCATATTTGGCTTGTGGTAATGCCTGTGCGTCAGAACCTAACCCACCTAACAGCGGAAACCAACACCGATTGACGGTTTTATCCTTACCGCTAATCTTGCTGACTGGATAGCCTACTTTGCGGAGCGTCTGTTCATAGAAAGCATCAAACGTAGTTTTGAACCTCAAGCCCGACAACTCGCAGGTATACGGTCCCTCATTCTCCGCATTTTCTAGAATACCAGAAATGAGTTGGTTGTAGATGGCTTCACCGAATTCTTTATCGTTGAGGAGCGGACCATTTTTAGAGAAGAGCATGGTATAACTCTTCAACCGCTTATTCAAGCGTGTGAGTGTGTGCAAACCATCACTATACGGATTTCTGAATAACCTAAGCAACGTATCAGCATCAACAGTGCTGATACGTTGCTTAGCCAATGCTTCGATGGTTTGTAGCGCATTATTGAGCATAGCGCTGCCGGTATAGTCTCTAAACAGTATCATCACAAACTAAAAAGGTTAAGTTGCAACAGATGTCACAATGTCCATCACGTTCAGCCTGGGTAGCTAGTCCGCAATGAGTGCATTGTACTGGTCGATTGATTAAGGTATCTAGGTGCTTAGTCATGGATTTAACTGCTTAGTTTAGAACAAAGCTACAGTAAACCCCTTTTTACTCCAATAAGATGATAAAAAAAAGAAAGACTACAAGGCGGCTTGAACTTGAACTGAGTTGTTAAGCCCATTTAAACGGCTTAATTCAAGATTATACAAGGCAGATATAAGTTTGAAATAACATGTGTATTTAATAGTTTTACTCAGCAATCAGAGACTGAATTGAAATATAAGTTGATAGAAAATAATCGTACATGTCTGATTGTTAATAGTTTAATGAGTGAATTTTGTGCTTACGCACCCAAAGCCCTCCGCATTATACCTTCCTACACCGGCCAGTACGGCCAGTTCCAGTAATTCCTGGGGGCCGGTGAGTTCAAACTGAAAACCGTAGTAGCCCCGCAATTTCGTTTCTTCGCGGGAGTTTTCCTTAATCGTAACTAGACGTGACTTGGGATCATGGCGGCCTGGTAAGAGTTGATACGTTAGAGCGTAGTCGGTAAATTCATCAGCACCGGCCGCGACAGGGACGCTGGCCCACTTCGCCACTAAATTTGAGATTAGTAGCGGGCCGAATTGCTCATCGGCCGGATGTAGGTACTGGTCCATACCGCGCTCGTCTTTTTCGGCAATCACCACCGGCGAGAGAGTCCGTAACGTAACGGTGTTCGTCTTGATCTCAACCGGTACGGCTTCGACGCGTTCAACAACAAACTCCGCCCGGTGCTTCGGCGACGCAATTACGCAGCGCTGGTCCTGAAACAAGCCCATGATGAAATGCTGGGCAGCTTTATCGACGTAAAAGCTAACAATCCATTCGATGTACGGCGAATTAACCCATATACCGCCTGCCTTTGGGTCTGCTTTGGCCCCCGGCATAATCAGGTCGGAGAACGTAAAGAGCTTGAACCGGCGCGTACTCGAAAACTCGTAGCCTTTCGCGTGCAGAAAATCGGCGTACTGCTTATCGGCATCGGCCAGCACGGTGTAGATGAATGCGCTAAGCCGGTACGCGTAATTGAACGGAACCAGCGTCTGGCGGGCGGTTGGAACGAGGGTTAGTCGAAATTGCATAAGGTCAGGGTTGAGGAATAGCCTTCGTACCAGTTAATAGCACGAAGTACGAAAAGGTGATTGACAAGTTGTGTCAAAGCGTAAATTCTACCAGCCGAGCGCGTAAATAAGCTCGAAAGTCTTCCGGCTCTATGACCTGAATTTCGCCCGGTAAGCCGAGTACAAACCGACCAATACCCCGCCAGTCGCGCACGCGTCCGCACCAACCGTAGGCAAACGACGTATCAGCGGCCTCTCGTCGTTGATACGTATCGGGGCGAGTGGCAGGAAATTCTTCAATCAGCAACCGATATGCGCGGTCGGTGAGGTTTAGTTCGACCGAAAGCCAGCCCGGTCCTGTCCAGGTGAAAATATCCATCAGGCTGTCGGTAGCCTGGTACTGTATGGGTTGATTAGTGAGTTCGACGGCCTCGATTCGCTTTGTCCGGAAGGTTTTCACCGTAGCTGTAGCCGATTCGTAGGCTTCTAGTATGGCATAGTCGTCGGAGAAGGATAGGGGCTCCACCAGCCGGTCGCTAATCGTGTTCGAGTTAGCGGAATGATAGCGAATTAAAGTGACTTGCACCTGTTCACGAATGCCCTCGGCCAGCTTACCAACAATCTGCCCCTGGTGAATATCGGCCAGTCCGTCGGCCAGCGGTAGCAGGGTACTGCTCAAAAATACTTTCTGACGAATTCCCGCCAGCAGCGGATTCGTGTCGGCAACCCCGGCCAGAGCATGGCGGATCAGGTCGGCTTCTTCTTCGGTAAACGCGTCGGGTTTGTCCGGCCCCGGCCCAAACAGGTAATACCGTTTTGTCTGCGGGTGGCAGTCGATGGCATAGCCAACCGTTTCCAGAAACTCAATGTACCGATACACCGAGCGTTCGGATAGATCGACGGCTTCGGCTAGCTGAGGAATGGTGCGGCCTGGCTGTTGATGCAGCAGGCGTATAAGCTTAAAAACGCGAAGGAGTTTCGCTTGAGGAATCATGTATATAGGTGTGGAAGCTGTAAGACTACTGACCTAATGTAAGGCTCAACGGTACCGATACACAAAAAAATATGAAGGATTATTTATTAATAGGTAGTTGATTGATTTAACGTGTATAAGCGATTTGCAGTCTGATGTAGTTTCTGAGAAAAGAGCTGGCGCTACGTCCTGAAACAGCGTGTTGTTTCAGGACGTAGCGCCAGCAAAACACAAACCGTAGGCTATCTTATTGCTACTCGCAAATCGCTTTACTTAAGGTACGGGGCCAGTACCTGGGTCCACCGTTGATAGCCTTTTTCGGTCATGTGCAGGCTATCGGATCTGAACAATTCGGGGATGGGCTGCCCGTTTGGCTGGAGCATCGTAGGCCGGATATCGACAAAACTTGTGTTTGATTTGCGGGCCAGAAAACGCTGAATCAACTTGTTGGCTTCATCAACCTCGGCAAAATATTTCCGGCGCGAGGGACTCGGCTTGATCGCAATAAAGGTAAACGGAACGTCGGGCAGCTTGTTGCGAACGTAACGGAACAACGTAACGAACCGCTTGTAGGTCTGCTTGCCGGTTTGTTTGCCCGATGCAATGTCGTTTTCACCGGCATATACCACCACTTGTTTCGGCTGGTAGTTGACAATGAGTCGGTCGGCATAGCGAATTACGTCGCTCAATTCCGAACCGCCGAAGCCCCGGTTCAATACGGGTTTGTTGGGGAAATCGGTTGCTAAACTAGTCCACAGGCGAATGGATGAGCTGCCTGTAAATACGATAGGGTGCTGCGGTGGAGGAGTCGTTTTGTCAGCTTTCTCGAATGCCTGAATTTCCGGCTCATACCGGGGCTGCGTTTGGGCCTGGGTGAACCCGGCTACGAAAACCAGCAAGACTACGTTAACAACCCGAATCATGTAATGCATATTAATTAATTTAATTCCGGCCGTGTCAGCGGTCCGTCAGATGGTTGGCAATAGAAGTTGCTGATGCATATCCCCGCGTCAGCAATTACCTACTCGCTTGTTATATGAAAGGCACAACGGTCTCTAAACTCATGCCCCGCGACCCTTTTATTAATACGTAGGTGTCAGTCATAGGGTTGTCCATCACCCAGTTATGCAACGAAAATTTATCGGGGAAGTAATACGCTTTGGGCAGGTAGCTGAGGGCAAACTTCATGTCTTTTCCCGCCAGAATAACGGTGTCAAACTTGGCTTCGGCGATGAGCTTACCCAGCGCTGCATGTTCGGCTTCGCTTTCGTCGCCCAGCTCATACATATCGCCCAGGATCACCATTTTGCGTTTAGCGGGCATAGCCGCAAATTGCCGGATAGCTGCGGCCATCGAACTGGGGTTGGCGTTATACGCATCCAGCAGAACGGTGTTCGTGCCTTTTGCAATAATCTGCGACCGATTATTGGTTGGATTATAGTCGGCCACGGCATGGTTCGCGTCCTGGAGTGATATACCAAAATACTGACCGATGGCCAGTGCGGCCAGGATGTTCTCGAAGTTGTGTCGGCCGGGTAAGTGCGTCGTGACTTCTTCGCCGGTCGCGTCACGATACTTAACCACCGGCGATTCCTGAAGCAGTTCGGTGGGGTCGCCGGGGTAAAAAATCGCTTCGGCAAACGTAGTTTCTGACCGGATGCTTTTCAGCCGTTCGCGGTACATGGCCGTCAGCACCGTGTCGCGGGAGTTGATAAAGACCGTCTTCGCGTTTTGGGCCAGGTAATCATACAGTTCCCCCTTGCCTTTGCGGACGCCTTCAATTCCGCCGAACCCTTCCAGGTGTGCCTTGCCAACGTTGGTAATCAGGCCGTGCGAGGGCTGGGCGATGGAACAAAGCAACTCTATCTCTTTCTGGTGGTTCGCGCCCATTTCGACCACCGCCATTTCACACTGCTCATTGAGCGACAGCAGCGTAAGGGGTACGCCAATGTGATTGTTGAGGTTGCCGACGGTGGCATAGGTCCGGTAGCTTTTTGACAAGACCGCGGCAATCAGTTCTTTGGTGGTGGTCTTGCCGTTGGAGCCGGTCAGGCCGATAACCGGGAACGTAAAGGTTTGGCGATGATGGCGGGCCAGATCCTGCAAGGCCGTCAGACTATCTGGAACAAGCAGGCAGCGTGGGTCGCGCTGAGCAACGGCCGGGTCGTCGACAAGGGCGTAGCGGGCTCCCGATGCCAGGGCCTGTTCGGCAAATTGGTTGCCGTCGAAGCTCGCGCCTTTCAGGGCGACAAACAGGCAATCGGGCGTAATCCGGCGGGTATCCGTCGATACGCCCAGACATTCCTGAAATTTATGGTATAGTTGTTCGGTAGACAGCATCACAAAAGCGGGGCTTCTTCGTTCTTTGGTAAGAGCATCATCCAACTTGTCAAGGGCCAGATGGTATGGCCCCGGATGATGACAAGAATCCCTCAAATATAGATGAAAAAGGCGTTTACGCTGGTTGGTTGTCTGCTGGCTGTAGTTGCTCAGGCGCAGTCGGGCGGAAAAATTTCGTTTCGGTATGATCAGCGGCCCACCGTCAGCATCGACGGGCGTGCCATGCTAAACCCATGGGTAGGTGGCCTGAACGCGACCCAGTACTCGACCATGCGGCTAAACGACGACGCCCGCGAGGATCTGGTTGTGTTCGACCGGACCATCAACAAAGTACATACGTTCGTCGCCATCGACAACCCGACCGGCAATGGCACTGCCTGGCAGTACGCTCCCGAATATGAAGGCGCTTTCCCGTTTGTGTACAGCTGGATGCTCCTGGTCGATTACGACGGCGATGGACGGAAAGATATGTTTACCTACGGAACGGGTACGGTGCGGGTCTTTCGCAACGAAGGCCAGAACGGCCAGCCCGTCTTTCGGCTCGTAAGCGACCGGCTCATTACGGAGGGATTCAACGGAAAGCTGCCTTTGTACGTAGGAGGAACAGATATGCCCGCCATTACGGACTATGACGGTGATGGCGATATAGACATCATTACGTTCGACCCGAGCGGAAATCTGGTGGCCTATCAGCAGAACATGAGCGTTGAAACAACCGGCAAAAAAGACATTTCGGACTTCAAGCGCATGGGTGGTCTTTGCTGGGGACACTTCACGAAAGAATTCTGCAACGACTTTACCTTCGGTGTTCAGTGCGATATAGGTACGGGCGCGGGCCGCGTTGACCCGAAACCCAGCGGAGCCCGGCCCCAGCATACGGGTAATACGCTGATGGCGATCGATGCCAACGGTGACGGAACCAAAGACCTGCTGTTCGGCTTTGTTTCCTGCGAAAATACGGCCCTGCTACGTAACACGGGCCCCAATTCGGAACAAGCCAATTTCACGAGTTTCGATAGCCTGTACCCAGCCCGTGAGCCCATACGTTTTCCCGCTTTTCCCGCTACGTTCTGGGAAGACGTCGATGGTGACGGCCTGAAAGATCTATTGGCCTCGCCTAACGTTGACCTGAACGACGGGCTGGCCTACGATTTCAAAGCCTCGGCCTGGTATTACAAAAATACCGGTACCAATCAGAAGCCAGATTTTCAGTTGGTCCAGAAGAATTTCTTGCAGGCCGACATGATCGACCTTGGTGAACGAGCCGCCCCCGCCCTGGCTGACCTCGACGGCGATGGGGACATGGATCTGCTGATCGGTTATAGCGGCACGACTGTTGGTAAGGAGTACCGGGCGGGTATCTGGCACTTCGAAAATAAAGGAACCCTTCAGAATCCCGCCTTCGCGCTGGTGACCACGGATTACCTGAATATCAGCAAGACGGTCGCCTTGAGCAACGTAGTGCCTTCGTTTGCCGATGTCGATGGGAATGGCAGCACTGACCTGGTGTTGACCGGAAACGACGGACAACGGCTCGATATTCGGGTGTTGTTTAACGCAGCGCCGAAAGGAGCGGCTGTTCAGTATAATCTGGCTGGTGCGACAAAGTGGCCAACGCCCGACCGGGTGCAGCTTAGTGAGCTACCGACAGTCGTCGATGTGGACCGCGACGGAAAGCCGGATTTGCTGGTTGGGAAATCCGACGGAACCATCCATTATTTCCGCAATGCCGGAACGGCGACGGCACCTGTTTTTCAACTGCAAAATCAGAATTTTGGCGGGTTTACGGTGGGTAATTCATTTGATACGAAGGCTCGCTCACTGGTGGTGGCTGATCTGAACGGCGACCAGAAAAACGAGTTGATCGCAGCTACGCAGAATGGGCAGGTGCGTGTGTATCAGTTTCCCGATCGGCCCGATCAGTCGCTGACCTTGCTCGATTCGCTCGCTTCGATTGGAACGCCTGGTCTGGAATTGATTGCCACTGCCGCCGACCTCGACGGCGATCAACTGCCCGACCTGATGCTGGGTAGCCGGACGGGTGGGGTGCGGTATCTCAAAAACACCTCGCAAAAGGTAGTCGTAACGGGAGTCATAGAAGAACCGACTGGCCCGTGGGCGTTCCCGAATCCAACGGATCGTTACCTTACAGTACGTCCGCCATACGAGGGTCGCCTGGAGCTGATTTCGTTGTCGGGTCAGTCGATGCTACCCGTTCAGACGGTGCGGAATGAGGCTGAAACGGTGCTCGATCTAAGCAGTGTGCCCGACGG
Source organism: Spirosoma knui (assembly GCF_054780635.1). NCBI lineage: Bacteria > Pseudomonadati > Bacteroidota > Cytophagia > Cytophagales > Cytophagaceae > Spirosoma > Spirosoma knui. Next base: position 233,731 of record NZ_BAAGVY010000003.1, on the reverse strand, counting down.
TACGTATATCCTGCGATTGCAGGCCGACAACCGCCCGGCGCAGGTGCAGAAAGTAGTTGTCTGGCGGTAACGGCAAACTCTTTTGAGGATTCGTGGTTAGTGAACTGTTGACGCATTGCCTGCTGGTGGGCTCCGCTTCATGAGCAGGCATCAGGTCATTAACTATGTATCACTAACCTTGGCGGTTATTCGCCAGAAGCCGTTTTTTATATGGAAAATATAAACAATGCTGATCAGCAGCCTATAGATGGAAATACGGGTGGCCCATTGGAGGGCATGTCGCCCCAGCACACCAATATGCCCGAAAATAACAACGAAGAGGACGTAATTGCGTACGCTGGTTTAGGCGTAAACAACGACCCCGACGTAATGAACCGGGGTGACGATGAAGCCACGGATACGCTTTTATATACCGATACGGCTACGGCCCGCCATGCTACGGATGAAGTCTCCAACGCCGAAGACATGGACGATCTGCCCAGCGATTTGCTGGATGACGACCTCTCCGACGATGAGCTGGATCAGGAAATATCCGAACTGGCCGAAGACGAGGAAGAAGGAAACGAGCGCTACTAATACCTCAGAGGCAACGATCCTGGTCCCAAATGGCAGTACGCCGTTTGGGACTTTTTTTGCCTGTGTACTCTCACTCCTTGCCTCTTTACTGGTGAGATAAGGGGGAAAGTTAGATCAACCTATACCGGTTTGAGGTACGTGTTGCCCTTAATTACCCCTCCCAACCTCCCCTACAAGGGGAGGAGCAAAACTTGCCGATTAAAACTCCTCCCCTTGTAGGGGAGGTTGGGAGGGGTACAGCTTGGGGAAGGAAGTTTGCAGTATAGTCTTATACCCGCTCTGTGCAGTAGCCTAACTTTTTGGTGGCAGAATAGGGATCTAGGTAACCCTAGTTGACAACAAGAGTTAATAAGAGCGATTACTGGCCAACTGGCCAATTGCTTTAACTGTGAGCGGCTATGGATGAAACACGCGCTACTTCGTGGGTTCAGTTGATGGATTATTTGTACGAAAACGCCTGGACGCCTGAACTGGGCCGGTTTCGGCCGTCGTTTGCGTTTCGTGGACTACCTGATGTCAACTTTACCCTCGATACCTCGCTGATGCGGATGGGCGACGAGTGCGGAAATATTGAAGGACACCTGCTTCGTAATTTTAAAAAATACGCCCTCAACAACGTAGCCGAACGTGACTCGTTCTGGTACTGGCTGTCCGTAGCGCAGCATCATGGGTTACCGACGCGGTTGCTGGACTGGACATTCTCGCCCTACGTAGCACTCCATTTCGTAACGGCAACTCTAGAACTCTATGACCGCGATGGTGCGATCTGGTGCGTTGATTACAAAAAGGTCCACCGCGAATTACCCCATTCATTAACTAAGCTGCTTGACGAAGAAGGGGCCGACGTATTCACCGTCGATATGTTGAGCCAGTTGCATTCGTTGCGAGAGTTTGACGACCTGGCTGATGATTCATTCGCGCTTTTCTTTGAGCCGCCTTCCATCGATGAACGAATTATCAATCAATACGCACTTTTTTCGGTATTATCCAATCCGGCGGTGGGTATGAGTCGATGGCTGGAAACCCGCCCCGATATGTTCCGCCGGGTTGTTATTGATCACCGGTTAAAGTGGGAAATCCGGGATAAGCTGGATCAGGCGAACATAAACGAACGCGTACTATTTCCGGGCCTGGATGGTCTCAGTCGCTGGTTACGTCGGCAATACATTCAACCACGCGCGGCTATGGAAGCACCAGATCAGGAAGTTGTTCAGGATGAACAACAGCAGGCCGCCCCAGATAACGTAAAGGCTGCTGACTACATAGACAGTAGCCAACAGCCTTCTATGAAAACCGAATAACGTTCGTTGGCAATCTACCGGCCGAGCGGCAGCAGATACGCAATCGACAGCATGGCGTTCTGCGGTTTCGTTTGCGAGCCGCCATCGTTCTGCCCCGACACCAGGTAGCTGTACCGGCCTTCGAGCTGAACCTTACCCGGACCAGCCTGCAGGGCAATGCCCAGGCCACCCGTCGCGCCGTAGGCTAACCGACCTTCGTTGGTCATATCGAGAGCCTGCGAGCCTGACTGGCCGCTTTCCAGCGCTGAAACGGTGCCGTTGATTGCATACGTAGCGACCGGACCGGCGTTGATGAACACCCGCAGATTGGGTTGGCCAAACGTAGCTTTCAGGAGAACGGGCACCTCTACTACATTGTACTTAAGTTGAAGATAGTCAGCCCCCGCTGTGAACCGTACTCCGTATTGGGTGTATAAAATCTCGGGCTGGACCGAGAACGACGGACCACCGAAGTTAAAGACAACCCCGCCGTGGAAACCGGTGACGCGGGTAAGTTTTACGCCTTCGCCAACCGACGAGGCATCGACTCCGCCGAAGGTCGACGAGTTACCACCCAGCCGAAAGCCAATGTGAACCCGACTCTCGCTGGTCTGCCTACGTACCGGTTTTGGAGTTGGCGTTGGGCGGCTGGTGGTCGCTGCCTGGGCGGTTGCGAGTGGTGCTGCCGCTGGCTGTTCCTGCACTAACGGAGAAGGGGCCGCGCTGGCGGTGGCTGCTGGCTGAGTTGCTTTCGCTACTGTGGGCGCAGGTTTTGCGGTGGTCGTTGCTTTACGGACTGTTGTTGACCGGGCTGCAACTGATCGCGAAGCCGTGTGCGTTGCTGGTTTGCGCGTGGCGGGTTTAGACTGAGCCGACAAACTGAAGGGCAAAACCGCAAAGGCGAGGAAAGGTATGAATTTGTTCATGAGGTTGTTGTTTACGTCCCCAAAGTTGGTGGATGCCGTGGGGCCAGCCAGCGCCTGCCTGCATGAACTGGAAGAGGAACGGGCTGAACTGAACAAAGGCCACCTTAAAGTGACTTTTAGCGTAAATGGGGTATTTGCCATTTCATCTGGCAACGGCCAACTGTAAAATGACGGATTTTACGATTAGTAAGGGAGTAGACAAACACTAGGTGTTTGTATCATTAACTCAACTACTAGCTGAAAGTAAGACAAGGGCCGCCGTTGCGGTCGATTTGTAAAATGACGATGTAAACCAGCAGCCATTCTCTAAAAACATCCTGATCCGCCTGGTCAGGTTGCCTGGAAAAGGGACGTTTCAGGAGACGGACATGATGCTCAACGTTTAGGTCGACCGCTCCGAAATAGTATCTTGCACCAAAGCGATACGTTTGATGAGTTTACATACGCCCAACCAACTACTGCTAACGAATCAAGGTGCCAGAAAAGTGACCAGGGCAACCACCAGGGTGGTCAGCAGATTGGATGTGATCCGATGGTTAGTCTTCCTGTTCCAGCTAGCCTGTTTTGTTGGAGTATCCAGTTATTATGCAGTTAGTCAGCAACTTTCATCGGCCGCCCGGATTAGTCTGATCACCTACGGACCGGGAGACGATGATATTTCATCCCGTTTTGGTCACACCGAAATTCGCCTTGTTGATCCGATACTCGGCATCGATCAGAATTACAGCTATGGAGGGTTTAATTACAGGGCAAGCTGGTTCATTCCAAAATTCTTGAGTGGCACTTTGTCCTACTATGTGGAGGTCCATCCTTTACGTGAAGTGGCGTATTATTATCAACAGACAAATCGCAGCATTCAGGAGCAGCTGTTGAATCTCTCGGCCACCCAACGTCAGCGACTCATTGATGCTTTAGAGACGAATTGTTTAGCTCAAAACCGGTACTACCGCTACAAATTCTACTACGACAACTGTGCTACACGGCCCCGCGATATGATTGCCGATGCTTGTGGAGACAGTCTGATGATTCCCCACCGACTACGCATGACGGGTAAGTCGTATCGGGATTGGATGAATGAGTATTTGACGGCGCAGCCTTGGTACCAATTGGGGATGAACCTGGCTTTAGGAAAACCGTCTGATCAACAAACCGATGGCTGGCAGGCCATGTATCTGCCCGATCAGTTGGCTGACCAACTACGTCAGGCGACCATCAGGCAGTCTACTGGGCAGGTGATACCACTCATACAACGTGAACAAACGCTGTTCGCAGCCCAGAAGATAGTACATCAGCCGACTCCCTTTGTTGCAACTCCCATTGTTGTATTTACCCTGTTAAGCATACTAGTGACTGGCTTAAAGGTACGGCGTTATGTCAGTGGCAAGAAAGCTGACCGCTGGCTGGATCGGCTCTTATTTGGTGTGTCGGGCTTTCTAGGCTGGTTTTTACTAGTATTATGGATGATAAGAGATGATGGCGTTACGTCCTGGAATCCAACTCTGTTGGTTTTAATGCCACTTCATCTGCCATTCGTTTTTTGGGTTACCCGGTCAAGTGCGACGTTGCGACTACGCGCCATATATTTTGGAATCACGGCCTTATTTATTGGGCTGGGCATGGCTCTATCGAAGATACCGGGAGGGGTTGATATCGTCTATCCTCTCATGTTATTGGTTCGTTGTCTGGTTAATTGTCAACCCGTCTTAACCAGGAGCCAGGTACACACCCAGGTTACTTAACAGCTGCCGTTCTCCCAAAGTCAAGTGTATCCGCTTTCTTCTCGAACAATACTTCACTCGCGTAATATGGACTGTTTAGAAATAAATGACTGACCTTATCCACATTGCAGAATGGGTTTGTTGTGGATAAGATCAGTACGTAGCCCGTCCGCCGGATAGGTCGAAAATGAAGCCTGTAGTAAAACTCGCTTCTGCCGAGACAATCCAGGACGCCAGGGCTGCCACTTCGTCTACGGTGCCCAGCCGCTTCATCGGAATTTTGGCTGTCATGTAGGCCAATTGCTCAGGTGCGGTGTTTTCGTTCATGGCGGTTCTGATCACGGCTGGAGCCAGTCCGTTCACCGTAATGCCGGTTTCGGCGTACTCTTTCCCGATGCCTTTGACCAGGCCAATAACGCCTGCTTTCATGGACGAATACCCGGCCATGAACGGATTGCCTTCTTTACCGGCAATGGACGCCAGGTGAAGAATTCGGCCGTAGTTCGCCTTCTCCATCACCTGAATAGCGTACTTCGTCACCAGAAAAGCCCCGCGCAAATTGATCTGGTAAACCCGGTCGTACTCGTCTACCGAATAGTCGGTGATTTTAGTACTGGTCGGGCCTACGATGCCGGCGGAGTTGACCAGAATGTCCAGACGGCCATAGGTTGTTTCTACCGCCTGCATGACTTCCCGCACCGGCGTTTCCTGGGCTATATCCACTACGTGACCGCTCACGGTATAACCCTGCTGGGTAAACTCGCCAACGGTACGTTCCAGTAACGCCTGATTGATGTCGAACAACACGACAAGGGCACCTTCCGAAGCGAGTCGGCTGGCAATAGCTTTTCCGATGCCTTCGGCCCCGCCCGTAATCACTGCAACCTGATTTAGAAATCGTGCTGACATAAACTGAATTGTGAATTAACGTATTGATTGTGATATATTGGATGCCTGAAAATAGGACTGTAGTCGTCGGACCGGATCGCCAACAAGTCGGCTGCCATAGTCGGGTGTCTGATCTATAGAAGCCAAAATATCGTAACGGCTTACTCAAACGTTATATCAATTATTAACGAAGCGTTAGGAGTAATTGCCATAGCTCCACCGCTTTGTTATACCGGAGAATATAAAACATAAATCACAAACATTCCGATACTAGCCTATAGCGAAACGACGTATCATGGTTAAGCCTGCTCAGTATACATACTTGCTCGGAGCTTGCCTTTTAGGCCTCCTGAGCTTTACGGCAAAGTTTGGAGAAACATTGGATGACGGCCCGTCGCCCGCGCTTACCCCCGCTCAGGAATTATCGACGTTTCAACTGGAGCCCGGCTTAAAAATACAACTGGTTGCAGCTGAGCCGATGGTTCAGGACCCTGTAGTCATTACGTTCGATGAAGACGGTCGGCTTTGGGTCGTTGAAATGCGCGGCTTCATGCCAACCATCGACGGTGAAGGCGAAAAGGAGCGGGTTGGCCGCATTTCGATCCTGGAAGATAAGAACGGCGATGGCGTTATGGATGCCAGTACCGTATACCTCGATAGTTTAGTGATGCCGAGGGCGCTGGCCCTGATTCCGGGTGGAGCGCTGGTGGCCGAAAACGAAGCCCTCTGGCTGACAAAAGACCTGAACGGTGATCTGAAAGCCGATACGAAAGTCCTTATCGATCAGAAATACGCCGGGGGAGGATTACCCGAACACGCCGGTAATGGACTGTGGCGGAGTATGGACAACTGGTACTACAACGCCAAATCGCGCCTGCGGTACCGACTGACCGAAGCCGGAACATGGCAGCGGGACTCTACCGAGTTTCGCGGGCAGTGGGGCATTAGCCACGACGACAAAGGGCGGCTGTTTTATAATTACAACTGGTCGCAGCTGCACGCCGATCTGGTTCCGCCGAACTATTTATCCCGCAATAAAAACCATACGCCAACGACCGGCATCGATTATGGCGTCACAACTGACCGGCGCATTTACCCGATACGTCCCAACCCGGCGGTGAACCGCGGCTATATACCCGGTACGCTCGATGACAAAGGCAGTCTGCTGGAATTTACGGCGGCCTGTTCACCGCTTGTCTACCGCGGCAAGGCCCTGCCTGCGGCTTTTTACGGCAATGCGTTTGTGTGCGAACCCGCCGGTAATCTCGTAAAACGGAACGTAGTAGACGAGCAGGGCGTGTTGATGACCGCCCGCGATCCGCATCCCGGCCGGGAGTTTCTGGCCTCGACCGATGAACGGTTCCGGCCGGTGAACCTCGCCACCGGCCCGGATGGTGCGCTTTACGTAGCGGATATGTACCGGGGACTGGTGCAGCACGGGGCCTACATTACGCCTTACCTCAAAGAACAGACCCTGGCGCGTAAGCTGGTGCTGCCGGTAAACCGCGGCCGAATCTGGCGAATTGTACCCGAAAACTGGCAGCCGTCCAGCCCTAAGAAATTATCTAAAAGCGCAACTCCGGAGTTGGTTGGCTATTTGTCGAACCCCGACGGCTGGTATCGCGATATGGCCCAGCGGCTGCTGGTTGAACGTAACGACAAAAGCGTACAGCAGGCGCTTACCGACCTGGCCACGAAAGGCGATAATCCGTTGGGACGATTCCATGCCTTATGGACGCTGGACGGTCTGAAGTTGGGTCGGGCTGAGGTGCTGATGCCCTTACTTACGGATCAAAACGCCCTGGTTCGGACAACGGCCCTACGGTTACTCGAACCCATCGCCAGCGCCGACAGGCAGGTGCAGACCCGGGTGGGCGAAATCCTGCTGGCAAACTGGGAGAAAGCACCCGTTGAGCAGATTTTACAAATGGCGCTTTCGGCCCAGGCGCTGGCTCCGAAAGCCGCTCAGCCGTTATTAACGGGTATCGTGGAGCGGTATGGCGATATGGCGTTGATTCGTGATGCTGCGCTGAGTAGTCTGCAAAATCAGGAATTTGCTTTTCTACAGCACCTGTGGACGTCGCCGAAGTGGCAGGCGAACGACCCGAACAAAGAAATATTTCTGGAAATGCTGAGTACGGCAGTGGTACGTAAGCGAAATCCCACCGAAATGACGGCCCTGCTGACGATGCTCGATGGTGACCGGAAATCGTTCGGTTGGCGGCAGAACGCCTTGTTGAACGGCCTAACAACCGGAACCGACCGTAAAGCAAAACCGATAAAACTGGCTGCTGCGCCCTTGATCATGACTCGTGCGTCGAACAAGGTTGATCCGTCGAAGCTCCTGGCACTTAATACGCTTTTTGAGTGGCCGGGGCATACGGCTCAGGCTGGTGTTGCGGTGAAAAAAAATCAATTAGGTCCCGACGACCAAAAGCTGTTTGCCTTGGGGCGGCAGCACTACCTCACCACCTGCGCGGGTTGCCATGGTACCGACGGGAACGGCCTGAAGCGGTTTGCTCCACCACTGAACGGCTCTGAATGGGTAACCGGTGACGAAAAACGGCTGGCGCTCATTCTGCTGCATGGCATGGAAGGACCGATCGACGTAGCGGGCAAGCATTACGATGCGCCGGATATATTGACCGTCATGCCCGCGCACTCGACCATGGACGACGCGGTTATTTCCTCGATTCTGATGTATATCCGCAACGCCTGGACCAACGACGCCGGTCCGATCAGCAAACGATTGGTTGGCATGACCCGCGTTACGTCGCAGGGGCGGGTTGTTCCCTGGACGGCTAAAGAATTGACGAAGCAGACGGTGGAAGCAAAAGCCACCAGCGGAAAGTAACCGCTCCCTGTTCGTACGAACTAAACAAGACCTTAACCCTTACTCGAATGTACAGACGAGCGTTTTTGCAGAAGGCCTCTGTAGGTGTAGCCGCCCTTTCTTTTCCTGACTTCTCGGGATTTTTTAAAGATGTGCCGATGGGTATTGTCGTGCACTCGTACGGGATGCGGTGGAACTCTAAGGTGGAAAGCAGTAAATATCCCGCTTTTGCTAACGCCATCGACCTGATCGAGCACTGCCACCAGTTAGGTGCAGGTGGGGCGCAGGTGGTAGTGGGCAACTGGACGACTGATTTCGCCAAAAAAGTACGCGACCGACGGGAAAAGCTGGGCCTGTACCTCGAAGGATCTATCGGGGTACCCAAAAACGCTGGGGATGTTGCCCGCTTCGAGCAGGAAGTAGCCAATGCCAAGGAGGCCGGTGTACATATTTTGCGAACCGTTTGTTCCAGCGGTCGGCGCTATGAGACGTATCACTCAGCCGAGGAGTTTCAGACGGTGAAGAAAAATGCCCTGGCGTCGCTTCAACTGGCCGAACCCGTTTTGCGGAAGCACAAAGTTAAACTGGCCGTCGAGAATCATAAAGACTGGCGGGCGAAGGAGCTAGCCGCTATGATGAAACAGCTCAACTCGGAATGGATCGGCGTTACGCTGGATTTTGGCAACAGCATCGCCCTGCTCGAACATCCGATGGAAGTGGTGCAGACGCTGGTGCCTTACGTAGTGTCTACCCACGTAAAAGACATGGGAGTAGAGGAGTACGCCGATGGGTTTCTGCTGTCGGAGGTACCCTTAGGCGAGGGAATCCTTGACCTGCCGAAAATGATTGCGCTTTGCAAACAGCACAATCCCAACGTAACGTTCAACCTGGAGATGATCACCCGCGATCCGTTGGAAATCCCGTGCCTCAAAGACGACTACTGGGCTACGTTTACCGACGTATCGGGCAACGATCTCGCCCGGACGTTGCAGATGGTTCGCCACCATAAGCCCGCAACTGCGTTACCCCGAATCGCTAAACTGGGGCCCGAAGATCGGCTGGCCGCTGAGGAGAATAACATCGTTTCCTGCCTTACGTACAGCAAAGACCGATTAGCGATCCGGTAAGCGCAGCCGAAGCAACTCTACGCAAACTAATTTTCGAACTTGAATCACGTAGCCCAGTAGCTACGTAGTGAACAACTTTATCTAGTACCCGCATGACTACAGAAACCCTTCCAGGCATTAATCAATTCAACTTACAAGGAAAAGCGGCCATCGTTACTGGCGGATCAAAAGGACTGGGCTTTGCCATGGCCGCTGGCCTGGCCTCGGCCGGTGCAAACCTGATGCTGGTCAACCGCACCGCCGAGGAGGGTGCGAAAGCCGCCGAGCAGCTAAGTCAGCAATATGGCATCAACGCTATTTCCTTCCCCGCCGATATTACGCAGCAGGACCAGACCGAAGCTATGGCAAAGGCTGCCGTAGCGGCTTTTGGCCAGATCGATATCCTCATCAACAGCGCGGGGATTAACATTCGGGGTGCTATTGATGAACTGACCGCCGACGAGTTTACCAAAGTGTTGACGGTGAACGTAAACGGTACGTGGTTGTGCTGCCGAGCCGTTACGCCCTATATGAAACAGAACGGCCGGGGCAGCATCATCAACCTGGCGAGTACGCTGGGCTTGGTCGGGTTAGCGAACCGAACCCCTTACACCGCCAGCAAAGGGGCCGTTGTGCAGATGACCCGTGCCCTCGCGCTGGAACTGGCTCCGTTCAACATCAATGTCAATGCGATTTGTCCTGGACCTTTTCTAACGGAGATGAATGCGCCCATTGCCGACACCGAAGAAGGTAAGAAGTTTGTGGTTGGCGCTACGGCCCTGGGCCGGTGGGGACTGATGCGCGAGATTCAGGGCGCGGCTATCTTCCTGGCCAGCGAAGCCGGGAGTTACATGGTTGGCTCCATGCTCACCGTCGACGGGGGCTGGACGGCCCGTTAATCACTCAGAAGACCTAAAAAGACCCGTAACACGCCCTAACCCCCTTCACTATGGAACAGACAACCGGGAAAACTAAACCCACCCGCGTCCGGTACGCAATGCTGGCGCTCGTCTTCGTAAACGTAGCCATTAATTACCTGGACCGGGCGAACATTTCGGTGGCCGCTACGGCGCTGGGTAAAGACCTGGAACTGTCCACGGTTGAATTGGGCTATATTTTCTCCGCGTTTGGCTGGGCTTATGCCGCGCTGCAAATTCCGGGTGGACTGATTGCCGATCGGTTTGGTCCCCGGATTCTGTATGCATTCTGTCTGATCACCTGGTCGATTGCTACGCTGGCTCAGGCTATTGCCAACGGCTTTCTGAGTTTATTCGCGCTTCGGTTGGCCACCGGTACGTTCGAAGCGCCTTCGTACCCCATCAACAATCGGGTCGTAACAAGCTGGTTTCCCGATAACGAACGAGCCTCCGCTATTGCCATGTACGTGTCAGGACAGTTTATCGGACTGGCGTTTCTGACGCCCGTGCTGGCAACGATTCAGTATTACGCGGGCTGGAAAGGGTTGTTCATAACGACAGGTCTGGTGGGTATCGTTTGGGGGCTGGTCTGGTATTTTTTCTACCGAGATCCACTGGACCACGACGGGGTAAATAAGGCCGAACTGGACTACATTGAAGAAGGTGGAGGGTTAATTCGCGCCAGAGAGCAGCGGCCGGGTCAGGCTTCGGTATGGAGCTGGAGTAACTTCAGACAGGTTTTTTCAACCCGGACACTATGGGGTGTTTACATTGGTCAGTTTTCTGTTAACGCTACGCTTTGGTTCTTCCTGACATGGTTTCCAACGTATCTGGTTAAGTACCGGGGGCTGGATTTTATTAAGTCGGGTTACCTGGCGTCCGTGCCGTTTCTGGCTGCCTGTGCCGGTTTGCTCCTATCCGGGTTTATCTCGGATCGGCTGGTTCAGCAGGGGCGGTCGGTGGGTATGGCCCGTAAGACACCGATCATTATTGGGTTGCTGTTATCGGTGAGCATTATCGGCGCCAACTACAGTAACGATACCGCCCTGATCATCTTCTTTATGGCGCTGGCCTTCTTCGGTTCGGGTATGGCTCTGATCTCCTGGGTGTTCGTTTCCATCCTGTCACCCCGACATCTGATCGGCTTAACTGGGGGCGTCTTTAACTTCATGGGCAACCTAGCGTCTATTGTGGTTCCAATTGCCATTGGGTATCTCGCTAAGGACGGTGACTTCAAACCGGCTCTGGTATTTATCGGAGCGCTGGGACTGGTTGGTGCCTGCTCCTATATATTCCTGGTTGGCAAGGTGGAACGGGCAACGGTTACCGGCGAAAAAGCCGACGCGTTGCTGTCTACACGGGAATAAATTCAAAAGTTACCAAAAATAATTGTGACTTAAATCTGTTGTATCCAGATGCGCTGGATTCATATCTAAATGATTCATTATCAGTAGGTGAACAAATGCGCTTATGAATAATGGAAGCTATAACTGATTACGTAGTGAATAAATACGCTACGTTGAGAAGTACCGTCTAGTAAATATTTTGAATCTAAATTTACCTTTTCCAGTCTAAAGTAAATACAACTCAAAAGAGTTGTTGATTAACCTACCAAACCACGATTTTATTAACATCCATGGCCGCTACCCTGACCGACGAAGAATTGATTCGCCAATATCTGTCGGAGGATCCCAGTCAATGTTTTGAGACCCTGTATAATCGCTACGTAAATAAGGTGTACAGACGTTGTTTGTCTATGACGCAGGACTCGGCACTCGCCAAGGATTTTACGCATGACATCTTCATCAAGGTATTCAGCAAACTAGGTAACTTCAAAGAGCGTTCGACCTTTTCAACCTGGTTACACGCCATATCATCCAACTACTGTTTAGATCAGCTTCGGGTTGCCAAACGGCGCAATACGGTTGCGTTCGATACCGACGATGATCATGATCTTGCCGATTCAGACGATGCCCTGCAGCAACAGGAAACGTTACATCTGCTTAATCAGGCCATGGCGAAACTGTCGACGGAAGAAAAAGCAATGCTTCAACTGAAATACGAGAAAGGATTGAGCATTGATGCCATTGCGGAGCAGTATAATATTAACCCCAGCGCCGTAAAAATGCGGCTCAAACGAAGCCGGGATAAGGTCTACCGGATGTGTGAGCAGCAGTTGGCCCAATAAGTCAGGCCATCAAGGTCATTATTCAGTTGAGGTCAAACTCGTTAGCACTGCACCGTTCAATTGCTGGGGCTGAACTGGTAGTTAAGTTTTGGACTGCTAAGGTCGTTCATCTGGATATAGCCTGTCCCCCTGGCTGTCGATAAATCAATATCGATGCGACTGTCCAGAATACCGGCTTGCGTTAGCGTCTGTTCAATGCCCTTCCCATCCGTCAGGTTAATTTGAATCGCTTTGCCACTGACCTCACCCACCCGCCCGAAATGTGTGGGTCACACTACTGGGGGTCGTGTATACCATGAACGTAATAATTGTGACCGTACCTTCGGCTATATGTACAACTGGATAGCCTTTATTGATACTAGTCCAGGTAGTTGTTCCGGTACGGCCATGAATCGCCGACGAGGCTTGCAAAATCTGCCCCGTACTTAACCGGTACGTTGAGTTGATCGATAACCACAGCGTCTCGTCGTCGAATACGAGCGGAATGTCTAGTCGTGTGGAGGTAATATCGCGATCATCGAAAATTGCCGGATCACAGGGATCATCCCAGGGGCTAAAGCCGCAGTCTCCTAGTGGTGATTTTGCCCCGGAAGTTGGCTTCGGAATGAGTTGACCATGTGTCATTAACAGATCAATTAATGATTTATTTCCGCTAAAGGCGGCCATTGCTCGTAGGTAAGGCCAAGTCACAATCCGTTTTGGAACGTCTTTGCCAGCTGCGTTACGTTCGGATTGTGGTAAGGCTTCGTTTGGACATCCGACGAAAACCAGTATGAAGAACACTGATAGATAACGCATTTTTCCGTGTGAGGCCGTTTTCCAACAAGTCATTGTCGATCCCGAATACAGCCGTAAGATACAGCGGTTACCCGAGTTTTCTTGTAGGGAATTGGCCGACGTTACGTGTCGATACGGCCTTCAGCTGAACGTATCGCATCTGGTTCATTCGGACTGGTTGATTGACCTGATGACGTCCCGTATACAGAACCCCTAATCCAACCCGTTCGATGTCAAGTGGGCTGGATTAGGGGTTTTGGTATGGTAAACAGGCAGGTAGCTACCGTTCTGGCGTAGCAAACGCATAAAGGGGGTGCCGCTAGAGCGTATTTACATAGACGATTCTACGGTTATCAGCCGACTTTTATCTACGGGCTTTGGAGTAGCAATTTTTATTTCCCGTACGATCGTGTCCAGTCCGTTCGATACCGTTAACAGGTAATCCCCATCGCTTAAATCCGTTAAGTCCAGCGCTAAGCGAATTTTGGTTTCTACCGGATTCAGGATTCGCTCAAAAAGCACATTTCCACTCCGGTCGTTTAAGTGAATGTATACTTGTCCGCCCAGTTGCTTGTCTACGTTTACATTCAGCTTTGTATTGTTTGTCGACAGGTACGCCGACATTTGGTAACGAGCGAGCCGGGTCGGGTGAGGGGTGCGCGTGTAACCCTGCATGTCAGGAGTTGCTGCGGTTGCCGAGCTAAGGCTGAGGGTGATGATCAGGAGGCCAAAAAACGTATTCATCGGACTTATATTTTGAGGAGGTTAGCAAGTGCATCTGAAACGAAATGGATGCCTTAAAGACAAGCGCCTGACTTACTCTATACGCTTATTGGGTTAAAGGGTCATATTACTCCATGAGTGGTATTTGTTAGAACGCCACGTAACATGCTTAGCGAAAGTACTTTATCAATACCCAACGGCAACAGCGTAGTACCGAGTAATATTCTATTAATGCAAAACCGCAGGAAGACGCCGAGTCAGCGTCTTCCTGCGGTTTTGACGTAGCAAATAAGTAGTGAGAGGGGCCGTCCCCCGTTACTTCATCGGCGAATAATCGGTTGGTTTCATGTATACCGATTCGACTTTGGTGGTCAGCGGGCCATTCTTTTCGGACTCTTCTTTCGCCTTCACCCATTTCGGATCTTTACGGAACTCGTCGAAATGCTGTTTGCCTTCGGCTTCGCTGGGGTGAGCCAGAATATAGACCAGCTTGGGTTGTGCCGCCGGATCTTTTTCCTGGGTGATCCAGTAGCCAATGTTCGTCATGCCGTGCTTACTGAACAGTTTCCGGGTATGGTCACGAAACCGGGCGAGCAGATCATTCAGTTTGCCAGGAGCTGCGGTGTAGGTCCGTAGTTCGAACGTCCGCTCGGGCGATTGCTGTTTGACTTTGATGGCGGGTGACAAATCTGACTCAGTCATAAAAATCTGATCGACGGAAGCGACAAGCTTGCCGTTCGCTTCTGTTTTGGCAACTACGGCTTTCCACTCCGGATCGCTGCCGAACGCTTTCCATGACGCATCGCGGGCCTCCCGGCTGGGGTACGCCAGAATGTAGATAAGTTCTTTGCGAGCCGTATCGGTGGGAGTCCAGTAACCGATATTCTCCATGCCGTGTTTTTCGAAAATCTTTAAGGTATACTGCCGGAACCGATCGACAATCTCGGCGTACTTGCCCGGCGTTGGGTGATAGATACGTACCTCGTAAAACTTAGAACTTGCTGTAGGCTCGCTGGAAACAGGTTTAACTGGCTTTGGGTTTGCGAACGCAAGCGCGCTGAAGAGTAAACCGAGTGTAAGAAATAGATACCGTTTAGACATAGTTGAATTATGAAGAAAGACAGGTTAGTAAATTACTCCATTTATAATGAATCATAGCTAAAAACGTCGGATACGTGATTCCCTACTTGTAAAACACGGGCTAACTCCTATTTTTGTTAGTCACCCACGGCTTTACTCTAAACTAGTACCTTATGCTGAGTCGCGTTGCCAACTCTGTTTACTGGATGCACCGCTATATCGAACGGGCCGAAAATTACGCTCGTTTTATGAGTGTCAATTTTAACCTGGCGCTCGATCTACCCCCCAACGTCGATCAGCAGTGGGAGCCGTTGCTGATTGCTACGGCCGATAACTACTTGTTTTATCGCTATTACGGTGAGCCCACCCGCGAGAACGTGATCCAGTTTATGACGTTCGATAAGCGCAACCCAAACTCGATTGTTTCCTGTCTGAGCAATGCCCGCGAGAACGCCCGCACCATTCGGGAGGCTATCTCGAAAGAGATGTGGGAGCACCTCAATCAGTTTTATCTGATGGTCCGCGATACGTCGCCCAAGCAGCCGTGGGGTGAAAGCCAGACCCAGAATTTCTTTACCGAAATCCGGAATGGTACGCAGCTTTTCTACGGGATCATCGACGCGACGATCACCCGCAACGACGCCTGGCATTTTGGTCGACTGGGGCGGTTCCTGGAACGGGCTGATAAAACTTCCCGCTTCCTGGACGTGAAATATTTTACCTTACTGCCCGAGGTAGATTCGGTTGGGTCGACGCTCGATCTGATGATCTGGTCGGCGGTGTTGAAATCGGTGAGTGCCTATAATATGCACCGCCAGCAATACCGGATGCTGACGCCGTCGAGCATTGTTGAGTTTCTGATTCTGGATAAGATGTTTCCCCGTGCCGTCGCACATTGCATCCGGCAGGCTGAGTTATCGCTTTATGAAGTTTCTGGCAATAACATCACGCACGGGTTCGGCAATAGTGCCGAACGGACGCTATCAAAGCTGCGGGCCGAATTAGAATTCACCGAAACCGCCGATATTTTCAAAGCCGGTCTGCATCAGTACCTCGATAACTTCCAAACGCGTGCCAACGAAGTAGGGGCAGCTATTTTTCAGACGTATTTCGACCTGAAACCGGTTGAAGCGTAGGCAGGAGAGATTAGGTTGACTAAGGCTGGCTCGTGGTTTGCATAGACAAACTGGCCCTTCGCCAATCGGTAAAGCCACCAAGTCTTACACCATAAGGCAATACCAAGTTTGATTCTGTCTCGTAACGATGCTACGTATACGGAGGCAGAATTAGTCAGGCACAACCGACGCCAGCGATCAGTAAAAGATAGGCAACGTAATGGCCAGGTAGGCCAGGCCAGCCCGGTTCCGGAACCGGTTGTTATCGGCAACTACGTCCCGGTTGCTCACCGTTGTTTCGGAGGTTAGCCACTGATAGCCACCTTTGATGGCAAAGCGCTGACTAATGCGAACGCGGGCGTAGACCTCAGTGGATAAGGTACCGATGTCATTATCGCCAAGCAGCCGCGCGTTGAGGGTGCTGGGGCGGGCCTTTTGAAAAACGTCCTCACCCCGAAAAGGCCGCGTCGTTGCTGAGTCAACCTGGAAGGCACCCGTTGAGGAGCGGTACCGGCCAATCCGGGATTTGCCAAGCGTTAAGCCCAGCACATCGGCGCTGGCCCCGATCTCGACTATACCCAGGTTAAGCTGCGCCCGAACGCCTACATTGAAGGAGGTCATGGTCACGTAATCGTAGCGTACCGTATCGATGTTATTGACAAGTAGCGGAGCGGATAAGGCATTGAAACCGGTTTTGCCGCGGGTGAGCCGGGCGGGCGCGGTGTAGTAATTTATATTGTCGCCGTAGAAAGCGCCCAGGCGAGCTGTCCAGCCAATGGAAAACAGCTTACGTTCGCCAACATTAAGCAGCTGATAATACGCGATTGATGGGTTGTAATTATTGGTAGAATAGCCCATTCCCAAATCAAATCCACTGCTTAGTCGGGCGGCTACCGGTGATTGGGCAAAGGTTTGTAGAGAAAATAAAGTCAATAACGTAATGAGTACGTACTTCATGCAAGCGAATCAGGTTATTCAGGGGGCAAAGATAGTGAAGGAAGTGCAGTAGACGAATAGTTGGCTCGCCTACTGCACCTGATCCATTTATAGATTAGCTCTTCTTCAAGACGATTGCCCCCAGGGGCGGTATGGTAATGCGGATTGACTGCGACTTACCGTGCCACTTCTCGTCTTCGCTTTGCACCGGCTCCGGATTGCCTTTGCCGCTGCCGTAGAACTCGGTCGCATCGCTGTTGAAAACCTCCCGATACGTTCCGGCCGAGGGAACGCCAATGCGGTAGTTCGAGCGGGGAACAGGCGTCATATTCAGGACAATCAATAGGTCGTCGTCCGGATTATTGCCTTTACGGGCGTAGGTAAGCACGCTGTTTTCGCGGTCGGTTGTGTCGATCCATTCAAAGCCATCGGCCGAGAAGTTGCGTTCGTACAGGGCGGGCTCGGTTCGGTAAAGCGTATTGAGTGCTTTCACACAGGCCGCCATGCCTTTATGCGGGGCAAATTCGAGCAGGTGCCAGTCCAGGCTGGCGTCAAATTTCCACTCGGATGTTTGCCCGAACTCGCCACCCATGAACAAGAGCTTTGTGCCCGAGTGGGTAAACATATAGGCGAACAGCAGACGAAGATTGGCGAAACGCTGCCACTCGTCGCCCGGCATTTTACCGATCAGCGAATGTTTGCCGTACACCACTTCATCGTGCGACAGAGGCAGCATGAAGTTTTCGGTGAAAGCGTAGACGGTGCTGAAGGTTAGCTCATCCTGGTGGTACTTCCGGAACGCCGGATCGTTTTTGAAGTAGCGGAGCGTGTCATTCATCCAGCCCATCATCCACTTCATGCCGAACCCAAGCCCGCCCGTGTATACCGGCCGCGATACGCCCGGGAACGCGGTCGATTCTTCAGCAATAGTTTGTACGTCGGGGTACTCCTTGTAAATGGCCTGGTTAAGTTCTTTGATGAGCGTAATAACCTCCAGATTCTCGCGCCCCCCGTACATATTGGGCTCCCACTCCCCGGCATTGCGGGAATAATCGAGGTAAAGCATAGACGCTACCGCATCGACGCGTAACCCATCGGCATGACAGCGATCGAGCCAGAACAGGGCATTACTCAATAAGAAAGAACGTACCTCCGGGCGGGTGTAGTTGAAAATATAGCTTTTCCAGTCCGGATGATAGCCTTTTCGCGAATCGGGGTGTTCGTACAGGTGCGACCCATCGAACTCGTATAAACCGTGCACATCGCCCGGAAAATGGGAAGGCACCCAGTCAAGCAGAACGCCGATACCCGCCTGGTGAAGCCGTTCGATCAGCCGCATGAAATCCTGCGGGGTACCGAAACGACTGCTAGGAGCGTAATAGCCCGTAATCTGATACCCCCAGGAAGGCGCATACGGGTATTGCATGACTGGCATGAACTCGACGTGGGTGAAGCCCATATCCTGCACGTACGGAACCAGTGCATCGGCTATTTCACCGTAGCTCAGTTCCCGTTCGGGGTTACTCGGGTCGCGTCGCCAGGAGGCCATATGCACCTCATAGACGGAAATGGGGGCGTCGAGCGCATTTTTGGCGTGGCGGCTGGCCATCCACTCCTGATCCTGCCACTCGTAGTACGTATCCCATACTACCGAGGCCGTGAGGGGCGGAACTTCCCATCGGTGCGCGTAGGGATCGCCTTTTTCCAGTTCACGGCCACTTTCGTGCACAATAAAATATTTATAGACTTCGCCCCGGCCCGTATGCGGAATAAAGGTTTCCCAGATGCCCGACGAATCCCAGCGAACATTCATGGGGTGACTGCCTTTGTTCCAGCCGTTGAAGTTGCCAATCACCGATACGTAACGGGCCGATGGTGCCCATACGGCGAAGTACGTACCAACTACGCCGTTGTATTCAACAACGTGGGAGCCAAATTTTTCGTAGAGTTTATAATGCGTTCCGCTCCGAAACAGGTGTATATCGAAGTCGGTGAAGCGGGAGTAAGCACCCGACGGAACCGCCGAAGCGGCCTCAGTGGGTGCCTGCTGAGGTACTATGGACTGTACCAACTGTTCAGTGGCCGACGAATCAGGGCCAGTCGGTGGTGTCGTAGTTTTGCGTTTTGCCATTGGTTAGGACGGAGTAGCTACGTTGTTGAACGCGATCAATGCCGGAAAGTTAGAAAAAACTTACCCTTGCGTGTTAAACGCTTTTTCAATTTGTCCCCGCATCATCGTTACGTACCGAGTCGGAAATAAGCGGGTCACCCGATCGATCAACCGGGCATCGGCCCCGATCAGTATACGCGCTTTGCGCTGACGAACCCCGGTCCATATTTGACGGGCGGCTTCTTCGGGAGTAGTTCGGGCGGCTTTCTCGAAGCTGACTGCTGCCTGTTTATGCATCGATTCAGTGACCGATGCACCCCGGCCAACACGCGCATTCGTGGCGATGTTTGTTTTGATACCGCCCGGATGAACGCACGTAACGCCAATGCCAGTGCCGAGCAGTTCCATACGTAACGTATCGGTAAAGCCCCGAACGCCAAACTTAGCCGTGCAATAAGCCGACTGATGCATGACTCCGGCCAGTCCGAACACACTCGATACGTTGACAATATGTCCCTGGTTCTGATCGAGCATATACGGCAAAAAAGCTTTTGTCATGCGGATAACGCCCCAGAGGTTAATGCTGAGTAACCACTCGAAGTCGATCAGGTCGGTCGTGCTGAACGTACCGCTGCCGAGGGCAACGCCTGCATTGTTGACTAAAACCAGCCGCTGGCCCTGCAACGTAGCGATCGTATGGAGAGCGAACTGGTTGATAGCCGATACGTCGGCAACGTCGAGGTGAACGGTGGTTACGTTGCCAGTCGACAGCCGTTTGGTTTGGGCCAAACCCGATTCATTGATGTCCGTTGCCACGACACGGGCACCTTGTTCAGCGGCCTGAATAGTGAGCTGACGGCCAATGCCCGAGCCTGCGCCGGTGATAATTACGGTGGTGTTTTCAAACGAATGCATAGAAAGGTAGAGGTAGGGTCAAAAGATCATCCTGCCGGGCAACGATTTGCCGGGCAGCGGTCTGCACCCGGTGGGATGGCAACAAGGGCGGTTCGGGTTTATTCCGGTTTCGACTGAAGCAGATTAGTTTGCAGCATCGGAACGTCGGGTTTGACGTCGCCGTCGCTCAGTCGTATTTTTTCAATATCCCGAATCACGTCAATAATCCCCTTCAGTGGAATTTTTACCCACGATGGCCGGTAACTTATTTCGTAGCCCAGTTCATAGACCGCTTTTTCGAGCAGGTAGATCTGGAGCAGGAAGTTGACCTCGTTGTTGTTTTTGAACAGTGGATGCGGAGCGCCGAACGTGTCCATATACGCGTTCAGAAACGTATCGCGAATGAGGTAGAACCAGCGGTCCGACACGCGCTGCAAATGTTCGGGATTTAAACCTTCGGTCTCCGCCGAGTTGAACAGCTTGGCCGAAACGGCGTAGTGGTACGACCGAATCATGCCCGCTACGTCTTTAAGGGGCGAATGCTTGATTTTTCGGTCGGTGATGCTGCTTTCCGGCTCGCCCTCAAAGTCGATGATCACAAAATCGCTGCCGGTAGCCAGCACCTGGCCAAGGTGATAATCACCGTGAATACGAATTCGTTGCGATTCAAGCGGCCGAGAGCGGAAATCGTCGATGAACGTATCGATAATCTCTTTGGCCTCCATGAATACCCACGCGAGTCGTTGCGCCTGGGGATCTAGTTTAGTGTAATTGTCGATCAGGAGCGCGTACCGGCGTTCCAGCAAGTCCTCCAACCGCCTGATCAAAAACTTCCGGTAATCATCCGAGAACGGTTCGGGCGCGAAGGCCGGATCGGTCGGAGCGCCTTCGCGGCTGGGTTTGTAGAGGGCGCAATGCATTTCACCGGTACGTTTTCCCAACAGCTCGACCTTATCGAACACGTCCTCGCGGATGGCGAACAGGCGATTCGGAACGGCGTATAAAAAATCGTTGAGGTAATCGCCGGTTTGTGCCCACGAGTCTTTATCGTTTGGCACCATGCGCTGAACCATGCCCAGTGTTACGGTTGAGCGGCTTCCCGTCTGGTCGTCGGTCTGCTCCCAGATGATGCTGCCCCCAAAAGCCGGAATATGATCAAAGTTGCCGACATCCGTCAAAAAGGCGACCATATCTACTTCAGGATTAGTTTCCTGAAACAGCTTGCGGTATAGCTTCATGAAATATTTGCCGCCGAAGGTCATGGCTGAGTTGCTCGAATCGACCGGTAGCACCTGCGAAGGCAAGTTTTCATCCCCTTCGTCGAGGCCTTTACCCCGGTGGAAGTTCAGTTCACCGTGAGTCTGCGGATAAGTTTGGTTCTGATAAATGGCCGTGAACAGGGCCTGGCGAAACCGATCGTCATAAATCGCGTCGATCAGCACACCCGGCTGATCGCCCAGAATCACCTCGCCGATACGTCCCTTATCGGGTACGTCGGCCAACTGAAACGGCAGCGTGTGGACTAGGTGATCGGCGACAAACGAAAGGGGGAGGAGATAATTCTCGGGAATTCCATCCGCGTAGGTGGCTTCCAGAATCAGCAGATACGCTACGTCCCCATCAGCGAGGGTAACCGAGTGTACCGTTTGAATGGCAAAGCCGGTTTGCTGCCGGGCCTTACCCGCAAACCAGCGACACGTATTGACATAGGTCGGCAGTAATGTTTCGGCTAAAGACGACCAGAACGTTGTATCGTGAGTCAGCTCAGGCCAGTTGGTTTGAGCCGTTAAAGTGTTTACCGAGGTCATAGCGTAGTGGGCAGTACACCAGTTAAGAAGACGTAACGCTTGTTTATCAGGCGGAATGTTTGAATTCTTTCAACCTATAACAAATGCTATCGCTTGATGTTGCCGACAACTTAGCCAAACGTAACGCTGGACTGATCAGATCCGCATTAAAAAGCCGGACCGATTAATCGGTCCGGCAGATACGATAGGTGCTGCATAAAATCACTGGTTTGAGGGTGTGGTCATGGCGATGGTGCGTTCTGGAGTACTTGGTTTTTTAGTCGCGATCGTTACAGACTGACGCGTGGTTTCAACCCCGTTCGAGATCTCGACATAGTACACACCATCTTCCAGTTCATCCAGGTTCAGGCGGGTACGGCACGTGCTTTCGTTCTTGCCCAAGTGCTTGTTGTACAAAACTTTGCCCTCGGCATTTTTCAGGCTAATATCAACGGTACCACCTTTTTGTTTGTCCAGCGCAATGTTCAGTTTGCCAGTATTTGAGGTGTAAATACCCGTTTTATAGCTAGCGGCTGCCGTTGGGCGAGTGATGGGATTCGGATCGCTGAATGCGTTGGCAGAAGTAACGGCACCGATAGTAAGGGCAACGAACAGAGATTTGATGTAGGTTTTCATGACTTTTTGGCTTTTGGTTGTTTTCGTCGGGTGTGTCCCGATTGGTGAAACAAAGATGCGGGCTAAACTTGGTACTGTGCATTACAAAGTACTTGAACGGTTGAAGATCTGGATGAGTGGCGGGAAACTGATACGACTGAGCGAATGGTTTATAGGAATACGTCTGTTTTCGGTGCAGATTTGTCTATTATTCTCGATTCGCTATGGTACCTGCTTCTGCCGATCTACCTCCTTTGTTTCGTTCTCCGGCCGTTTTTCGCCAGTTTGACCAGTTAACTGCCGCTGAAAGCACCCGGCATGGTGGGGTAAGTCCGGCTCCGTTTACCTCGCTGAATCTGGGAATCAATACGGACGATGATCCAGCGCATGTAGACGAAAACCGACAACGGTTCTTCGGCGCTATCGGCGCCGAGGATGCTTTGTTTGCATCGGCGCATCAGGTGCATGGCACGGACGTACTCTATACTACTGAGCCGGGTCGTTACGAAGGGTATGATGCACTCATAACCGACAAGCCAGGGCTATTGGTAGGGGTGACTGTTGCCGACTGTGTGCCGATTCTGATCTATGATGCGGCTAATAGGGCCGTTGGGGCCATCCATGCAGGCTGGCGGGGAACGGTCGGCGGCATTGTAACAAAAACGCTTGAAGCGATGCAGCAGCAGTTTGGTACGTTGGCGGAGTCATGTTATGCCTACGTCGGTACGTGTATTGACGAAGCCTCGTTTGAGATCGGCCCCGAAGTGGCTGAGCAGTTCGGGCCAGATTTCACACGTACTGATCCATACAGTCAGAAAACCTGCGCAAATCTGAAGGCTGCTAACGCCAGCTTGTTACTAGATTTTGGCATTCCGTCCGCGCAAATTGCTGTGTCGGCCTATTCAACGGTCTTAAATAATCAGGACTATTTTTCGTACCGGGCCGAACGAGGACAAACCGGACGTATGCTGGCGGTGATCGGAAAAAAAAATTAAACAAATTTTACAAAGGAGCCGTTATATACCTGTTTTTCAAACATTCAACTCAACGTTATACGATCATGGGAATCTTAGTTTCAATTCTGGTAGGTGCAGTCGCCGGCTGGCTGGCTGACCTGGTGTTTAAACGGTTTTCGTTCTCCTTATTCGCCGAAATTCTGCTTGGTATCGCCGGTGGTTTTGTAGGCGGCTGGATATTTGGCCGCGAGGGTGGTATGGTCGATCAAATTCTGACCTCATTTGTCGGGGCCGTTATTATTCTGGGTATTGCCGCCCTGATCAAAGGCTCACGCCGGACGGTATAAGACGATTGATAGTAAAATGCGAAGGGCTGTCAGGTAACTTACCTGACAGCCCTTCGCATTTTACGGCCTGTTACATTCGTAAATAGCTACTTCAAAATTTGCCGCGAAATCACGACTTTCTGAATTTCGCTGGTGCCCTCGCCGATTGTGCACAGCTTGGCGTCGCGGTAATATTTTTCGACGGGGAAATCTTTCGTATAGCCATAACCGCCAAAAATCTGGACGGCTTCATTCGCCACGCGAACGGCGGTTTCAGAAGCAAACAGTTTGGCCATAGCTGATTCCTTGGTAACCGTTTTCCCTTCATCTTTCAGGTCGGCGGCCTGATACGTCAGCAGCTTAGCTGCCTCGATGTCGGTAGCCATGTCGGCCAGCTTAAAGCTGATCGCCTGGAATTTCGCGATAGACTGGCCGAACTGTTCGCGTTCTTTGGCGTAGGCAATGGCGGCATCGTACGCCCCGTAGGCAATACCCAAACTGAGCGCAGCAATCGAAATACGTCCGCCATCGAGCACTTTCAGCGATTGAACAAACCCTTCGCCTACCTCGCCCAGGCGCTGGCTGTCCGGAATTCGGCAGTCCTGAAAAAGCATTTCGGCGGTCTCCGACGCCCGCATCCCCAGTTTATCTTCCTTACGGCCACCCGAGAAGCCGGGCGTACCCCGTTCAACCACAAATGCAGTGGCGTTACGAGACGTGTTGGGTTCACCCGTTCGGGCAATGACCACCGCTACGTTGCCGCTTATACCGTGGGTAATGAAGTTTTTTGCCCCGTTCAGAATCCAGTCATCCCCATCTTTCACGGCGGTTGTTCGCATATTGCCCGCGTCGGAGCCGGTGTTGGGCTCGGTAAGGCCCCAGGCCCCAATCCACTCGCCACTCGCCAGGCGGGGTAAGTAGGCTTGTTTTTGGGCTTCGTTCCCGAATAATAAAATATGGTTTGTGCAAAGCGAATTATGAGCGGCCATCGACAAGCCAACGGCCCCATCGACACGAGCGAGTTCGACAATGGCCGATACGTATTCGCGGTAGCCTAAACCGGCCCCGCCGTAATTGAGCGGAACGAGCATCCCCATCAGGCCCTGTTCGCCCAACTGCCGGAACAGATCAGCCGGAAAATGCTGCTCCTCATCCCACTGCCTCCGATTGGGACGAATGAGCCGATCGCTCAAATCACGTACCGATTGGACAATAAGCTCCCCAACGGCGGTCCGCTCGGAAGCACTTACTTGGTTTTCTACAATTTCACTAACCATACATTCAGTTGTTCACCGGAGTGATTTATTGATGAAGTTGTTTAAATAACGGATGAATACAATATCTTCTTATCTAACCACAATTGAGCCAAAATGGCTACTAAATAAGTTGAATTCGTTGCTAAAAAAGTACAGCGTCTATAATCCACAGGCTTGTAAGCTAATAACTTTTGGCAGAAATCGTACGCGGTGGTGAGCAGGACTTCATTTTGCGGTGGCAGCGTCGCACTTGGCCGCTAAGTCAGTATTGTGGGGCTTAGCCGTAGGGTTATTAAAAAACTCCTATTTTTGTACTGTGTGACCGGCTCCTTAAGGCGCCGTCAATACGTATAGAACGCAACTTTATACTGTTCAATTTATGAAATTAGCTGTTGTTGGAACCGGATACGTGGGTCTTGTTACAGGTACGTGCTTTGCCGAAACCGGCAACCAGGTTACGTGCGTTGACATTGACGAACGAAAAGTTGAAAAACTGAATAACGGTGTTGTCCCCATTTATGAACCGGGTCTTGAAACGCTGTTTCATCGGAACGTAGAAGAAGGTCGACTGTCGTTTACGACCAGCCTTGAGGAAGGCATTAAAGGTGCGGAAGTAATCTTTCTGGCGTTGCCTACACCTCCGGGTGAAGATGGCTCCGCCGATCTGAAATATATCCTGAAAGTAGCCAGCGATTTAGGGCCAATTCTGAGCCAGTACGCGGTTATTGTCGACAAAAGTACAGTACCGGTCGGTACGGCCGAAAAGGTGCACGCGCACATTGCCGATAACGCAACCGTAGAATTTGACGTAGTATCGAACCCCGAATTCCTGCGCGAAGGCGTAGCCGTTGAAGACTTCATGAAGCCCGACCGCGTGGTGATTGGAACCCGGTCGGAGCGAGCTAAGGCGGTAATGAACCGGCTTTACGCTCCGCTGGTCCGTCAGGGCAACCCGGTTATTTTCATGGACGAGCGCTCCGCCGAGATGACCAAATATGCGGCTAACGCATTCCTGGCTACGAAAATCACGTTTATGAACGAAATTGCGAACCTGTGCGAGCGGGCTGGCGCGAACGTAGACGACATTCGGCGGGGGCTGGGTACCGACAGCCGGATTGGAAAGCGATTCCTGTTTGCCGGTATCGGCTACGGTGGCAGCTGCTTCCCTAAAGATGTTCAGGCACTGGCTAAAACGGCTGAAGATTATGATTACGATTTTAAAGTGCTGAAGTCGGTGATGGCCGTCAACTACCAGCAGAAGACTAAGCTCATGCCGCTCATTCTGGAGCATTTTGGGGGCGATCTGCGCGGCAAAACCATTGCCATCTGGGGACTGGCGTTTAAACCGTATACCGACGACATCCGCGAAGCACCCGCTCTCGACAACATCCGGGCGTTGCTCGACGCTGGCGCGAAGGTGACCGTTTACGATCCCGAGGCAATGGAAAATGTGCGGAACCTGATCGGCAATGCGGTTGTGTACGCACATACGCAGTACGCGGCCCTCGATGATGCCGACGCTTTGGTGATTATTACTGAATGGCCGCTGTTCCGCACGCCGGACTTCGATAAAATGAATCTGCTGCTGAAAAATAAAGTCATTTTCGACGGACGTAACGTATACGAACTCGACACCATGCGTGAGCAGGGGTATACGTACTACAGCATTGGTCGCGAGGCCGTTCTGGCACCCGTTGAGCAATCCGTCACTAAATAATGTATAATGACGAGTAGCAGCCGCGGCTCGTGTCCATTGTATAGTGTTCATTATACATTTTAACCGATGAAGAGAGTTTTAATAACCGGTGGTGCCGGTTTTCTGGGATCGCATCTGTGCGACAGGTTCATTAAGGAAGGGTATCATGTTATTGCGATGGATAACCTGATTACGGGCGACATTCGTAATATCGAGCACTTGTTTCACTTGCCGAATTTCGAGTTTTACCACCACGACGTTTCGAAATTTATCCACGTACCAGGTGAGCTTGATTACATTCTGCACTTTGCGTCGCCCGCCAGCCCGATCGATTACCTGAAAATTCCGATCCAGACCCTCAAAGTTGGGTCGCTGGGTATTCACAACTGCCTGGGGCTGGCGCGGGTAAAGAACGCCCGCGTGTTGATTGCGTCTACGTCGGAGGTATACGGCGACCCGACCGTTCACCCGCAGAATGAGGAATACTGGGGGAACGTAAACCCGGTGGGCCCGCGCGGTGTGTACGACGAGGCCAAGCGGTTTCAGGAAGCGATGACCATGGCCTATCATACGTATCATGGCCTGGAAACGCGTATCGTACGGATATTCAATACGTATGGTCCGCGCATGCGCCTGAACGACGGCCGGGTGCTGCCTGCCTTTATTGGTCAGGCGCTGCGGGGCGAAGATCTAACCGTGTTCGGCGATGGTAGCCAGACGCGTTCGTTCTGTTACGTCGACGATCTGGTTGAGGGGATCTATCGCCTGTTGCTGAGCGACCACCCGTATCCGGTCAACATTGGCAATCCCTCGGAGATCACCATCAAAGAGTTCGGCGAAGAAATCATCAAGCTGACGGGTACCTCGCAGAAGCTGATCTTCAAAGAGTTACCAAAAGATGATCCGAAGCAACGGCAACCCGACATTACCAAGGCCAGGGCCATTCTAGGTTGGGAGCCGAAAGTGTCGCGGGCTGAAGGACTGCGCGTTACGTATGAATATTTTAAGAGTTTACCCGACGAAGAACTCTACCGGGCTGCGTATCATCGCGAATTCGTAAAGCAGTGATAAGCAGATGTTGTATTGCTAAAAATCTTCGTAAATTTACCTCGGAACTGCCTCAGCGCAGTACACCTTTAGCTGTCTGACAGAAACCTGCGAACGTTCTTGTACGCAGGTTTTTTGTTTGTAGACAGCCGGGAGCGTGGAGCTAAGGGCTTAGGATAATCAGTACCGTTCCTAGCGTCTCTAACCCTACGCCCTTAGCTCCAAGGCCTTTGCTAGCTCAGCCGGTCCTTAAAGCTTTCGTAGCCGTAGGATCTGACGAGCTGGAACGTATCGTTTTCTTTCCAGATACCAATGCTGGGCAGATTGACACCGTTGAAGGTGGTCGTTTTCACCATCGTGTAATGAATCATATCGTCGAACACGATTTTATCGCCAATCTCGAGGGGCTGATCGAAGGAGTAGTCGCCCATAAAATCGCCCGCCAGGCACGTCATGCCGCCGAGCCGATACGTGGGTTTATCAGCAACGGGTTCGTGGTAGGCACCGATAATCCGGGGTTTATAGGGCATCTCCAGCGTATCGGGCATGTGCGCGGCAAAGGACGTATCGAGTACGGCAACCTGAATGCCCTGACTGTTCAGTACATCGAGCACCGTCGACACCAGTACGCCCGTTTGCCAGGCAATGGCCGAACCTGGTTCCATGATAACGTCGACGTTATATTTCTGCCGGAAGGCCGTTAGCAAGTTGATCAGGTGATCGGTATCATAGCCTTCCCGCGTCATCAGGTGACCGCCACCCAGGTTCACCCAGTTAACCTGATGCAGCAGATCGGCAAACCGGCTTTCCAGCGCCTGAAGAGTGCGTTCGAGGGTGAACGAGTCATTTTCGCAAAGCGTATGAAAGTGGATACCTTCTAAACCTGCGGGCAGTTGATCGGGCAGCTGGTCGCGGGTAGCGCCTAACCGAGAGCCCGGTACGCAAGGGTTATACATATCCGTTGCTACTTCTGAATACTGCGGATTCACCCGAATGCCGCACGAAACTCCCTTACCCGCCATGCGACTGCTAAAGCGCTCCCACTGGCTCCAGGAGTTGAACGTTAAATGACTACTCCGTTCAACGACCTCATCAAACTCATCATCCCGGTAGGCGGGAATGTATGTGTGGGCTTTCACGCCCATGTACTCGTTCACCAGTTTGATTTCGTTGAGTGAACTTGCCGTTGCCCCGCTCAGGTAGTCGCGTACGAGCGGAAACGCGCTGTACATCGAAAAACCTTTTAAGGCCAGAATAATGGTTACTCCAGCCGCTTTTTGTACCGAATCAATTAATTCGAGATTCCGCCGAAGTTTAGCTTCTTCCAGCACGAAGCAGGGCGATGGAACGGTTGTATGTAGGTGTTGCTCTAAGGTCGTATTCATACCGCAAAGGTACGAAACTAATGGCCTTTAGGTCGTGGGTAGTCCATGCCAAACAGAATCGGTAATGTATATTTAACAAGCAGCAATCTGCCCGATTGGCTACCTGGTTTCCACAAGGGCATGGCTTTTACTACTCGTATTGCTTCTTCGTCACATCCATGACCTAATCCTTGCACTACCTGAAGATCGGTGAGTTGGCCATCTTTCCGGACTACAAATGAAACAAAAACACGGCCTTTGATTTTGGCTTTTAGGGCTGCTGGTGGGTATTGGACGTTCTCTTTCAGATATGCCCACATGGCCTCAATACCACCCGGAAACTCAGGTGGCTTTTCGACAATAGTAAAAACCTCGTGGTCGAGTGGATTGGTAGATTGGGCTAAGCAGTCGGTTATCGTAATTAGGAATATACTTAAGCCTAGAACAGAAACGATTATTCGTTGACGGCTGCGGTTAAGATAGGTAGGCATGCGGGGCTGGAGCTGATAAACGTGAGTTGTGTTATTCCAGCGCGAAAACAATCGGCATAGTATACATCACCCGAACCGGGCGACCCGACTGTCTACCCGGCTTCCAGCGTGGCATCTTTTGCAGGACGCGGATAGCCTCTTCATCGCAGCCGAAGCCAATACCCTTGAGTACGTGTACATCGGTTAAGGTACCATCGATATTGACGACGAAGCTAACGTATACCTTACCGCCAACACCCGCGGAAGATGCGTCACGTGGATAGCGCAGGGTATTGCCCAGGTACGTACGGAGCGCTTCAAGGCCGCCGGGGTATTCCGGGTCCTGCTCAACGCGAACGAAGGGCGCATCTTCTTTCGGCGCGATTTCTACCGCCTTTTCTTCTATGGTCGGGGCGGCAGACTCGGGCGGAGCGATGACGTCGATGTCGCCCATACCTTCGGCCGTTTGCTCACCCGATGTCGCATCCTTCAGATCGTCAGTAGTTGGAGGAAGGTTCTCTTCAATTACGTCGGCCTCCGGCATCACCACAAGAGGTAGATTGCGTACGGTGCTTACGGCGGGCGCTTTCTCAACGGGAGGCAGCGGAACCGGAGGCTCAGCGGGTGTTTCGGGAAGCTTTATCAGCTCCGTACGAACCTGTATCGCCTTTTCCTGAAATAGCTGCTGCGGCCAAAGGCGAGCGTACAGAGTAGGCACCGATAGTCCCAACAAAAATAAACCGACGCCTAACCCTAATGCGCGGGTAAGCGTCGGTTTATAATTTTGACGAAGATCGAAAGCGCCGTAAGCCCGATGCCGATCAGCAAAAATTAGCTCATCATACGTAAGCCCGGAGGTGGTAGATACAAACATGGCTTTTGCGGATTTAGTGTTTACCGCATAGATGTAGCCAGGTCTGTTATTCCATACATCGTATTACAAACTGTCGTATTGCTTCACCAACGTAATGGCATCGTTTTCCGTTTTGAAGCTTAGCTTCTCCTGTTTCGCGAACGCTTTGAGGGCATCCTGACGGTCGTTTAAGGCGTCGATCAGCGATTTTTCGGAGAGTTTCACTTTCACCAGCGTCTGGTCGGGTTTCAGGACGTAATAAGCGAATGCATCCCTGAACGCATCGTACCGGACGTCATTGGAGTACGGGTCTTTGTAATCCGCTTTTTTGAACTGCTTCACAATGCGTTTCAACAGCGCGGTTTTGCCTTTATACAGCACCAGAAAATACCCATTTTTAGCCGCCTGGTCGTCGGTTTTAGCCATTGGAACTCGCTCGAATAAATACGATTGCCCGGCTGCATTCTGGAACTGAAAAGCCTTCACCTGATCGGCATTGACAATAATCGAATCGTTACCGACCCAGGTACGTAATAAAATCAGCTGCTGGCGAAAGGCGTCGAACTTAATCGGAACGTCTTTATAGTTCTGACCGGCAACCATGTCAATTCTGCCTTTATTCCACTCGGGCAGGAAATACGGGGTTCCGCGTAAACCTTCGTAACGATTGTCAATAGTGTTCACCATGGTGTACGGTCCCGTACCGACAATCTGGCTTGTTGACTGGTACGTTTCGTAGCCGTTTCGCTGTGTATTAGGGTTAATCGGCTGATTAGTCGGCTTAGCCGCTTTGGTTGAGTCGGGATTTTGACGAATCTGAGCGAGTACGTTACCCGCCAGAGCAACTACGATAAGTGTGGAAATAAAGGTTTTCATGGAGTCTTACGTCGGGTTTGTTACCCTAACTAACGAAAAATCCCGTTACGTGACGTAACGGGATTAGTAATTTTATTCGGTCTGAAATTAAGCCGGGTATTCGTGCGGGAGCGGAATATCGACGCGTTCGTTAACGGGCAACCCTTGTTTATTCATTTGGTCGATAAACGGATCGGGATCCAGTTCTTCGCAGTTCCAGACGCCCGGCTTCATCCAGACGCCGGTAACCATCAGCATGGCACCAATCATGGCCGGTACGCCCGTTGTATAGCTAACCGCCTGACCGCGCACTTCCTGATACGTTTCGGCATGGTCGCAGTTATTCCAGATATAATACGTCCGGTCGGCACCGTCTTTAACGCCTTTAATCTGGCAGCCAATGCTGGTTTGGCCGGTGTAGTTTTCGCCGAGCGTATCGGGAGCGGGCAATACGGCCTTCAGGAATTCGAGCGGCACGATATCCATCCCGTTGAATTTAACGGGGTCAATACGTGTCATGCCTACATTTTGCAGCACTTCCAGGTGAGTCAGGTACGCCTGGCCAAAGGTCATCCAGAACCGGGCCCGCTTCAGAGTCGGGAAGTTTTTGACCAGTGATTCCAACTCTTCATGGTACAAGACGTACGATTCCCGCTCGCCAATCTCGGGGTATTCAATGGGTTTATGAATGCTCATCGCCGGAATCTCGACCCAGGCACCGTTCTCCCAATACCGGCCCGGCTGGGTGATCTCCCGAATGTTGATCTCTGGATTGAAGTTCGTGGCAAAAGCTTTTCCGTGATTACCCGCGTTGCAGTCGACAATGTCGAGGTAGTCCATCCGGTCGAAGTGGTGCTTATTGGCGTAAGCCGTAAACACCTGCGTAGCACCCGGATCGAAGCCGCAGCCAAGGAGCGCCATCAGGCCCGCCTGCTCGAAGCGTTCCTTATACGCCCACTGCCAGCTATATTCGAACTTAGCGACGTCCTTAGGTTCATAATTGGCTGTATCCATGTAATGCACACCGGCTTCCAGGCACGCATCCATAATGGGTAAATCCTGATAGGGGAGGGCTACGTTGATGACCAGTACGGGGTTAAAGGCGCGAATAAGGTCGACCATGTCAGCGACCACATCAGCATCAACCTGTGCCGTTTGAATCTGTACGCCGTGCATTTCCTGAATCTCAGCCGCAATTCGATCGCACTTCGCTTTAGTGCGGCTGGCGAGCATAATCTTCGTGAAAACCTGGCTGTTCATCGCGCATTTGTGCGCTACGACGCTGCCAACTCCACCTGCTCCAACAATGAGCACGTTTGCCATGTAGTCTACGTTCGTTAGTTCGTGATCGTTATTTTGGTCGCAAAGATAGAGAAAGTCGGCAAGCTGGGTAAAGGTATCCTTCAGATCGCTGATTAGCAGTGGTAGAAATTATAAGCGGGTAGCTAAACAAAATAATAGTATATTTGTTTACTAGATAAACCTGATTATCAGCCGTCCTCGTTATGAAACTTATATCTCCTACTGGTTCTTTTGAACTCTCAATCCTCGGCTACAGTAAAAAAACAACAAATTGGCGGGAGCGTAACAGACTGCAATGCCGTTTTTCTACCCTCTGGCGTCAGAAGAGTGATACACAGTCGCTGCCATTACAAACCTGGGAGATTGGCCGGATAGTAACTGGCCTCCGCTCGCTGACCAGCAAACTGGTCAACCGCATTCAGCTAAGTTTTTCAGAGCCCGGTTTAAGCGTAGAGGCTACCGCCTTGGCCAACGACAGTTACCGCCTGCAAATTCAGCTCGACCATGCGCTTACACCTGCCTGGCACCGGTACCCCGATTTTCCGATGGAAATGGATATTGTGCTCACCAAAAGTCAGTTGCAGGAAGCCATTGGCGATTTATCCCGGCAGCTTGATACGTACCCAGAGCGTTAATCAGCGCTAAATAAAGCAACACAATCCCGGTTTTATGGTTCATAAGCCGGGATTTGTCTTTTATTCGCTATACGCTTACCTTGTCGACGTATATACTTTGCGTTTATTTTTAGTGTAAGCGTTAGCTAGTGTAACCTATATCTTCGACTATGCTCCTGATCGGCCAGCGGAGTTTTTTTGAACTGAACATTCTTGATTACGAGCACGCACCGGATGCGACCGTGTCATCGGATCGTAATTTGTTGTGGGTAGCCGTTCGATCGGGCTGGCAGCATCATCAGTCTACCTCAACTGCAGCCATTCTTCATACGTACGAAATTGACGTATTGCTTGGCTGGCTACGCCATTTGTACGCCACGGGACGGCCCCAGTCGCGGCTGCTGTTCAGCGAGCCCTGCCTTAGCTTTGAGTGTCTGTCAGCGGACTCCGACGAGTTTCTGCTCCAGATTAAATTAGCGTTCGAAATCGCACCCGATTGGCACAATGATCCGTTCTCACCGTTTTGGTTGCCAGTAGTTATTTCGAAGCGAAAACTAGCCGAAGCGATCGACCAATTGGTTGACCAGTTTCTCAATTTTCCGGTGCGTCGTTAACGTTACCACTTGGTAACACCGCTTAGAATACTCATATTTGTATCCAGACTATAATTTCAGTAGAGTTATTGTAGTTGATTCGGGCTTATATAGCCTATACACCTAATTAAAAATCGTTACAAATATGAAAGTCGTCAAGCGTAGAAACCGCCAGATGACCATGGAGCGTATTCTACGTGCTATGGGGGAGGTAATGGCCGAACGAGGAACCGAGAAAGCAGGAATCAACGCTGTTGCCGAACGGGCGGGCGTTAACAAAGTACTCATTTACCGCTACTTTGGGGGATGGAATGGTCTGCTGGAAGCGTATGTTCAGCGCGGGTTTTTCCTGTCGATGTTCAATGAAAAGTTTCTCGAATCGGTTCCCGACAACCTGCCCGCCGAAAATCGGAGTAAGGTATGGTCGGAATACACGATTCAGTTTATGCGCGAGTTTCGTGCCCGCAAACCGTCGCAGGAGTTGATTCGCTGGGAGATGACGCACGGTGAAACGGAACTTGCCCGGCGGCTGGCCGAATTTCGGGATCAGTCCTACAAAAATCTGGTTGACAGACTCGCTCCGTACTCCGATTACGATCCCATCGCGATCACCAGCCTGATGGTATCGGCAGTAACGTACCTGGTGCTGACCAGCAGCCAGCGCGATCACATAGTGGATATTGACCTGCGGTCGGAGGCCGGTTGGGAACGTCTGGAAACGGCGATTCGCCGAATTTATTCAAGCCTGAATATTGCCCTCGAACGCGAAACGGCAAAACATGCGGAGGCAAAGTAGTGCACGGCCGGTTCGATTGACGTAGTACGATTTTTGAGAACACGCCCAGATATCGTACTACGTCAATCTTCTTATCGGTTCATCAACGCTTCAACTTCCTCAGCTTCGAGCGGGATATTAGCCATCAGGTCGATGTTACCCGTTTCGGTAATTAATACGTTGTTTTCCAGTCGGATGCCTAGTTTCTCTTCGCGGATGTAAATGCCGGGCTCAACGGTAAACACCATCCCCGGCTCCATTTTGCGGTATTTGTTGCCGACGTCGTGAACATCCAGCCCTAAAAAGTGCGATGTACCGTGCATGAAGTATTTCTTGTACAGCGGCAGGTCAGGGTCCTGTTTGGCTACTTCGTCGCGGTCGAGTAGGCCCAGCCCGATCAACTCCGATTCCATCACCTTACCCACTTCACGGTGGTAGTCGTCCCAGAGGTTACCGGGTCGGAGCATCTGTTTGGCTTCGTTCATGACACGTAGCACCGCGTCATAAACCGCCCTTTGCCGCGCCGTAAAGCGACCATTGACGGGGACAGACCGGGTCATGTCAGCGTTATAGTTCGCGTATTCAGCGCCTATATCGAGCAGAATAACATCGCCGTCCTGACACTGTTGGCTGTTGTCGATGTAGTGTAGTACGCAGGCGTTGGCTCCTGAAGCGATAATGGGCGAGTAAGCGGCTCCCCGCGAACGATTCCGAATAAATTCGTGCATCATTTCGGCCTCGATCTCGTATTCCCAGACGCCTGGTTTGATGAAGCCCAGTAACCGCCGGAACATCTTGTCGGTAATATCGATGGCCGTCTGGAGCAGCTGTACTTCCTGCGGCTGCTTAATCGCCCGGAGGTAGTGCATCAGCGGGGACAGCCGTTCGAGGTGGTGCAGGGGGTACTTGTGCCGGAACTCCTCAATGTAACGGGCATCGCGCGTTTGTACGTCAACGGTAGCGCGGGTGTGCTCGTTGGTGTTCAGGTAAACGGATTCGGCTTCGAATACCATCTGGCCGAAGACCTGCTCGAACTGGTGGGTCCAGTAGATTTGCTTTTGTGGAATACTCGAAACCTGCTCCGCTTCCTGTTTCGTAAGTTTATGGCCTTCCCAGATCTCAATCAACTCGCTGGTTTCGCGCAGAAACAACACTTCTCTGAACTTTGGGTCGGGGTGATCCGGAAACAGCACAAACCGGGTTTCTTCCTGATCAACGCCCGTCAGGTAAAACAGATCGTTGTTTTGGCGGAACATCATGGTGCCATCGGCGTTGGTGGGCATGATGTCGTTTGCGTTCACGACCACCATGGATTTAGGCTTTAATAAAGCGGTGAGCCGCTGGCGATTTTGAACGAAGAGTTGATTGTCGATTGGTAAATAACGCATACAGCAGTAAATTCAGGCTGCAAAATTGATTCGTTTGCAAAGAAAGCTAAAAAGCAGAAAGAGTTTTTCAGTATTTGCGTGTTTACACGTGTAGCAAATACGCTTAACACTTACCTAAACTGGTTCATGAAGGTTCGCCTGATTTCTTTGTTGTGTGTGCTGACCCTGACTGGCTACGCGCAACCAAACCGAGTTGCTGAGCAGTCGCCCAAATACTGGATCTTGCTGGATGCGAAAGATCAGGCCCTGGCTCCATCGTTGTCGCCGAAGGCGCTGGCCCAGCGCCAACTTCAGAACCTATCCATCGACGATACCGACCGGCCCGTTTCGGCTACGTATCTTACTCAACTGAAGCAGGCTGGCGTTCAGCCCGTTTGTCAGTCGCGCTGGTTAAATGCCGTATCGGCCCGATTGTCAGCCCAGCAATATGCGCAGGTGGCGGCTCTGCCGTTCGTTAAGGAAATCAAAGCGATTGATCCAGCTATTGTCATTACGTCCCTGAACCACTCCGACGAACCCGTTCCAGCCAAACTGCAATTAGCTCCCGTAAT
This sequence comes from Spirosoma knui, assembly GCF_054780635.1. Lineage (NCBI taxonomy): Bacteria > Pseudomonadati > Bacteroidota > Cytophagia > Cytophagales > Cytophagaceae > Spirosoma > Spirosoma knui. The sequence continues at coordinate 197,216 of NZ_BAAGVY010000003.1, read as the reverse complement.
GACCCAGATTCAGGCGAACGACTTTGCTCAGGCTGGTTTGACCGGGCGATTTGTGTCCATCGGCGTCATCGACGCAGGTTTTTTCGGGGCCGATTCCGCCAATGCGCTGAAGCACGTGTTTGCCCGAGAAGGCGTGAAACGCGTTCGGGATTACGTGAACGAAAAGAAAACCCGCAGCAATCTGTTTCGTACGCTGGAAACGTTTTCGGATACGCACGGGACGGAGGTGCTGGCCGCCATTGCGGGCAGTGACCCAACCGAAAATATTCAGTACGGTCTGGCCACCGATGCTACGTTCTACCTCGCCCGTACCGACCAGGGCAATCGGGAATACCGGGGTGAAGAAGATAATTGGGTAGCCGCTATGGAGTGGATGGATAGCCTGGGGGTTCGGCTGATCAATACGTCGCTGGGTTACGCCAAAGGCATGAGCAACCCCAAAGAGAACTACGAACCGGGGCAGATGGATGGGCACACCAGCCTGATTAGCCGCGCTGCTCAGATTGCTGCTGACAAAAAGGGAATCCTGATCATTGTATCGGCCGGTAACGAAGGCGACGATCGCTCCTGGCGCATTATTAGCACCCCCGCTGATGCACAGGGGGTATTAGCGATTGGCGCCACTAACAATAAGCTTTGGAACCGCATCGGTTACAGCAGTATTGGTCCGGAAAGTCTGCCGTACCTGAAACCGAACGTATCGTGCTTCTCGCTCTATGGAACCTCGTTATCGGCACCAGTAATCACGGGTTTTGCCGCCTGTCTGATGCAGGCTAATCCGAAGCTGACCAACAAGCAGTTGATGGACATCATCGAAAAATCGTCGCATCTGTATCCCTACGGCAATAACTACGTTGGGTACGGAGTCCCGCAGGCATCGCGGGCACTGGCGTTACTCCGAAACGAGCCTCTGCCAGCTAGCGCCCGCTCTATAAAAGCTACCGGTAAAACCTTCACCCTACCTGTAGCCACCGGTGAACAGGCCGTATCGATTTTTCACAAGAAAGATGCTACGCACGTATTGCAGCAGGAGGTTACGAAAATAAACGCGGGTAAGCTGACGCTACGTCGGGAAAATAACGAAAAACAAACAACGGTTGACCTCAAAAAAGAAGTAATCGAGGTAATCTGGGAATAGATTGATTCGGCGAACTGGCTGATTTTAGAATGAAAGGACTCTATTGCGTTCTACTGCTGACGCTTTCCAACGTATTTATGACGCTGGCCTGGTACGGGCATCTTCAACTGAAGCAATACCCGACGCTGGCGAAACTTTCGCTGTTCGGTATTATCATGCTAAGCTGGGGGCTGGCGTTCTTCGAGTATATTTTTCAGGTACCCGCCAACCGGATCGGCTCGAACGAGACGGGTGGGCCTTTCTCGCTGTTTGAACTCAAAACCATTCAGGAAGCCGTATCGCTAACGGTGTTTACAATCATCACCGTTTATTTCTTCAAGACCGACAAGCTGGCCTGGAATCACCTCGTGGGCTTCTTCTTTATCGTGGTGGCGGTCTTCTTTATCTTCAAGAAATGGTAAGTGCTCAATCAGGAGCCGAAACGCGCCAGCCGTCAGGACGAAGCCTGAAAGCGCTTGACTGGGCCAATTTCTTTTTGGCTGACGTACGCGATGGCTTGGGCCCTTACTTATCTATTTATTTGCTGGTGTCTCAGCATTGGAATGCTCAGGACATTGGTTTAGCCATGTCGGTGATGGGCATTGCTACCGTAGTGGCTCAAACCCCGGCGGGCGCTCTGGTCGACCGTACACGCCAGAAGCGACTGTACTCGATCGTTGCCTCGCTGCTAATTGCCAGTGCCGCTCTACTCACTATTCTTTTACCTACGTTTGGCATCATTATCGGCGGGCAAGCGGTGATGGGCGTGGCGGCTGCCTGGTTTGTTCCGGCCATCGCTGCCATTACGTTAGGTCTTGTTGGGCATCAGCAGCTCGATAGACGTATTGGACGAAATGAAACCTTTAATCACGCCGGAAATGTGTTTGCGGCCCTAATGGCTGGGCTAATTGGCTACTACATTGGCAACGAGGGCATCTTTGTGCTTTTAGCGGTGATGTCTATTATAAGCAGCCTGACTATCTGGCGCATTCAGGAGAATGACATTGACCATGATTTGGCTCGGGGGAGTAGAGAAAATCAGCTATCCAATGAATCGGTAGGATGGCGGGCTATACTGGCAAACCGGGTGATTCTGTTCTTCGCCATTGCCTGTGTTCTTTTTCATTTTGCCAATGCCGCCATGCTTCCGCTGCTCGGGCAGCGTTTAGCCCAGGGAAAGGGTGCAAACGTTTCAACCGTTTATATGTCTGCCTGTATTATTGTCGCGCAGGTTGTCATGATACCCGTTAGTAATTGGGCCGGTAGACTAGCCTCGCGAGGGCGTAAACGGTTGTTGTTGATTGGCTTTGCCGTGCTGCCACTTAGAGGTATTCTGTATGCACTAACGAACGATCCAGATGTGTTGATTGCCATTCAGGTGCTGGATGGTTTTGGGGCCGGTATCTTCGGAGTGATGTCGGTGCTGGTTGTCGCCGATCTGACGCTGGGCAGCGGTTTGTTCAATACAACGCAGGGGGCCATCGCTACCGCCACGGGGCTAGGAGCTTCGCTAAGTAATGCGTTTGCGGGTGCCGTAGTGCAACGGGCTGGCTACAATGTTGCCTTTATCTCCTTAGCCAGCATTGCCATAGCCGCAGTAGCCATGTTGTGGTGGTTTATACCGGAAACAAAACCTGCATTTACAGATGCAGCCCCTTCAGGAGATAATTCGTAACGTAATCCGAAATGCCATCTTCGAGTGAAGAAAACGGTTTATCGTAGCCAATTGAACGAAGTTTACCCATACTGGCCTGCGTGAAATACTGGTATTTATCGCGAATGTCGGCCGGGGTGTCAATGAAGCCGATTTGAGGGGCACGGCCCATGGCCTGAAAGGTGAGGGTGGCCAGATCGAGGAAGGTACGCGCTTTGCCACTGCCGAGGTTGTAGATGCCGGCGTTACGTCGGTGATGCATCAGAAATAAGCAGACTTCCACTACGTCCTTTACGTACACGAAATCACGCATCTGCTCGCCATCGGCAAAATCCGGATTGTGCGAGCGGAACAATTTCATCTGCCCCGAGCTGCAAATCTGGTTATAGGCGTGGAAAATAACCGACGCCATCCGGTCTTTGTGGTATTCGTTGGGGCCGTACACGTTGAAAAACTTCAGACCGGCCCAGAAAAACGGTTTTTGTTCCTGCTCCAGCGCCCACATGTCGAAGGTGTTTTTCGATTCTCCGTACGGATTCAGCGGCTTCAGGTGCGGAATCACCGATTCGTTATCCTCGTAGCCGAATTCGCCTAAACCATACGTAGCGGCCGAAGACGCGTAAACCAGGGGGATCTGGTAGTCGATACATCGTTTCCAGATCTGTTTGGAGTACTCAACGTTGAGGTGATCGAAGATGTGGTAATCCTGCTCGGTCGTATCCGTGCGGGCACCGATGTGAAAAATAAATTCCACCTCCTGATAATTCTGATCGAGCCAGTCAAAAAACACCTCCCGATCGACCCGCTCCTGAATCCGTTTCCCCGTGAGGTTCGCTTCTTTACGTGGGTTCGAGAAGTCATCGACGGCGATGACAAAATTGAAATTTTCCTGATTCAACTTGCTGATCAAACAGCTTCCGATAAAACCGGCGGCCCCCGTAACGATAATCATAAAGTGGTAGTCGTAAACGTGTTTATTGCTATAATGCGGTAGGAATCAGGTGAAATGAAGTGAAATTGGCTGTAAAGATACAGCTTTTCGATTGGACAATAGAATAGCGTTTTTAGGGATTAATTTGCATTTTTCTGATATGAATCGCTAATCATTAGTAAGCGATGGCGAGGAATTGCAATTTTTATCCCGCTCGAAGAGTTCGTACCTTTGCCGGGTATTTTTCATATCCGGCGTTTCTGGCAACCGCCCTATCTAAACCAGAAAAATGGTCTATATTAACAGAATTGAACATTTCAACGCAGCCCACCGGCTTTATAACCCAGCCTGGTCGGAAGAGCGTAATAAAGAAGTTTTCGGCCCGTGTGCCAACATGAACTGGCACGGCCACAACTTTGAGCTGATCGTAACCGTAAAGGGCGAACCTGATCCAGATACGGGCTTTGTTATCGATCTAAAAGTACTGGGTGATATTATTCGGCGGGAGGTCATCGATAAGGTTGATCACAAAAACCTGAACCTCGACGTCGACTTCATGCAGGGAAAGATGGCAAGCTGCGAAATCTTCATCATGGAGATCTGGAAAATTCTGGAGCGCGCGCTGGAACCCGTTACCGAAGCGCATCTGCATCAGCTTCGTCTGTATGAAACACCGAAGAACTTCGTCGATTATTTTGGCGAATAGGAAGTAAGCGTCATTCGTTGTCATACAGCGTCATTACTGGGTAAAACAATGAGTGACGCTGTATGACAACCAGTAACGAGCAATGACGTATTATCTGATAGCCGGTGAACGTTCCGGCGATTTACACGGCGGAAATTTGATCCGGGCCATTCGGAAGCAGGACCCTTCGGCAAGTTGCCGGGCGTACGGGGGGGAGCAAATGGAAGCGGCCGGTGCTACGTTGGTGCGGCATTACCGTGAGATGGCGTTCATGGGTTTTCTGGAAGTCGTCAAAAACCTAGGTACCATCCGCCGAATTATGCGCGAGTGCCAGGCTGATCTGCTCAAAAACCGCCCTGACGCACTGATCCTGATTGATTACGCCGGGTTTAACCTGCGCATGGCCCGGTTCGCAAAAAAGCACGGCATCCGGGTATTTTATTACATTTCGCCCAAAGTGTGGGCCTGGAATCAGCGCCGGGCTCTGAAAATCAAAGCTACCGTCGACCGGCTATTTACAATTTTACCGTTCGAAACCGAGTTTTTCGCCAAGTACGATTACAAAGTAGAATACGTTGGCAACCCGCTGCTCGACGCATTGGCTGACTTTACACCTGACCCGGCGTTTCGCCAGCGATTGGGCTTCGACGCGCGGCCGGTTGTGGCCCTATTACCCGGCAGTCGGCACCAGGAAATTACCTCTATCCTTCCGGTCATGCTGGCCGCAACTCGCCACTTTCCTAGTTATCAATTTGTGGTTGGTACAGTAAGCAACCTGCCTGATACGTTATACGACAGCCTGTTGGCAGATTATCCGGCCGTTAAGCGCGTACCGGACGCGGCTTATGACGTACTGAATATTGCGACGGCTGCTCTGGTTACGTCGGGGACGGCCACGCTGGAAACGGCGCTGCTGAACGTACCACAAGTGGTTTGCTACAAAACAACCGGCATATCTTACGCCATTGCCAAACAACTGATTGCCGTACCCTTTATCTCGCTCGTCAACCTGATTGCTGGCCGGGAAGTGGTAAAAGAGCTAATTCAGAACGACCTTACGCCGGACCGGGTGGCGGCTGAATTAAGGAAAATTGTACCGGGTAATCCAGGCCGGGACGTAACGCTGACCGGGTACGCTGAGGTGCAGAAAAAAATGGGTGGACCCGGCGCGTCTGAACGGGCGGGCCGATTGATGGTAGCCGAATTACGTAGTGGATTCGTTGAGAGCCGACGCGCCTAGAGGCAACTCCCCGAACGGTACGTTACGCCCAGATTTGGTTGGCTTCGGTTAAGATAATGGGTTGACCATCCGTGACTACGATCGTATGCTCGTGCTGGGCGACGTAACTGCCATCCCGCGTTACCAGCGTCCAGCCATCGCCTTTATCATGCGCGTACGTAGCGCGAGTCGAAATAAACGTTTCAATGGCTACAACCGAGTTTTTCTTAAATCGGGACGTATTGGACCGGTCATAACAGCAAAGAATTTCGCTGGGCTCTTCGTGCAAACTCCTACCGACGCCATGCCCCGCTAAGTTGCGGATAACCTTGTAGCCCGACCGCTTTGCTTCGGTTTCGATGAGCCGGCCGATGTCCGCAATCTTTACCCCACCGCGTATCTGCTGAATCGCTTTGCGCAGGATTTTTTTCGAGGCTTCAACCAGATCCGTATGTTGATGAACGTCAGCCCCCAGCACAAAGGACCCTCCGTTATCCGCCCAGTAACCATCTAATTCGGCCGATACGTCGATGTTCACTAGATCGCCTTCCTTTAATACTGTATTCGTTGACGGAATTCCGTGGGCAATTTCAGTATTGACGCTGATACACGTCCAGCCTGGAAAGCCATAGGCGAGCCGAGGAGCCGATTTTGCGCCGTACCGCTCAAGAACCTGGCCACCGTAGTCATCCAATTCGCGGGTTGTCATGCCGGGCCTGGCATAGTCACGCATTTCCTTGAGCGTCATGCCAACCACTTGGCTGATTTTCCTAATCCCTAAAAATTCGACGTGTGATGTAATGGACATAGCTGGTCAAACTGATTACCAAAGCCTTTATTCGATAACTCCGGTCTTTTCCCATTTTAGTAACCAATCCTTTTTGATACCGTGTCCCTGGGAAATAAATTGGTAGAAGGGCAGCATGTCCTGTTCGTAATTACCGGTTACCCACAACGGATCGCCTAAAATAACGAGTTTACGAGGCCAGTCGAAGACTACGGGAATGATAGGAACGTTGGCCTTCAGCGCAATAAAGTAAAAGCCTGTTTTCAGCTTCGATACGTTGCTTCGGGTGCCTTCCGGAGCAATGCAGATGTGGAGTCGGTCAGTACGGTTAAATACGTCGACGATGGCATCTACCATGTTGGTTGACCGGTCACGGTACACTGGTACGCCACCCAGCACGCGGAAAAGCCAACCAGCGTACCACGTAAAGAGCGAGCTTTTCGCCAGGTACTGAATCCAGATATGAATGGTTGGCCGAACGCCCAGGCCGATCAGGAAATCCCAGTTTGTTGAGTGTGGCGCAACCGCCCAGATACCCTTCGGGACAGTGGGAACCGGGCCAACTACGCGCCAGCCGGCAACTTTAAATAACCAACGGGTTAACGTACCGAGCATGTTGTAAACCGGAACAGGTAGCCAGAAGCAGAAAACCTAATTGCTCCTGGCTACCTGTTGCCTGAATTAATACTTCCGGTCTTTACGCTCCAACCACTTGCCCGTCATAAACGAAGCTGCCAGCAGAACGACGTAAAATAAAATTGTCAACGGGGTTGATAAATCCATGTCAGTATTCGGTTGAAATCGAGTGCAAAAATACGAAACGTGCTGAAATGAGCACCTTACTGCGTTAGATATTACAAAACGCCTTTGGTGCTGGGAAGGTTATCCAGGGCTTTGCGGTCGCGTTGAACAGCCATCTTGATCGCCTTCGCAAATCCCTTGAAAATCGCTTCGATCTTGTGGTGTTCGTTATCGCCTTCCACTTTGACGTTCAGATTGCACAGCGCCGTATCCGAAAATGATTTGAAGAAATGAAAAAACATTTCCGTCGGCATGTCGCCGATTTTTTCGCGCCGGAATTCGGCCTCCCAAACGAGCCAGGGCCGTCCCGAGAAGTCGATCGCTACCTGAGCCAGAGCCTCATCCATTGGCAACAGGAATCCATATCGGTTAGTCCCTCGTTTGTCGCCAAGTGCTCGTCGGTACGCTTCGCCCAACGCTAGTGCGGTATCTTCAATGGTGTGGTGCTCATCGATATGCAGATCGCCGTTGACCCGAATTAATAGGTCGGCACCTGAGTGCTTGGCGAGTTGATCGAGCATATGGTCGAAAAAGCCAAGACCCGTATGCATGTCGGCCCGGCCTTGCCCGTCGAGGTTCAGCTCGATCCGAATCTGAGTTTCCTTCGTGTTCCGTTCTACCGTAGCCGTGCGGGCGGGCAGGCGCAGAAACTCATAGATGTTGTCCCAATCGTCGGTCGTGAGGGCAATCGCCTGCTTCATGGCGTCGGTCAGCCCGTCGACATCCGCGTTCTGCACCGATGACAGACCGTTGGGCGGCAGAAACAGAATAGCTTTTGCGCCTAAGTTTACGGCTAGTTGTACATCGGTTAATCGGTCGCCAATCACGTAGCTGTTCGCCAGATCATACGTATCGTTGAAGTAATCGGTCAGCATACCGATTCCGGGCTTGCGGGTGGGCGCGTTGTCGCGCGGGAAATGGCGGTCAATATGAACCCCTGTAAAGTGAACATTTTCGCCCGCAAATGTGGCCAGCATCTTGTTGTGCGCGGGCCAGAAGGTTTCTTCGGGGAACGAATCCGTACCGAGCCCATCCTGATTGGTAACCATTACCAGACCGAAGTCAGTTTCTTCGGCAATCCGGCGCATGGCCGAAATCGCTTTGGGAACGTAATCGAGTTTGGCCAGCGAGTCGACCTGCTGGTCGGGCTGGGGCTCAACAATCAGCGTTCCGTCGCGGTCAACAAACAACAGTTTTTGCATAGAGAAGCATTGTAAACCGACAAAGATACGGTCTCGTACGGTTGCAACCGAAAATGTACTACTTTTGCGCGGTAGTTCTTTTTATAGCTGTATATATAGTCTGTAGTAGCGCCTGTTCGTAATTTATTCGTTATTGACTTCCTAATTTATCTATTCACACGTGCTTATTCGTAGTTTTTCTTCCCACCATCCGGGCTGGTTAGATAATCGTATGTATACAAGGCTTATTATTGATTGAATACGCAGCCGCTTACCCGAGCAGTGCTACCGGGTACGGGCTGTTTTACAGAAATCTAAAAGAACGACACCATTTTTTCTTAAAAAACATGTTTATAAACTACCAGTAAATTATGCCAGCAGCATCCAGGTTGACCCGTATTGGGGTTTTTTATGACGGTAATTATTTTCTACACGTAAGTAACTATTATAATTATTCACACGAGCGACGCAGCCGCATTAGTATTTCAGGACTGCACGCTTTTATCCGCCGTCAGGTTGCTGAAGAAGAAGGAGTTAATGAGCGGTTATGTCAGATTGTCGATGCCCATTATTTTCGGGGGCGGCTCAACGCGCACGAGGCCAATCAGCGTGGCAATCAGCTCTTTTATGACCGGCTTTTCGATGATATTCTGATGTCAGAAGGCGTTGTTACGCACTACCTGCCCGTTAAAACGTACCAAGGGTATCGCCAGGAAAAAGGCATTGATGTCTGGTTAGCCCTCGAAGCGTTTGAGCTGGCTCAATACAAGAAATTTGATGTGGTGGTGCTCATTACATCGGATGGCGATTACGTTCCGCTGATTCGGAAACTGAACACGCTCGGCTCGCGGATTATGGTGCTTAGCTGGGACTTTGAATTTCTAAACGAGCAGGGTGAAAAGCAGGTAACCCGCACATCACAGGATTTGCTGGAAGAGGTTTCGTACCCGGTGGCAATGCATGCGCTGATCGACGAGCGGAGTCGTAAGAACGATATGGTTATTCAGAACCTGTTCGTGAAGCAGCAGACAAAGCCCGCGTTTACGGCCGTAACGACCAGCAACGGATTCAACAACGGCTACGATAGTGATTTTGATACCGATACTACCTACGACACGTACGCACACGATCCGCTTACGTATAACCTGTCCGACGACGATAGTGACCCGGAGGGACGTAAGATCAGCACCATCCGGAGTCTGAAAACGGGGTATGGATTTGTCAATTATCCGCCGAATAACTTGTTCTTTCATTACACCAGTCTGATCGACACGGACTTTAACGAACTACAAGTTGACGACGAGGTCGAGTTTAGCGTGGGTAAAAATGCGGAAGGCAAGGACATTGCGGTCGATGTCCGGTTACTACGTGCCTAAAAACGACGTAGTGGTTCGATGAGTAGCCGACGCGTTTCAATCCCAACTAGTGACACCTGGCGTTGGCGGGCGCTGGCCTGGGCCGTTGCCCAACAAGCCGATGACGCTGGATTCGTCGCTTTTTTAGCGAACAACGGCATTCAATATCCGAACAACCCGTTTCCAAACCGATTATTTGTCGGGGCGAAACGGGTTGTTTCGTTTTCAGGAAACGATTTATTCCGGGACTTACACGAAGCTCATCAACAGCGGCCGTCCTATCTGGTTGGTTACATAGCCTACGACGTAAAGAACCAGCTCGAACAGTTAAGCAGTCGTAACCCCGACCGACTGGGATTTCCTGAAGTTTATTTTGTAGAACCAGCCTGGGTGATCGAATTTGAAGATGGGGCGGTACGTATTCACGGTGAAGGCGACGTTGAGGCCGTTCTTGAAGCGATCCATCACACGGAGCCCATCACAACCCCGCCCGTCCTGAAGCCTCAGTCGGTGCAATGCCGGGTGTCGCCCGAAGCGTATCAGGCTGCTGTCCAGCGCATTCAGGCGCACATTCGGGAGGGCGATGTGTATGAGTTGAATTATTGCATCGAATTCTTTGTAGAGCAGACTCAGATAGACCCCTTGGCTACGTATTACGCCTTAACTGAGCGGTCGCCCATGCCGTTCTCGGCGTTTCTGAAGGTAGGTGATAGGTACGTACTGGGCGCATCGCCAGAGCGATTTCTTAAGAAAGAAGCCGACAGACTTATCGCTCAGCCTATCAAAGGCACCGCCCGGCGGGGGCTGACCCCGGCCGAAGATCAGCAGCTTCGGGAGCAGTTGTTCCGGTCGGAAAAGGAACGGGCCGAAAATTTAATGATTGTCGATCTGATGCGTAATGACCTAGCCCGGAGCGCCAAAACCGGTACGGTGCAGGTCGATGAACTGTTCGGCATTTATGGGTTTCGGCAGGTGTACCAGATGATTTCAACGGTTTCGGCTACACTACGTTCGGGGGTGACATGGGCGGATTCGATTCGAAACGCGTTTCCGATGGGCAGTATGACCGGCGCTCCTAAGATTCGGGCGATGGAGCTAATCGATGAGCTGGAGGTGAGCCGCCGGGGGCTGTATTCAGGCACCATTGGTTACGTAACACCAGCCGGTGATTTTGACTTTAACGTGGTGATCCGGTCGTTACTGTACAATGCCGAGAGTCGGTACGCATCATTTTCGGTAGGCAGCGCCATTACGTATGATGCCGATCCCGCTCAGGAGTGGGAAGAATGTCTGTTAAAAGCGCGGGCTATACGTAACGTATTGGAAAACAAAGTTTAGCTCAATCCAGCCCGGCTCTAACGGGTAACTATATCAATAATAAACCCCACCAACTAGGCAGTTGGTGGGGTTTGTTGGTATCTGTATGTAAGCGATTACCGCGGTGGGTTGCTCGTAGAGCCAGAACCTGTGGAGCCACTGCCCGATGATGAACCGTTTGACGTCGAGCCGTTTCCGGACCGCTTCATTGCGCCTGTTTTCGATGAACCATTGTGCATTGCTTTTGAGCCAGACGTACTGCCTGTCGAGCCGGAACCACTGCGCATGGAGCCCGACGATCCGGAATTCATGGTTGAACCTGAGGTCGATGAACCGGTTGAGCCGGAACCTGTTGTTGAACTGCTGCCCGACCGGCCGGAATTCTGTGTACTACGGTTACTACTGCTACTGCCTCCCTGTTGGGCCATTGCCGAGCCTGCCAGTAGCAAGGCTACCGACAGCATTGTCATTGTCTTTTTCATAGTTGAAACGTTGTGTTTAAGTCGACGTCGTATTGTCAACCTATCAACCCTATATATTAATGTCAGTTTATTAAAATGTAATAAAAAATAGGTAACGGCGTAGCAAGGCTTCCTTAAAATAAATTGTCGGTAAACGCTTATGGAATTTGATACAAGAAAGACTCTTTATCTATACGTGTGCATTGATAAAAAAGTGAATATTACTTAAAATCAGCGAGTTAAACCATTTACGAAAATAACTACTATATTTTTAGTTAAAAATCGTTAATCAGGTACCGTGTAACCGTTTTGCCAGTAGTTTTGCCCTTAATCATCCATTACCTAAACCTTCTCTTTTCATGAAAAACCTTTTCTTAGTCGCCGTACTAAGTCTGCTGACGGCTGCGCTCTTTGCCCAAAGTCCATCGGCACCTACCCGATTTTCGTTACAGGGGCGAGTAGTTGATACGTCAGCCGCTCCCCTAGCATCGTCGACGGTGATGCTGCTCAATCCGAAAGATTCGTCACTGGTCAATTTTGGGCGGGCGGATGACAAAGGTGCTTTTACGTTCAAAAACTTGAAAGCCGGTACGTATCTGTTGAAGATTTCCTTCGTTGGGTTTATTCCCTACAACCAGGTGGTAAGCCCCAATGGAGAGGCTGCGGTAAACCTCGGCGACCTGAAACTGAAACCCATTACGAAGGAACTGTTCGAGGTGGTGGTCAAAACGGCGAAGGCTCCCCTGACGATCAAAGGTGATACGATTGAGTACAACGCCAGTTCGTTTAAGGTGCCGCCCGGCTCCACCGTCGAGGATTTATTACGTAAACTACCCGGCGTTCAGGTTGATCAGGATGGCAACATTCGGGCGCAGGGGCAGGAGGTGAAGAAGGTAACCGTAGACGGTAAAAACTTCTTTGGCAACGATCCGAAGCTGGCTACCAAGAACTTGCAGGCCGAAGCTATTACGAAAGTGCAGGTCTACAACGACAAAACCGAGCAAGCCAAGCTGACTGGTGTTGAAGACGGCAAAAAAGAGAAAACCGTTAATCTTGAACTAAAGGAAGAGTTTAAAAAAGGCGGTTTTGGTAAGATTACCGCTTCGGCCGGACCAGCGTCCAACAACCTGCCCGCGCGGACGGAGGTGAAGGGGAACTACAACAAGTTTGATTCCAAGCAGCAGCTTTCGCTGATCGGTTTGGGGAACAACACAAACCAGCAGGGCCTATCCTTCAACGACTATCAGGACTTTAGAGGCAGTAATTCGTTCAACTGGAACGACAACGCCGACTTTGGCTTCAGTAGTGGTGGGCGGTTTATTTACTTCGGCAACGATGACGACGAAAGCCTGGGTATTCCGGTTGATGGCCGGGCCGGTCGGGGTTTCTCGAACAACGTAGCGGCCGGAGCTAACTATAACTACGATACGAAAAAAACGAAGCTGAGCACAAGCTACTACTACAGCCAGACCCGCCTGGAACTCGATGCGTTACGTAACCGCCGGAATTTCCTGCAAAGCGGATCGTTCCGTACTGAAGAAACCAGCAATCAGGTTAATTTCAACGGTAATCACCGCGTTAGTCTGCGGTTTGAGAAGGCACTCGATTCGCTGAATACGCTTGTGTTTGTGAACAATAGTCGGCTAAACAACGGCAACGCCAGTCTGTTCACGCGGCAGAATCTGTTTCGGAGCGCGGGTACCGGGTCCACGGCCGCTGAAGTACCGTCTACCCGAAATACAACGGACAATCGTAATAACTCGCAACAGTTCGGCTCGGCTAATTCGCTCATTTACCGGCTGAAATTCAAAAAGAAAGGTCGGTCATTCGCGGCCAGCGCGTCGTACCAGGTTAATACCAACGATGCCAGTCTGGCTTTGAACGCCCGTAACGAATTTCTGGAAGCCACCAACGTGAACGACCAGCTGCGGGTTATTCGGCAGGATCAGGGTACCAATAGCCTTCGCAATGAATACAAAGCCAGTCTGCTGTACGTAGAGCCGTTTGCCAAGAAGTTTTTCTGGGAAAGCTTTTACAATTTCAGCCTGCGCTACGATGAGGTCGACCGCGATGTGTTTAATGTGGGTGACGTAAGCCGGGTACGTAACGATTCGCTCAGCCGGTATTACAAAAACAACTATCTGTTTAATCGGATCGGCAGCAGCGTTCGGTATTCGTACAAAGGATTGAACCTGTCGGCTGGTGCAGCGGGGCAACAGTTTACGCTTGATGGTCGATACGCGGCCGACCAGACCTCAACGGCGTTCAATTTCATTAACCGTACGTTCACCGCCTTTATTCCCAACGTGTCGTTGAACTATGACATGAAGAACAACAAATACTTATATGGTGGATACGATGTCAACGTACGCATTCCGTCCTCGCGGGATCTCCAGCCCATTATCAACAACACGAATCCGCTGTTTATCAACGAAGGAAATCCAAATCTGCTTCCCGAACTGCAGCACAATCTGAACGCCGGTTTCAGCTATTTTAACCCTGGTAGCTTCACGAACTTCTTCGCCAATCTCTACGGTACGTACTACGTCAATCAGATTGTGTACAGCCAGTTCGTTGATCCGCAAACGCTCATTACCCGGACGCGCCCGGAAAACCTGACGGGTGGGCGTAACCTGGGTTCGTACGCCAGTTTTGGGTTTCCAATCAAGAAAACAAAGGTTACGCTTAACCTGAATACTAACCTGAGTTTTGGACGTAACCTAACCAACGTCAATAATATCCTGAACGTAACGAATAGCCAGAACGTGAACGTCGGTACGCGACTGGACCTGACGCCGACCGAGTGGTTTACGTTCTACGGCAATGCCAATATCGGCGTTAGTAACACGCGCTATTCCATAAATTCGGGTCAGAACCAAACCATCATCAATAACAACTTCAGTGGGGATATGAATCTGAAACTCCCCCACGATTTTTACATCAGTACGAGTCTTAATTACCGGGTCTATAAAAACGATCGGTTTGGCTTCGATCAGCGAATTCCACTCTGGAACGCTTCGGCTTACCGTATTCTGGGCAAGGCGAAAAAAGCCGAGATACGTCTGTCGGCGGTTGATCTGTTGAACCGGAACATAAACGTAACGCAATACGCGGGTCAGAACTTCGTACAGGATGAGCGTGTATCGACGTTGGCACGCTACTTCTTACTGAGCTTCTCATACAACATGCGCGGGGTGAAAGCGAACATGCGCCGGGAAGGTTATTAATTATTCATTAGTTTCAACGAAGCATTCAGGTCCATACTAATTCATGTATTCATGAGATTGATATTCTTATTACTTATTAGCGGCTGGCTGATCGGTACAACCGCCATCGCCCAGAACACCGAAGGCGTCGTGTCGTACAAGCGCAAAACGCATTGGATCAAAATCATCAGCCGGATGACCTTCCTGAGCCAGGAGGAGAAAGACCGGGCGGCTCAAACCTGGAAGAATTACGAGGAAGAAAATAACGCCGAGAAGATGAAGCTGGCGTTTAGCCCCAACGAAAGCTTATACACCTACGCCAGCGAGTCGGGCGAAACGGATGACGGGAGTTACTCGTGGCGAAATTCGGAACTGAAGCTGTACCGTAATTTTGAGAAAGACAAAAAGATCGACATTGTGGAAATGCTGGGGAAAACGTACGTCATCGATGATTCGCTGCATACGCCAGTCTGGAAAATTGGTAATCAGATCAAGGAAGTCGCGGGCTACATCTGCATGAAAGCGGAAACGGAAGACCCGATCAAGAAGCAAAAAATTACGGCCTGGTTTGCACAGGATATTCCGGTACCTGCCGGACCGGAGCGTTACAACGGTCTGCCGGGCCTGATTATGGAACTAAGCCTGAACGATGACGTAGTAATTGAAGCAACCGGAGTAGCCTTCCGGAAACTGACCCCCGATGATCTTAAGCTACCCAAACTAAAAGGTAAGAAGATTAATGATGCCGCCTATGACACCCTGATCAAGCAGCACATTGCCGAAAGTATGGTGGCTCATCGTAACCCCTACTGGGCTATCCGATATTGACAGAGGACTGGCTACGCAAAATTAGAGTAAACAGCTGGCTTTGTAAGCTTAATGCAAACAATGAAATTCCTTTCTCGTGTTTTTCTATAATCAACTAAGAAGCAATGGATATATTTCAAGTGCTAGCCAGCTGGGCTCGTTGGATGTTTGATGCGTTTGGCGTGAACGTCATTCTGAAGAAAATAGCACAAATTTTTACCAGCAAGAGCGGGGAAGATAACGGATCAGGTAATAATTCGCTAACTAGCCCAGAACTTCCACAAGCTGGATACGTCTAAGAAAAGTAAACCCGGGTTTCGATTGTAACCGGCTAACGGCTAGAGTGTAAATCACGTTAATTAGACTGTTTGCCGGTCTGTACAACTTACTCACACGCAAAAAGCCCCGACATGACTGCCGGGGCTTTTTGCGTATTGATAAAGACAATTTATTTGCCTTGACCAGTGCTGCTGCCTGAATTGGCAGATGCTCCCTGAGCCATGAACTGAAGCTTGTCGACGGCAAAGAGTGGCTTTTGACCCGCATTAGGATTGACGAATACAAAATACACTTTGTGCATGCCGCTGGCCGACTGCCGGAAAGGCATCGTAACCATTCCGGACGAGCCTTGCTTTACGTCGGCTTCGCCCAACAGCGTTCCCGTTGGTGAATCCAGACGAGCTTCGAGCTTACCACCCGCTGTGCGGTCGTCGGCGCTGAACGCATTGGCTGCTATACTTTGAATTCCGGTCAGATCCAGATCGTTGAAGGCCAGATAGCTACCCGATTTGAGTCCAATGGCGGCTGCACCAAGTTTTGGAATGTCTGCCTGGTAAATATCCTGTTTCGCATCTGCCGTAACAGCTTTCACAGTCGAGGAACGTAGCGCGATGGTATTCGAACCGGTCTGTGGCCCAATCACTGAGCTACCTTTATCCGTATAACTAGCGGTGAAGATGTACGAACCGTCTTTTTCTTTTGGTTTCGCTACGTACGTGCCTTTGAGTGGCTGCTTGTCGATTTTCTTCTTATCGCCCAGCGACAAAATGTAGCTCACCATCTCTTTGGCTTCGTCTTCTTTCAACTGTGGGTGAGCGCTCATCGCCTGCTCTCCCCAGTTACCACCACCACCCGCGATAACTTTCTTGGCCAGTTGGTTCACAATGGACGCCCGGCGTTCTTTCGAATAGCGTTCAGCTACTGCTACGTAAGCGGGGCCAACCGATTTCTTATCGATGCTGTGGCAGGCTTTGCAGTCGCTCAACTCGATCAGACGCCGACCCGTGGCGAAACCGGTGTTGGTCTGGTGCCCTTGAGCCAGCATCGCCTTGTCGAAGCCTTCCATGTAGTTAACCGTAACCGTGACATCTTCGGGGCTGATTTTGCCAGCCGCCAGCGTACCATCTTCCTTGTCGGCTACCTTCACTTCGTAATCGATCGGCTTATTGTCGAAGTAGAAGGTTTTGTTGCCTTTTATCGCTACTTCAACTTTTGGCGCGTCGTTACCGACTTTAATCTCCATCGTCTTCGTTGATACGTTGCCTTTGGCGTCCGTTACTTTCAGCGAAGGCTGATAGATACCGGGCTTAGTGAACGTAATGGTCGGGTTTGCCTGCGTGCTCTTCGGCATTCCTTTACCAAAGCTCCATTCATACTTGATGGCGTCGCCGTCGTAATCCATCGATCCTTTGCTGGAGAAAGCTATTGTAAGCGGAGCGGCTCCAACCACTTTGTTTGCGCTGGCTGCGGCAATTGGCTGGCGGTTACCAGCGTTGTAGGTAATTTGAACGAGCCGGGCGTCGTCATTCTGCGCAAACCAGTTGGTACCGTATTCGAGCATCCAGAGTGAGCCGTCTTTGGCAAACTGCATGTCCATCGGGTGGTCGAATTTCGTGTTTGGCATGAATTTCTCCATCTTCACGAAATCGCCATTTTCGTTCATCGTAACCGGATTAATCCAGCCACGCATCCATTCGTAGGCGAAGAACTTACCGTCATAATGACGCGGGAACTTTACTGGGCTGTCGGCATAATCATCGTAATAATATACCGGTCCGCCCATGGCGTTACGGCCACCTTTGCCCACAATTTCACCGAACTCAGGCGAGTCAGCATAAGGGTAATAGATAAACGCTTTCTGTGCTGGTGGTAACTCTTTGAGCCCGGTATTATGCACCGAATAGTTTATCGGCTTCGCTGGATCGTTGGATGGACCCGAGGTACTGTCCGCAAAATTGAACTGACGATACGGTTTGTTATCGGCGATGAACAGCGGCCAGCCGAAATAACCGGCTTTGCGAGCCTGGTTTACTTCGTCGTAGCCACGAGGCCCGTATTTATCAATGTTCTCACCCGCGTCGGGACCAACTTCGCCCCAGTACACATAGCCTGTGCGCTGGTCAACCGAGATACGGTACGGGTTGCGGTGTCCCATCGTGTAAATCTCCGGGCGGGCATTGGGTGTACCTTTCGGGAACAGATTTCCCTCTGGAATATCATATCCACCTTCGGCCCGCGGCTTAATCCGTATGATTTTACCCCGCAGATCGTTCGTATTGCTGGACGAGGACAACGCATTGAACTTTTTCCGGCCTGGTCGGTCGTCGCTCGGCGAAAAACCTTTCGAATAGAAGGGGTTCGTGTTGTCGCCTGTGGACAAATACAGATTTCCCTGTTTATCCCAGGCAATGGAGCCTCCCGTATGGCAGCAGTCGTCTCTGTCGTAGGTCCGATTTTCGGTTACCGTCAGCAGAAGTTGTTCGGTGTTCAGCAGCAGTTCATTTTTGGCATCGTCCCACTTCATCCGCACCAGCCGGTTGTTCGAATCTGGCTTAACGGCTGAGTAGTACAGATACACCCATTTGTTTTCGTTGAATTTCGGGTCGACGTTCAACCCCATCAGGCCGTATTCACGGTCGAAGTGTACGGGTACGTTCGCAACCACTTTATTGGTTTTCGTATTTGCATCGTACATCTTAACGGCACCTTTGCGCTCGGTAAACAGAACTTTACCGTTATCCAGCACAACCAGTTCTGTTGGCTCATCGAGTTTCTCCATCAGCACGTGCTTCATGAAGCGGTTCTCCTCGGGGAAAGCCTGCGTTTTAGCCTGGCTATACTTCAAATCTTTCGCCATCACCGACTTGATACCGCCTAGCAGGTGCTGCATGAACAGCGGTTCGCTATACGACTCGTCGGTATGGCCTCCGCCGGTGTAGAACGACTTACCGCCGTCGAATTCGCGGTACCAGATGAACGGGTGATTGTCGCCATTTTTGCCACCTTCGTAGGTGCTCTCGTCTAATTTCGCCAGGACTTTGATGTCCTTAACGATGCTTTTGTAGCTGTATAGCTCATCGAAGCGTTTCCAGACGTCGGGTAGCATTTGGGTAGATGGGTGGTTTTTGTCCAGCACCTTAATGTCTACGTTCTGCTGTTTTGGGTGGTGCAGAAAGTAAGCGCCCACCAACTGGTTATACCACGGCCAGTCGTACTCGGTGTCGGCGGCTGCGTGCACACCAACGAAGCCTCCTCCGGCCTGAATGTAGCGCTCAAAAGCGGCCTGCTGCGCGTCGTCCAGTACGTTGCCGGTGGTACTCAGCCAGATCACGGCCCCGTACCGCTTCAGGTTGTCTTCCGTAAACTTAGATGCGTCCTCTGTCGTGTCGACCGCAAAGCCATTCTCCTGGCCTAACTTCATAATTGCGCGTCGACCGACCGGAATTGATGCGTGCCGGAACCCTTTTGTTTTAGAGAACACCAGCACCCGATTAAGGGCAGTGGGTTCGCCTTTTGTTGCTGCTGACTGAACTGTAGCGGACTTAGCGGCTACAGCCCGCTTCGCAGGCGTCTGCGCCCAGGTAGTACCGAGCGTAGATACGGCCAACACACCCGCCAGTAAAAGAGGACGAGTGGGAAGCATGAATTGTTTCATGGGAACGAGAAATTAAGCTTACAGGTTGCGCTAAAAACGTTGACTTATTTTAATGCGCGATAGGCATTAAACAAGAAACAAATGTAACAAAAAAGCTAGTCTATCCGAAACAATAATTCTTCTAAATAGACCTATAGCGAAGCTTTATAATCCGTCATCACCGATTCGCCGGGAAAAACAGAGGCAAAGCGAAGTTTAGAGCCCATCGGTTGTCTGCAACGATACGTACTCGTGCTGTAGTGGAATGCTGATCCGATAAATCCCAAATAGCTCAGCCGGTCTCTGATTGGATTAGTCGACCTTTTTGAATACCATGACGGCTTCATTTCCTCGCAGCAAAGTCAGCCGTGCTTCGCCGATACGGTAGGATAACGGCTCATTCAACGCGCTGAGCAAATCACCTTCCAGCGTACCTACATCACCCGCACAGGCCATCTTGGTCGTGATGAGCGGGCCGAATAAAACCCGGCGGCTGTCGGCCTGAATCCGGCCCGTAAGCCGGTTGCATCCGGTTGTGCCGGTAACCTGCCCTTCGGTGAGCCGGATTTCCAGACGGGGCGCTTCGCCTTGTCCACTGGGAACCGCGATGCGTTTGCCTTTGAAGTCGCTTAATACCCAGATGTCCTGCAACAAGGCCAGCTGCCGCAGCGACACGCCACAACCGACGTAGTGTTTTCCCCCAACGTCAACCTGAACCCGATAGTCCATCCGCTGACCCGATCGCTTGTCAATGCAGCTATCGGGGGCAAACGTAATTTTCATCCGTTCAGTCTTGACGGGTACATCGAAATAAAACGAGCCGTCGGAATCGATTATTCGTTCGGGCACCGACGTATTGATCGATTCGTCGGTGCCCGCTTTAAACTGAAGCCCAT
The DNA here is from genome assembly GCF_054780635.1 of Spirosoma knui. Taxonomy (NCBI): domain Bacteria; kingdom Pseudomonadati; phylum Bacteroidota; class Cytophagia; order Cytophagales; family Cytophagaceae; genus Spirosoma; species Spirosoma knui. The sequence continues at coordinate 176,886 of NZ_BAAGVY010000003.1, read as the reverse complement.
TTTTGCTGGGATTAACAGTCAATGTCCAGTTGGGACTTTCGCCATGCGCCACCAACTCATCACCTGCTTTAAGGAAACGGGTATAGTCGGCCACGGAATCCGCCGTTGATTTTTCGGCGATGGGTGTTAACGTAGCGGCCAACTGTTTCGATGGCCGTCGGCAACTGGCGAAAAGCAGGATGATGAAAAGCAGGGACGTCCGCATGATTTTGGTTGTTTAGCGCATCGGATTGGTTATCATATAGGTTAAGCCTGGCTGGAAAGGTTTAACGATACGTTGAAATAAGCCGGTTGCGCTTGAGGTCCTGTTACCTCATAACTGAAAACAGTCGTCAGCCAGCAACTGTTATGGTTACTTATCACGACGCACAACGGTATGAAAAAGGGATGGATCATTGCACTTGGGCTACTGCTGCTTGGTGCCCTAGGCGCTTATATCTGGTATAACCGACTGAAGAGTAACGCAGCCGCTGAAGGTGGGGCGTATGACGATACGCTCAAGCCCCGGCTGGAAATGAGCACTATGGAAATCACCAACATTGACGACGACGTGATTACCATGAACCTGAAAATGCTGATCGACAATCCGCTGCCGGTTGGGTTTAAGGCCAACCGACTTCGCTATACGGTGTATATGGCCAAAACGCCCATCATGGAAGAGTCGTATGACAAAGCAATTGAAGTTAAATCGGGCGACAGTACGTTGGTAATGATACCGGCCAAGCTGTATATTAAGCAGCTAAACACGGTCCTGAAAACGCTTGATCGAAAGGATATTGACAACACTACTTACGGCGTTCGGGCCGCCTTCGACCTCGACGTACCGATTCTGGGGGACCGAACGTTTACCCAGACGTTCGAAAAGCGGTTGCCTACTTTCTATGTTCCGAAAGTGAAAATCGACGACATTGACTTCGGCAAACTTGGCTTGAAGCAAACCGATGTAGCCGCCAAAGTGAACATTACGAACGAGAACAAATTTCCGTTCTCATTCACGGATACGCATTACACCGTCTCAATCGATGGCAAGCTAATTGCCGAAGGCGACCAGCCGGAGCCAGTTCTGATTAAAGCGCAGGGGACAACGCCCGTTGTATTTCCGGTCACGATGAAACCGGGTAAAACGTTGGGTCTGGTGCCTAAAATGCTGTTCGATAAGAAGGATACTCCTTTTCTGGTTACATTCAAGAGTAAACTCGTCAGTAAGGACGACAACCCCATGTTCAGTAATAGCCAGATGAACACGACAGTTCGCGGTAGCCTGGCTGATTTTAAGAAAGATTAAGAGGGCATTTTGTTGACGTGTGGCCTTATGGAGTTGTAATCGCTTTATAAGGCCACACGCTGTTTATTGGAGTAAGTTACTGCGCAACAAACCGTTGCCGGACCGACTTTTTTGAGGACGATTTTGACAAAACAAACTTTCTTTTCGTACTTAGTCGATACCATTTAGTTGTAATCGATTGAGTTATGAACGTTGCGGGAGCCGAGCAGTTTGCCTTGTCGACGTTAGCCGCCGGGCTTTCGCCAACGCTGTATTACCACGGGCTTCATCACGTACTCGACGTAGTGGAAGCGGCCAGTCGAATTGCGCAGGCCGAACAAATCACGGATGCCGAATCACTTGATCTGCTTAGAACAGCCGCCCTTTTCCATGACGTTGGCTTCATTGCTACGTATAGTGGCCACGAAGAGTGGGGCTGCCAGTACGTGCGGGACGTATTACCACGCTTTGACTATACTCCGGCGCAGATTGATGTTGTCTGCGGTATGATTATGGCAACCCGCGTTCCTCAGTTTCCGCAGACCAAACTCGAACAAGTCCTGTGCGATGCTGATCTTGACTACCTAGGTCGCGACGACTTTAGACCGATTGCCCGTTCATTATATGACGAATTGCTTGTTCGTGGAGTTGTAGCCGACGAAGCCACCTGGAATCAGACGCAGATTAAATTTCTGGAAGGTCACAGCTACTGGACAGCTAGCTCCATTGCCAGCCGCCAACCGGGTAAGGAACAGCACCTTCGGGCACTCCGGGCGCTCGTTACGTCCTGAAGAGCCTATTCATTACGTCCTGTTTTCGTGAATAGATACGGGTCGTACTCCACAAAATCGCTGGCTTTAATCACTACGCTTTTCACCGTTTTACCAGCCACATCAAATTTGGTCGGAAATACGCCAAACGCCTGATTGGAATACGTCATCCGGAACGTGTTGTCGTCCATGTAATCGAGCTGGGCGGAGAGGTTGGGGTGATTCTGAAACGTTACCTTCAGACCGGCTCCGTCGGGCACAATCGAAATGGTTCCGTACAGTTCGTTCTGATACGTACCAGTATAAGCCGTCAGGGGCAGTTCAGATTTGGTACGTCTGGCAACCCGTTCGGTCATTGCTTTCAGCTCCTGCTGCTGCTTTTGGTCGTCCTGTCGGGCACCCGTCAGGAACAACCGGCTGCGGTCGGTGTAAGGAACACCCAGATACGCATCCAGAATCTGGTAACGTAGCGCTTCAAAGAAACTTTGATTGTCCTGGTTAGTCAGGATGGTAATGGCCAGTTTTTCTTCGGGTACGAAGCAGGTATTGGTCACGAAACCAAACGCGCCACCCGTGTGCCAATAGACCTGACGCCCGTTGTAATCGGTCATCAATACACCTAAGCCATAGGTCCGCACGTGCGTCGGAAACGCGCCCGATTTGCGACTGCCGAGCAACGTATTGGCGTCCCGCGTTTTCTGAACCACCGACCAGGGAAGTACGGGCTTGCCGCCAAAGCGTCCGCTGTCCAGCTGCATCATAAGCCACTTGCTCAGGTCTTTCACACACGAGACCATGCTGCCGGCCGGGGCCAGATTATCAATATTGTCATACGGAATGCGTTTCAAGCTGCCGAAGCTGGTCGTGTAGGGGCGGGCGATGTTAGGTCGGTTCTCGGCTCCAGCCGTTAGCATATAGGTATTGGTCATTCCCAGCGGCTTTATGATGCTGCTTTCGACGTATTGTTCCCAGAGTTGTCCAACCACTTTTTGCAGGACTTCGCCCGCTGTAACAAACCCGGAGTTGCAGTAGCCGTAATCCTGCCGAAATTCGCCCGTGGGTTTTAAGAGCCGCATTCGCCGAACGATCTCCGTACGGGGTAGATTCGAATCCCAGAAGGTGAAGTCGCCCTGAAACGTTTTCGTACCCAGTCGGTGGCAGAGCAGGTCGCGCAGGGTAACCAGTTGCGTAGCGGCCGGATTGTACAGTTTATAATCGGGCAGGTATTTTGTCACTTTATCGTTCAGCGATAACTTTTTCTCGTCTTCGAGTTTCGCCATGGCTGAGCCGGTGAACAGTTTCGAGTTCGATGCAATAAAGAATAGCGTATTCTCGTCGACCGGCTCATTTTTCCCAACTTCCCGAACGCCGAAGCCTTTGGAAACGATAACTTTTCCGTCTTTAACAATGGCGATGGCCAAACCGGGTATCTGCCAATCGGCCATACCCCGCTTAACATAGGCGTCGAGGCTATCCGCCACAAAAGCAGGCTGCCGTTGCGCGGAAACGATAAGCGGAAACGTAACACAGAGGAAGAGGAACAGCTTTTTCATGCCGGAAATTAAGGGTTTATGGTGTATTCGGAGGTACCGCTTACGAACTGACTTACACCCGCTCAGATAAGGGAGCATCTCATAGGCGTCAGCAGTGAACAAGAACAATTCGAATTCAATATTAATCGGGAAATCACCTCAATCTGTAAATTTTCTTTCGCAAATCAGAACGCTAATCTGATGAATCAAATCGAACGGGTAGTGAGACTTACTTTCGGATGATTAACTTCTGTCAAGGTGTTAATAATGAGTATGTTGTACGTGGGGCCGGACTAAGGGAGCCTAGCTGTTAATCGAACCTAGATCTTATGAACGAGTGTAGGATAGCAGGTCTATGAGCGGGTAAGGTTCGGTAGCAGTACGTATAAAAGAAGTCCCCGTGCATCCGAAAAGCTCCTTGTTTTGTTTATCTATAACTTGCACTCATCTTACGTAACCAATTGCTTGAAACCTACTGATACCACTAACATGTCCTTCCTGAACGGAGGAGGAGAGATGGGCGAGCTAACCCGCCATTACGACTGGTCTGCAACCGCTCTTGGCGGCTTTGAGGAATGGTCTCAGAGTCTGCGTACGGTGATCAGTATGATGCTCAGGTCCCGCTTTCCCATGGTCGTTTTCTGGGGAGCGGATCTGATTACCTTCTACAATGATGCCTTTCGGCCCAGTCTGGGCAGTAACGGTAAACACCCCTCTTCTTTAGGGCAGCCTGGGCACCAAAGCTGGGCCGAATCCTGGCCAGTCATCGGACCAATGATTAATAGCATTCTGGCGGGCGGAGAAGCTGTCTGGTTTGAAGATCAGAAGTTACCCATCTACCGGGATGGTCAGATGGGATATGCCTATTGGACGTATAGCTTTAGTTCGCTCACCGACGATAAGGGGGCAATACAAGGTGTTTTAGTAACCTGTACCGAGACTACCCAGGCGGTTGAAAGCCAGAAACAATTAGCTGAAAGCAACGAGGAGCTCGCCTTTGCCATTGAAGCTACTGAACTGGGTACCTGGGATTTGAATCCCAGTTCGGGTAAATTCAGGGCTAACGCTCGCCTGAAAGAGTGGTTTGGCTTAAAACCTGACGACGAGGTATTGCTTTCCCAGGCTATGAACGTAATAGCCGCCGAAGATCAGCAACGGGTGGCCGCCTTAATTGAGCAGGCGCTTGACTACGCATCGGGCGGACGTTATGATACCGAGTACACCATTATTCACCCTCACACGCGCCAGCCACGACGAGTTCGGGCTAAAGGCCGGGCCTGGTTTACGGAGGAGCAGCGGGCGTACCGCTTCAATGGCACCTTGCAGGATATTACCCAGCGCAGTCTAGCCGAAAAGACTGTGCGCCAGAGTGAGGCCCGGTTCCGTTCGCTAGTTGAGGAAGCTCCCGTGGCTACGGGCTTATTTGTGGGTCGTGAGCTGCGCATCGAACTGGCGAATGAGGTGATGATCGACCTGTGGGGTAAAGGACCATCGGTCGTTGGCAAGCCCCTGGCTGAGGCCTTACCCGAACTCGCCGACCAGCCTTTTTTTGATATTCTGGATCAGGTGTTTACCACTGGTGAAGCCTATAGCGCGCAGGGTATGCGCGCTGATCTGGTCGTGGACGGCGTGCTGGATACGTATTACTTTGACTTTACCTATAAGCCGTTACGTAACGAAGACGGGGAAGTGTACGCCATTCTCGATATGGCTGTCGATGTTACCGGTCAGGTCAAGGCGCACCAGCAACTGGAAGAAAGTGAGTGGTTTTCCCGCAGCATCATTGACCATTCACCCATCGCAAAAGTGGTGTTTGTGGGTGAGGACATGGTCATTGAGCGGATCAATCTGAACATGCTGCACATACTGGGTCGTGATGCGTCTATCATGGGTAAACCATTTATGGAAGCGATACCTGAACTGCTCGACACCCCACTCATGGATCGCCTGCGCCATGTGCTTAGTACCGGAGAGACGTTTACGCAGCCTGAAGAAAAATTCAACCTGGTCCGGTTTGGCGAGCCCTACACAGGTTATTTTCAATACATATACAAAGCTCTAAGCAATCCCGCCGGTGAACGGTACGGGGTTATTGTAACGGCGAGCGAAGTGACCGCGCAGGTGGTAGCTCGCCAGCAGCTGGAAGAAGCGCAGGCTAACCTGCAGGGGGCCATCGAGTTGGCTCAGCTGGGTACCTGGGAACTGGACGTAGCGACGGGCCAGTTTCATTACTCGGATACCATCAAAGCCTGGCTGGGCTATGATCAGTTGTCGGTTGACTATTCCCAATTGCTTACTCCCATTCACCCCGATGATCAGCAAACGGTAATAGCGGCCATTCAGGAAGCGCTGCGGCCCGGCTCGGAAGGGATCTATGACGCAGAATACAGACTCGTTGCGTATGTTACGGGCGAGGAGCGAGTGGTTCACGCCCGTGGAAAAGTTCTCATTAACGAGGAGGAGGAGGTCTATAAGCTGGTAGGAACGGCTCAGGACGTTACCCACCAACGGCAGTTGCAGCGGGAGCTTGAACGTCAGGTTCAGGAGCGTACGCAGGAGCTGGCGGTCATAAACGAGGAACTTATGTCGGCTAATGAGGAGTATGCCGCTATTAATGAAGAACTGGCCGCTACGTTAGAAGAGCTTTCCGAATCCAACGAACTCTTGCAGCGCTCGAACGAAAACCTGCAGCGCTTTGCTTACGTAGCGTCGCATGATCTACAAGAGCCGTTACGTAAAATTCAATCCTTTGGTGATCTGCTGAAGAAACGGCATAGCGACGTAGTTGACGAGAACATCGACTATCTGGAGCGGATGCAGTCGGCGGCCAGTCGCATGTCGACGTTGATCAAAGATTTGCTTAACTACTCCCGCATCTCGACGCAGCAGGAGAGCCGTGAACTGGTCTCGCTGGAGCAAATCGTGCGAATGGTTCTGGGCGATCTGGATTTGATCATCGAAGAAACCGGAGCCCAGGTCGTCGTTGAGTCCCTGCCGACGGTGATGGGGGACAGCCTGCAACTGGGGCAGCTATTTCAGAATTTGCTGAGTAATGCCTTGAAGTTCCGGCGGGAGGGAGTGCCTCCTCTGATTGAGGTAAGTGCTAAACAACTGACGGCTGAAGACCTGCCTGTGGGCATTAAACCCTTCCGGAAAGCAAGTCGGTATCATTTAATTGAAGTGGCCGATAACGGCATCGGTTTCCATGAGAAGTACCTCGACCGCATGTTTGAGGTGTTTCAGCGGTTACACGGCCGAAGTGCGTATGAGGGCACGGGCATTGGATTGGCCATTTGTGAAAAGGTCGTGACGAACCACGGCGGAGCGATTACCGCCAGCAGTCAGCCGGGTCAGGGCGCTACGTTCAGGGTGTATTTACCGGCTTGAGCTAGTGATCCTGGTGGTATAGAATGGGTCTGACAAAGAAATCAACGCTTTCCCGGCAACTAGTATCGTCTGCGCATTTCGCAGGTTCAGATAAACCTATTGGGAGTAAGCGCGTTTGGTAGTATATACGTCTCCCGCTACTAACCCATACCACTACGCTATGATCACGCAAATGCCCATCATCTATATTGAAGACGATCCTGATGATCAGCACTTAGTGCATCGGGCTTTACAGGCTGCGTCGATTGCTAATCCCGTGCGTTTCTTTACGGATGGCCCGCAATTGCTGGCTTATCTACGAACGACTGCCGAGCAGCCCTTAGTTATCCTGTGTGATGTCAGAATGCCTGGTATGGACGGCTTTGAGATTCGGGATCAGATTGAAGCTGACGAGGAGCTTAAAGCAAAAGCAGTCCCTTTTGTTTACTTCTCGACCTGGGCCAACAAAGCCCTGATTAAGCAAGCTTATCAGCGGACTATTCAGGGCTATCACCGAAAAGGAAAGAGCTTTGACGCCTTGCAAAAAGAGTTGACCTTAATTGTCGCGTATTGGACGAGCTGTTTACATCCAAACAGTTTTTGAGCCGAATCTGGAATTGCCACGGCCGTCCATCGACCGGCGACCATTCTGAGAAAAGTAGGTTCTCACTTTGGAAATTCTGCACACCGGTGTCGGTCCCTGGATTCTGATTCCCAGAATGGTGTGGTACAAAGGCAGTTGCTCGTTCAATAAGATCCGCAAATACGTTATTAACGACATTCAGATACATTACGCCTTTACCTGCCTGAAGAGTTTGTAGGGTGGCGTATACGCTAGCGGTATCTTCATTAATCGCCATACCAGATAGACCCCGCTGGTAACGCTGTCAAAGACACTGCGATTTTTACTGGAACGGATTCCATTCCTGCTCTTACAGTTGCAAGTCAACCTGAAAAGGCGGATAGTCTCAGTTAGAGAAGCTCTAAAACGAAATGCCCTGAACTCGGCCGAGTTCAGGGCATTTCGTTTTCAAAGATATTGGTCGTAAGGAGCTAGAGTTGAGGCTGTTCCAGCACAACACTTTCATCAACGTGACCAGCCTTGCGGTTTCGCATCCAGAAGAACAGAATGATGAACGCAACGATTAGAATAATCGGGAATGTAGTCATTTTAGTCAACGTAGCCTGCCCAGCCGCCAACTCCAACTCGTTGCCAACTTTACCAGTGGTAGCTTGCACTGCCCGCTCTGCGTCAATCCAGCGGCCAATGATGGGCTGGAAAATCGAGGTCGAAAACATACCAACGCCACCCACAATCGACATGCCTAACGCGCCACTTTGAGGAATGCGCTCAGCAATGAAGCCAATCATAGTTGGCCAGAAATAACAAACGCCAACGGCGAAGAAAATAGCCGCTACATATGCCATTGCGCCCGTTTGCGTACTGAATAGGTAGATGCCGATAGTGGCGAAAATAGAGCCACCCAACAACACACCTGTATGGTCAATCCGGTGAATAATAGGGCCGCCGAAATACCGACCAACGGCCATAATCCCAGTTGTCAATGCCAGAATGATCAATGGTTGGGCACCTGATTTGCTCATAATAATGCCGACCCACTGCTGGGGTCCAAATTCCGAGATAGCCGTCAAGGCCATACAGCAGAACATAAATAAGAACAAACCACCGAAAAACAAGTAAATGCCAATCATAGCCGACAGTAAGGCAATAACATTGATCGTGACACGAATGCTGTCAGAAACCGCAAGCCAATCAAAATCAATTGCCAGTTTGAGCATAAAGCACACGGCTGCAAGAATCAGAGCACCACGGGCAATTGGTGATGTTCTTAGTCCTTGAGTGGACGCTTCATTGCTAGATTTTGGGAACGCCTGACCGAAGAACAGGAAGGCGTAGGTGATTGCTGGAATGATGATGACCCAAACTTGGGCCTGCCACGATAAATTTAAATTTGCTGGTCCCATAACCAGCGAAATCAGGCTACCGACTACAATGCCACCGGGGAACCACATGTGGAATCGGTTAAGCATTTTATTCATCTGACTGCCTGTATACATATCGGCAATCATTGGATTACAGGCTGCTTCTGTACAGCCATTGGCAATTCCAATCAGCAACGTAGAGATAAGAAGCGTACCATACCCACCTGCATAAATCGTTAATAAAATACCGGCCATGTGGCAGAAAAAGGCCACTTGCATAATTACCTTCGGCCCAATGGAGTTATACACCAGCCCGCCAACAATCATTGAAATAGGAAAGCCCAAAAACCACATTGAATTAATAAAACCTAACTGTTCGGCAGAAAGATTGAGTTCCGTGCCTAACTGAGGCAGGATGCCGGCCCGGATGCTAAATGAAAAGGCCGTTGTGATAAGGGCAAGACAGCTAGCCAAGAACAGTCGAGAAGGATTGACCGCTGAGCTTATCGGCTGGTTAAGGGTTTGATTCATGTCTGCAAAAGGGATTTAGTGGTTATAGTTAGTTCAACGAACAAAAGACAACAGGCGGTCTAAAACTCCCCGTTTATACGTCGTATTTGTGCGAAATTTCCGAAAAAAAAGTAAAACCGCTAATTTCCGGCCGCAAAATTTAGAGTAGGTTCCGCCAGCATTGTTCTTGACATTAGGGCGTCTAGCCGGTCAGCTTTTCTGGAGTTGCTACATCAAATTTGCCTTGAGGCAGCGCTGGTTCAGTTTCTGTAGTACCAAGTCGTTCATAATCAATTGTAAGTATCGTTAACAAACACTCAACTCAAAGCACAATGCATAGAAAATTGCGAATGGGCCAGGTAGGGGGAAGCCTCGAAGCGTTTATTGGGGCAGTTCACCGCCGGGCCGCAAATTTTGATGGTGAAATCGAACTGATCTGTGGTGTTTTTAGCTCGTCGCCCGAAAAATCGAAAGCTACCGGCCATAGCCTTTATCTGCCGGAAGACCGCGTGTACACGTCGTTTGAAGAGATGATTGAGCGGGAGAAGGCCCTGCCTGAAGGCGAGCGTATGGATTTTGTATCGATTGTTACGCCTAATCACCTGCACTTTCCACCGGCCAAAATGGCACTCGAAAACGGCTTTCACGTCATCTGCGACAAGCCAATGACGCTGAATCTGCAGGAGGCAAAAGAGCTGGCTGAAATCGTCGAAAAATCGGGACTGGTGTTTGCGCTGACCCACAACTATACGGGCTACCCAATGGTAAAAGAAGCGCGCGACATGGTACGTAACGGCAAGCTGGGAACCATTCGGAAAGTGGTCGTTGAATACCCGCAGGGCTGGCTTTCCAAAAAAGAAGAGGATAACAACTACAAACAGGCTATCTGGCGGACTGATCCGGCGAAATCGGGCGCTGCTGGCTGCATGGGCGATATTGGTACCCACGCCGAAAACCTGGCTGAGTACGTTACGGGTCTTAAGATTGAAGAACTTTGTGCCGATTTAAGTACGTTCGTGCCGGGTCGCCAGCTCGACGACGATGGGAACGTATTACTTCGGTTCGAAGGCGGAGCTAAAGGCGTACTGCACGCCAGCCAGATCAGCAACGGTGAAGAAAACGCCCTGAAAATATTTGTCTACGGCGAACTCGGTGGTCTGGAGTGGCATCAGATGGAGCCAAATACGCTGAAGTATAAAACCCAGGAGGGTCAACGGATTATCCGGCCGAACGTTGGCGAAAATTCTGCTGCGGCCAAGGCCCACATTCGCCTTCCATCTGGCCACCCCGAGGGATTCTTTGAAGCCTTCGCGAACATCTATCGCAATTTCGCCTTTGCGATACGTGCCCGGGCAAATGGTCAGGAACCCGATCCTGTCTATGACTTCCCGACGGCAAAGGACGGCGTTCGTGGCTTAGCGTTCATCGAGACCGTGATTGCCTCAAGCCAGAACGACTCAACCAAGTGGACTAAATTTGTTGAATAGTGATTATCCGGACGGCCACGTCCGGGTCTACTAGTAATCCTATCCTCTTGCCCGGACGTGGCCGTCTGAGCTACTAACGCAAACCCAATGCAAAAAATCAATGTCGGTGTTGTTGGCACCGGATTCATCGGACCTGCGCATATTGAAGCCCTCCGTCGCTTGCCCAATACGAACGTAGTCGCGCTCTGCGAAGTGACGGCAGAACTGGCCCGTCAGAAAGCCGATCAGCTTGGTATTGAACGGTCGTATACGTTTGATGAGCTGCTTAAGCAGGACGACATTCAGGTTGTCCACATTTGTACGCCTAACTTCCTGCATTACGAACAGTCCAAAGCGGCTTTACTGGCGGGTAAGCACGTCGTCTGCGAAAAACCGCTGGCCAAAGACCTCCACGAAGCCAAAGAGTTGGTTGAACTAGCGGCTCAGACCGGCCTGGTCAACGCGGTGCATTTCAACCTGCGTTACTATCCGCTGGTTCGTCAGATGAAAGCTATGCGGGAGAAAGACGATCTGGGCGAGGTATATTCCGTAATTGGTTCGTATCTGCAGGATTGGTTGTTCTACGACACCGATTACAACTGGCGTCTGGAGCCCGACAAGTCAGGTGATTCAAGGGCTATTGCCGACATTGGTTCGCACCTGATGGATAGCCTGGAATACATCACAGGCTTGAAGACAGTAGCCGTTATGGCCGACTTCAACACGATTCACAAAGTGCGGAAGAAGCCATTGAAGCCCGTTGAAACCTATTCGGGCAAGATGTTGCAGCCAGAAGACTATGCCGATGTGCCTATCAATACCGAAGACCACGCCAACGTACTACTCAAGTTCGATAATGGCAACCGGGGTGTGATTACGGTATCGCAGGTGTCGGCCGGACGAAAGAACCAGATGAAACTGGAAATTGCCGGTTCGAAGAAAACGTTTGCCTGGAATTCGGAAGCACCCAACGAAATGTGGATCGGTAACCGCGACGGTGCCAACGAATCGTTCATGCGCGACCCAGCCCTGGTTCATCCCGAAGCTCGTTCGGTCATTTCGTTTCCTGGTGGTCACAACGAAGGTTTTCCGGATACGTCGAAGCAGCTGTTCAAGGAAGTGTACGACGCCATCGCGGCCGGCAAACAGCCCGAAAATCCAACCTTCCCAACCTTCGCTGATGGCTACCGCGAGCTGCTTATCTGCGAGAAAATTCTCGAAAGCAACCGCAAGCAGGCGTGGGTAGAAGTGTAAACGTGTTATTTGATAAGGACGGTTAATCTATTGTAAGTCATGCAGTATCAAGCCAAGTACAACAACATTATTACAATTGAACCTGGCAAGCGCGGTGGTAAGCCCTGTATTCGGGGAATGCGGATTACCGTTGGCGATGTCTTAGGATGGTTAGGAGCAGGGAGAACAGTAGAAGAAATTATTGATGATTTTCCTGAGCTTACCCGTGAGGATATTCAAGCTGCGCTACTCTTTGCTGCCGATCGTGATAACGGCACACTGCTGATGGCTGCGTGATGCGACTGTTGCTTGATCAAAATATCTCCTTTCGTGTGGTAAAACAGTTGAAGTCCATGTTCCCGGAAGTTATAGGTGTTCGAGAATGCGGACTTTACAACGCCGACGACTACCAGATTTGGGAATACGCTTTACAGAACAAGTATACGGTTGTTACCTTCGACAAAGACATTCCAGCCATTGGTTCTGTAAAAGGATTCCCGCCCAAGATCATTTGGCTACGTACGGGCAATTTGAGCAACCAAGCGGTTGTATCTCTCTTTGTCGATCACGCTAATGATATCATCGCTTTTGTTGCAAATGATAAAAAAGGGTGTCTGCTGGTCTATTCCGGCTTCGCTCCTTCAGACCCAACTACAGAACTATGAAAACAATGAAAGGCCCGGCCATATTTTTGGCGCAGTTTTTGGGTGACCAAGCCCCTTTCAATTCGCTTGATACAATTGCCAAGTACATGGCCGACCTCGGCTATAAAGGCATCCAGATTCCAACCTGGGACCCGCGTATGATTGACCTGAAGCAAGCTTCGGAGAGTCAGACGTACTGCGATGAGTTCAAAGGCAAACTGGCCGACATCGGCGTGGAAATTACCGAGCTAGCTACACACCTGCAAGGGCAGCTAGTGGCCGTTCACCCGGCTTACGGTTCGATGTTCGATGGCTTCGGCCCGGCAGAACTGGCGGGTAAGCCAAAAGAGCAGCAGGCGTGGGCTACCGACCAATTGATCATGACCGCCAAAGCCAGCAAAAACCTTGGCTTACAGGCTAGCCCTACGTTTTCGGGCGCCTTGCTGTGGCCGTTCATTTATCCCTGGCCGCAACGTCCGGCGGGTCTGGTCGAAACGGGATTCAAAGAACTAGCCGACCGCTGGTTACCTATTCTGAATGCTTACGACGAAGCGGGCATTGATCTGGCGTATGAGTTGCATCCCGGTGAGGATCTACACGACGGTATTACGTTCGAGATGTTCCTGGAGCACACGAACAACCACCCACGGGCGGGTATTAACTACGATCCGAGTCACTTCGTATTGCAGCAACTGGATTATCTGCAATTCATTGACTTCTACCACGAGCGGATCTACGCCTACCACGTGAAAGACGCTGAGTTTAATCCAACCGGTAAACAAGGTGTGTACGGTGGTTATCAGGGCTGGGTTGAGCGCGCGGGCCGCTTCCGTTCGCTGGGTGATGGTCAGGTTGACTTCTCGGGTATTTTCTCCAAACTGGCTCAGTACGACTACGACCGCTGGGCCGTGTTGGAGTGGGAATGCGCCATGAAGCACCCGGAGCAGGGAGCTGCTGAAGGAGCACCATTCATCGAACAGCACATCATTCGTGTTACCGAACGCGCGTTCGACGACTTCGCCGGAACCGGTGCCGATGAAAGCTTCAACAAGAAAGTATTAGGCTTGTAATCGACAGCACCGCCAACTGATAAAAAGCTCCGGTCTACTAAATAAGTGCCGGAGCTTTTTCAATTACGTGTGTTTGTAAACGCCAGGCCTCTAAATAGCGGTTCAGTACGTCAGATTTATAGGAAATGAATCATGTTATCGACTGCTATCAATTATTTTGACCGTTAGTACGCTCAGACCGGCATATATCAAAAATTGATTGGTAAACTGATCAGGGAAAGCCAATTTTATTGAAAAACAAACAGCACAATGGCGGGTCAGGGATCAGGTGGTAACGTACTAGCAGCTCTTTGCAGTTTCTTCATTCCGGGGTTAGGTCAGCTCTTACAAGGACGGCTGCTCATGGCCATTGTTCAGTTTGTCCTGGCGGGCGTCCTGTGGTTTATCCTAATGGGATGGATTATCCACCTGTGGTCAATTATCGATGCCGCCCGGTTCGATCCTGCCCGGTAGTTTATATAAAAGTTAAGTTTCTCTATTTGACTGGACTGGGAGGTAATGAATTCCTGGTAGGATAATCTATTGTTAGTCAGGTGAGTCTAGCGAAGCATTCAGGGCGATAAAGTTTCGACAGCTAATCCCATTCTCCTTTCCTTCATATTCATTGCATCGGTAACGCATCCGGCTTTTTTATAAGATTTGCGCAGACAGCTTTGAATGAACGCAATCTGTTAGGTGGCTTAGCTAATACGAATAAACATGAACTTAATGAAGTACCCGCATTGATTCATTTATGGGGTATATTTACAAACGTAACGTATCCATTCAGAGAGCAGTCTGATTAGTAGCTGGGTTCGTTTAAATGTAATGAAAGTCTGTTTTTCGCTTCGCCGATCTGACTCAATCGTTGTGAAATCTGTACGTGTTCTAGTAGCTACATTCCTTTGGTTGTGTTTCCTGCCGCAAGTCATGGCGCAGCCGTGTGTAGCCTGGGTAAAACATTATGGAACCGAAAACGGCTTGTCGCACCGGGAGATCAACGCCATTTTTCAGGATCGGCAGGGGTTCATGTGGTTCGGTACCAAGTTCGGCCTGAACCGCTTCGACGGTAAGACATTTACCGCCTTCACCAAAGAGCGTAACGGGCTTGATTTTGATGACATTCAATCCATTGCTCAGGATGCCGACGGAAACTTATGGCTGATGGGGCCGCACGGGAAATCACAAATTACACTCTTCAATCCGCTGACGAATACTGCTGTTTCATTTGAGAAAAAATTCAACCAGAAACTGGTAGCTAATTGCATAAACCCACCCCTGCGCGTTCTGAATAGCGAAGACGGCACTATTTTCTTGGCGAGTTGTCAACCCGCTTGCCTTATTACTTACCACCCAAAAACCGGGCTGCGGTATGCTTCATTACCTCAATTTAAGAGACTGTCAGTCATTCAGGTTACTGCCCGCAATACGGTTTGGGCCATCGCTGATACGAAGCATCTAGTTGAAATAAGTATAGAAGGGCGTATTCTTAAAGAGTATCAACATCAGGGGGCTACTGTTGAATCGTGTTTCGGTCAGCGAAATGCTGGTACTGAGCTTTTCTTTTTTACAACTAATCTGGTTACAAATGATAGGATATTCTTTCGAATAGATGAGTTCGGCAATCAGCATCGAATGGCGTTTCCGGAGTCGCAATCAAATCAACAACTCCTGTTCCCGGTTCGCTACTTAGTTGACACAACGGGTCTGATATGGGAGGGGACACAACTGCGGAATTCAGCCGGAGCGGTCGTGCTGGACGTTACCGATCAGTTGTCAGGTGAGGCAATCACCAACCGAAGCTTCCTCAGTGACCGAAATGGCTGGATGTGGCTAGGCACCAGTTTTGGAGTTTATCAGGTAAAAGTGGCCAGAAACCATTTTCGACGGCTTTTTTATACGGAATCAAATTCGGGTGAAACGGTAGCTGCCATCCGTGGTATCGCGGTAACTAACAACCAGGTTTTCGCTAATCTGGAGAAATTTGGGCTTTACACTAGCAACCAAGTAGGGGGGGCACCAAAAAAGTTGTACGGAAAGTCGGCGTTTGCCGGGATGGCCGGCTTGCGGGCGGATGGTGCAGGAAAACTGTATGTTAGTCTTAAAGGTGAGTTGCTCCTGTATGATCTTAAAACAGGAAAGTACAACCAATCTATTTTACCAAGCCGCACTGCGCCCAATAGGCTGATAGATTCCCTACCTAAAAATCCAGTGACCAACGAAACGGTCTGGACGATGGCTCCATATAGCCAAACCCAGCTGATCGCTGGAGGTCGTATGGGGCTATGGTACGTTCGGTCTGCAACGGGACAGATTACTCTGTTCACCCAGTACAATCAGTTTACGGAGCTGGCTCAGTCGCACGTCCTGCATATCGGGGCCGACCGTACAGGAACCATCTGGATCTGCTCAGACACCGGTTTGTATACGCTCGATCCGCAAAAAGGCATTACGGCTCGCTACTGGACGGGCGGCCTGGGTGGGTTTCACCTGCCCGCCGACAGTTATCAGCATTTTTATCAGGACTCAAAGGGCATCTACTGGCTGGCGACGGCTAATGCCGGTCTGATCCGCTGGGATCGCCAGCAAAATCTATATCGTCAGTTCCGACGTAGCGAGGGGTTGTCGAACGACAACATTTACGCCGTTTACCCCGACCGGCGCGGCAACCTCTGGATGAGCAGCGACTACGGAATTATGCGGTTCAATCCGGTCCGGCAAACGACTCAGACTTATTTTGTGCAGGATGGCATTACGCATAACGAGTTCAATCGAATTTCGCATGCTCAGGACAAGGACGGCAAGCTTTACTTCGGCGGACTGAACGGCATTACGGCCTTCGATCCCCGCAATTTTGAGACGGAAAAAACACCCGCTCCGCTGCTGATGCGTCTGGTTTCGTTTCGGCAGTTCGATCAGGGGCTTCGGCAGCTTGTTGACAAAACTGGGGACGTAGCCAAAACACAATCGATCACGATTCGGCCTGACGACCAGACAGCGGTGCTGGATTTTGTACTGTTGAACTATACCGACGCTGAAAAAAACGTTTATGCCTATAAGTTCAAAGACCTGGACGAGTCGTGGACGCAACAGACCGAATCATCGCTGCGGCTGAGTAATCTGCCTTATGGTACACATCAACTCCTGATTAGAGGGCAGGCTGCCAACGGCCAATGGTCGGCCAACACACTGACCATTCAGGTTGAGGTTCAACGGCCTTTTTACCTGCAAATTTGGTTCTTGCTGTTGGCAGCTCTGGCATTGATGGGTGGCATCTGGGCCTGGATGCAGTGGCGCATCTGGTCGCATCAGCGGGTAGAAGTGCGGCTCCAAACGGAAATTCGTCAGGCTACCGCTCAAATTGAGGAAGACAAAGCACTCATCGAGCAACAAGCTCAACTGCTTCATCAACTCAACGAAACGAAATCGCGATTTTTTGCCAACATTTCGCATGAGTTTCGCACTCCGCTGACGGTTATCTTAGGCATGACTTCAGAGTTGAAACGCTATAATCCGGTGGAACTGACGCAACGGATTCAGCGGTCATCAGAACTGATCGAACGTAACGGGCGCAACCTCTTGCGGCTCATCAACCAGATTTTGGATCTCTCCAAACTCGAAGCGGGAGAGATGTATTTGCAGCCCATTCGGGCCGACCTGATCGGGTTCACCCGGTACGTTGCCGAGTCGTTCCATACGATAGCGGCTGCAAAAGGAGTTCATCTGCATTTCCAAGCGGATAGGGAAACTCTCGATGCTGATTTCGATAAGGATAAGCTACAGGATATTCTGTCCAACCTGCTCACCAACGCCATCAAGTTCACCCCCGCCGACGGCCGCGTTTCCTTACAAGTAAGCACCCACGAGAAATGGCTTCCATTGCCCGAAGGCTATCATAAAGCGATCACCCCGACACAACACCGCAACGAGCCATGGATTTCTATAGGGGTACGTAATACCGGAGCTGGTATCGACGCTCACGACCTGCCGCGAATTTTCGATCGATTTTATCAGCGGTCTGCCGATGCTGCCAGTACACATCCAGTCTCTGAAACTGGCGGAACGGGTATTGGACTCTCGCTAGTGCGCGAACTCGTTTCTCTGATGCAGGGCGGCCTTGCTGTTTGGAGCAGGCCGGGCGAGGGGGCTGAGTTCGTTATCTTGTTACGACATACCCAGCAGGCCCCGGTGGCAGTAGTACCCGTTGCCGAGTCTGTTAGACCGTATGTGAATACGTTAAAAGAGGCTGAACCTACAGTTGATGCTGCGGGCGAAAAACCGGTACTGTTGCTAGTAGAAGATAATGAAGACGTAGCTGCTTATATTCTCGCCTGCATTCAAGCCGAGTACCAGGTTATCCGCGCCGAAGACGGACAGGTTGGCGTTGAGCTGGCTGTCAACAATATACCGGACCTGATTCTGAGCGACGTAATGATGCCGCTCAAAGACGGGTTTCAATTGTGCGACGAACTAAAAAACGACCCACGTACCAGTCATATCCCCATTGTGCTGCTGACAGCCAAAGCCGCAGCCAGCGACCGCATTGTCGGGCTCCGACGCGGAGCCGATGCTTACCTGACCAAGCCCTTCCACCAGGAGGAGTTGCAGGTGGTGCTCAGTAACTTGCTTCACTCCCGGCGTTTGCTTCAGCAGCACTACAGCCAATTGGCCCTGGACAGCGTCCCGCCTGAACTGCCGCTTCCGGAGGAAACGGCTTCATCCGAAGCTGAATTTTTGCTGAAGCTGCGGTCAGCGCTGGATGAACAACTGACCAATACCGATTTGTCGATTGACGAGCTTTGCCAGCAGATGGGGATGAGCCGCACTACACTCCATTCGAAGCTGGTCGCCCTGACGGGGATGTCCATCACGCGCTATGTGCGAGCACTGCGGCTGACTAAGGCCAGGGAACTACTTGTCACTTCGGATCTGAACATTTCTCAGGTTGCCTATACAGTGGGCTTTGAGGATCCTAAGTATTTCAGCCGGGTGTTTTCAGAAGAATTTGGCGTTTCGCCCGCCAAGTTCCGCCTTTCGGTTCAATCTGAACAATAGTCCACCTTTTTCGAATAATTCTCCACCTGATTCTGCTGAGGCTCTCGTAATCTTGCGGTGCAATTTGTAACCTCAAGAGTAAGACCGTCAAGCAAACATATATGTTACCAAATTTGCGATAAAAATTTACACTGCCATTGTAAGTGAGTAGTACGTCATTTGTTGTATAATAAAAAAAACGATAATAGTTCTGTATTGACTATGAAACAGATATGGCCACACCTTATTTTTGAATCTTTCCTACACTAAGTTTCAACTCGTACAATTATGATCAAAAACCGTTACGTTTCTCGTTTATTTCAGCCGTTTGCGCTGACCAGTCTTTTCCTGTTTGGTTTGGCCGGTTGTGCTATCCTTGACCATCAGTTTCCAGCACCTACCCGGTTAGTAGCCGTACAAGGGCCCCCACTGGCAACCGGACTCAAGTCTCCGCTTGGATTAGCTGAAGATCCGAAAGGCAATGTGTGGGTAACCGAAGCCGGTAGTGGAACCGTAAACAACGGGCAGGTTACTGTAATCACGCCATCGGGTTCGACCTATCCAGTTATCACCGGTTTCCCGTCGGCCCTGAGCCCCGAGAACTCTCCCGAAGGGCTGAACCATTTGTTATATGACAATGGGACATTATACATCCTGCACGCCACGGAAGATAAATTATACATAGCCAACGTAGCGGGGTTTGTGCCCGGTGTAACGCCAGCCGTAGACTTCAGCACCCTGAAAAGTGAAGACATTGGCAGCTTTGTGAAAGCTAAGCACCCGAATGCGCCCGACACCCCCGACTCAAATCCATACAATCTGACATTTGGTCCCGATGGTGACTTATTCATTGTCGACGCGGGCGGGAATGCGATTGTGCGTCGGAAGAAAACCGACGGAAGTCTGAGTATTTTCGCTACGTTCCCCGATGTTCCCAATCCTAGTTTTCCAACGGTGGGACCGCCGACGATCGATGCTGTGCCTACGGGTATTGTGTACGATGGAACCAACTTTTTAGTCAGCACGCTGACCGGCTTCCCATTTCCAACGGGACTTTCAAAAATTTATAAAGTGAGTGCAACCGGCACGGTAACCGTCCACAAAGATGGCTTCTCAGGTTTAACCGATATTTTATTGGCTCCTAGCGGCAAAATTCTGGTGACGGAGTTCGGCTTTTCGACACCCGGACGTGTTGCCAGTGGCGATGATGCCACAATGAGTTTGTTCACTCCTGCCATCACCCCCGTCGATATTCTGTTGAGCAATGCGAATCGGGATACGTATTACGTATTGTATTACGGCCCGGGTTTGATTACAAAATTACAGGCAACAAACTAGCGTATCGCTACGTAGCCATAGCATAGCCCCCCTGGGATGTTGATGACCAACTATATACCCAGGGGGGCTTTTTTATTGCTCATCACTGGAGGCATTCTACCAGATGTTTTCAGAAGAATAGGTATTTCGCCCACCAAAGCCTGGTTTTCTGGCTGATCTGAACAATAGTCCACCTTTTCCGAAGAAGAATCCACCTGTTTGTGGCGGCATCCTAGTAGACTTGTGAAGAGAGTTAAGGCTCAGTAACTGGCCTTACGTAACCCAACGTTTTCTCTCTTCAACTGTCTATACATATGACAAAGCTTAATAAATTTCTTTCTCTGCGTCGTACGCTGGACACGACGGGTAATCATATTTTTACCGACGCCGAGTTTGAGCAACTGGCGGGTTATCTAGAAGTAAAAAAGTTAAGAAAAAAAGAGTTTTTTAATCTGCAAAACGAGCACGCCCGTTTTGTTGCTTACGTCAATCAAGGCTGTTTGCGGGCCTTTCATACCAACGATGTGGGGGACGAATTCACCGTGTTTTTTGCCTTTCCCGGTATGTGGGCAGGTGATAAAACCAGCCTGTACTCCAATCGACCTTCCAGTTATAGTATTCATGCGCTGGAAGATTCAGAAATCGTGTATTTCGAAAAAGATGGCTGGGAAGAAGCCATGGAACTCATTCCGGCGCTTGAGGCCTGGTACCGGCTTCACTCCCGCCGAACACTCGAAGCAGCCCAGCGCAAGCTCATTGAGTGGCAAACGCTATCGGCCGAAGAAAAGTACCTCAGATTGCATGAAGACGCCCCCGATATCGTACAGCGCATTCCTCAGCACTACATCGCTTCTTATTTTGGCATCAAGCCCCAATCGTTGAGCCGAATCCGCAAGAAAATCATGGGGCCTGCCCTGATTTCTTAACATAGGTGAACGTTTTGCGGCTAGAACCCCAGGTAGTTTTGTCCTGAAAGCAAACACCGCTTCCTCTTTTCAACCAAAATTATGCAGTCATTAACTACTACCGGCGGGGTCGTCCGCCAGGGCGAAGGCAAACAATTTAACGTGCTGGGTCATGCCATCACCGCTCTCTTTACTCAACACACTACCGACGGAAACTACTACGTCTTTGAGCTTATCACCCCACCCGGTCTGAGCTTACCGCCCCACGTTCACGAACGGGAAGACGAACTGATCTATGTACTGGAGGGTGAGCTGGAAGTTATGATAGGAGATCAGCAGTTTGTAGCTCAGGCGGGGGACCGTATCTTCTTTCCCCGGTTTGTACCCCACGGCTTCCAGAACGCGGGCAGCAAAGCCGTTAAGGCTATCTTCACGGTAGTGCCAGGGGGCAGCTTCGAAGAGTTTTTCGAAAAGCTGGCGGCCCTGCCACCCGGTGAACCCGACATGGTCAGAATCATCCAGATCTTTGCCGAACATGGCATGACCATCCTGCTACCCCAGCAGGCGTAATCAATCGGCCGACCGCTCAGTCGTTACTTCTATAATTGAATGGTCGGCCGATTGGTGACAACTCGTTATTGCTCTATAGCGTCGATTTTTAGTCTGATTCACCGTTTTAGCCGCTCGTTTTCCGCTTCTCCGCCCCATCTGAACAATAGTCCACCTTTTTCGAAGGGAAGTCCACCCCGGTTGATTTTTTGTCCAATAAACTTACAGCGCCGTTTTCATCCTCTTTTTCAACACGGCAGTTCGTTCCCAATGGTAGTAACTTCTAACTCTTCTTTGACCGTTCCCACGAGCGGCTTTAGCTCATTTTTGCCTACTATGAATCGTCCTACTACGTGTTTAGATCCCTGACTTGGTATATGAGCGCTTCCTCAAACGCATCTATACCCTAATGGCCGCTATAATACCTAACATTTTAAAATCCAATTCAACGCATAGATGATTTGTTTTTACTCTCTTTCCGATCAGCGTTACTTCTCAACTTTCCTGTTAATGAATCAGCGACTTAAACCCATCCGTATTTCTCTGACATTGTCAGTCCGATACGCACTTGGCCTTTTGTTGACTATACTTTTTCTCAGCTTACCATTATTGGGGATTGCTCAAGCTCCTTCGATAATATGGCAGAAGGCGTTGGGAGGATCAGCTCTTGATATTCCAAATGATATTGTTGCTACACCGGATGGAGGCTATGTAGCGGTAGGACGGGCACAATCTACAGATGGCAATGTCACCGGTAATCATGGGCGGGCTGATGTCTGGGTCGTTAAAGTGAATAGCGCGGGTGATCTGGTCTGGCAAAAAGCGTTGGGGGGCAGCAACGGTGACGACGCGTATGCGGTGACTACTACGTCGGACGGTGGTTTTGTGATTGCAGGTGGAACTTCCTCCAGCGACGGCGACGTAACGGGCGATCATTCGACAACCGATTATTGGATAGTTAAGTTAAATAGCACCGGTGGTCTGGTCTGGCAAAAAACCTTTGGTGGTTCCTTAAATGACGTAGCCCAGGATATAGTTTCCACGCCAGATGGCGGCTTCGCAGTTGTTGGGTCGTCTATGTCCTTTGATGGGGATGTAACGGATAATCACGGATACATTGACTTTTGGGTACTCAAGCTGAACAGCGCGGGTAATCTGATCTGGCAGAAAGCACTGGGGGGAAGTGGTTATGATCGAGCTTATGCCATAACGGCTACCGCTGATGGAGGTCTTGTCGTGACTGGTAGCTCTGACTCCGACGACGGTCAGGTAACCGGCAATCATGGGCTCGATGATTTATGGGTTGCCAAACTGAACGCGTCGGGTAATCTGGTCTGGCAGAAGTCGTTAGGAGGCACCCACTTCGAAGAAGGAAATAGCCTGGTGGTTACCTCAGATGGCGGCATTGTCATTGCTGGCTATTCGGCATCTGAGGACGGTGATTTACTAGGTAAGAGGTGGGGAGCTGATTATTGGATTGTGAAACTGAACAGTGCGGGCAACTTGGTCTGGCAGAAAACGTACGGTGGAGACGACAGCGATAGTGCTAAAGATATAAAAGTTACCCCAGATGGCGGCTTCGTTGTAATCGGTACGACTAATTCTTCCAATGGCGATATAACTAATCCGCGTGGCTACTTTGACCTATGGGTGTTGAAGTTAAACGAATCGGGCAATCTAGTCTGGCAAAAGTCGCTTGGTGGCTCACAGGCGGAGCTGGCAGCCGGCATTGTGCCAACCTCAAATGGAGAGTATGTAGCCGCAGGCTATACAGCCTCCAATGATGGTGATGTGACCGAAAATCAGGGTACAATTGACTATTGGATCGTCAAATTGGGCGTCTCTACACCTACTATTACTGAATTCGCGGCTAGTGCCAACTCTGTTTGCGCCGGTCAGACGGCACAATTTACAGCTACCTTGAGCAACGTAACAGGCAGCTATACCTATACACTCACGAACGGCACTAACTCGGTCAATGGCACCGCCAGCAGCAATCCCTTTAGTCAGACGCTGCTAGCCAGTGGGGCAGGTAGTCAAAGCTTCTCGCTGACGGTAAGTAACAACGGGCAGGTGGCTCAGGCCAGCACCAACCTGACGGTGGACAGCCACCCTGACTACCAGCCCCTGGTGGATTTGTATAACAGCACCAATGGCGCAGGCTGGGCTAACAAGACGGGCTGGCTCACTAACTGTAACCCTTGTGGGTGGTATGGGGTAACCTGCTCAGGCGGACGAGTGACTCGTTTAGATTTGCCATACAACCAGTTGAATGGTAGCCTCCCTTCGAGCCTGGGTAGTCTGACCAACTTGCAAACTTTAGCCCTCGGCAACAATCAGTTGAGTGGGAGTATTCCTGCGAGCCTGGGTAGTCTGGCTAATCTGCAAACTCTACTTCTCTCCACCAATCAGTTGAGTGGAAGTATTCCTGTGAGCCTGGGTAGTCTAACCAACCTGCAAAATCTAACTCTGGGCGATAATCAGTTAAGTGGAAGTATTCCTGCAAGTCTAGGTAATCTGACTAACCTGCGAATCCTAGCCCTCCAGAACAACCAGTTGAGTGGAAGTATTCCTGTGAGCCTGGGCAACCTGACCAATCTGAGAAATTTAGCCCTCCACAACAACCAGTTGAGTGGTAGCCTTCCTTCGAGTCTGGGCAGTCTGATCAATATTCAATTTCTATACCTCTACCAAAATCAGTTGAGTGGTTGTTACCCACCCAGCCTGACGACTTTCTGTAGGGTTGTGAACAAAGATTTTAGTAATAATGCGGGCTTGCCCGGTGAGGGTAGTGCCGCTGCGTTTAGCCTTTTCTGTTCTACAGGGCAGGGGGGGGATGCTTTTGTTGCCACCGCAACCACCAGTTTATCGACGGCTGCCGTAGGTAGTGTTGTTAGTTTGAGTACAGCCGGAGGTAGCAGCTACCAATGGATGACTCCAATAGGTGCCCAACTGAGCAGCACTACCGGCGCTGTGGTATCGGCTACGCTGACTACGACGGGCGTCAAGACCTTCACCGTGGTAGTAAGCCATGGAGGGACCTGTAGCCAGCCAGCCACTGTACCGGTGACGGTCACGGCTGCTTTGCCTGCTATTAGTGGCTTTGCCGCCAGTTCGGGTACCGTCTGTTCGGGCAATGTGGTTAGCTTCACCGCCACGGTGGGTAACGTAACGGGCAACTACGCCTATACGCTCACGAATGGCACCAGCTCGATCGATGGCACCGCCAACGGCAGTCCCTTCAGCCAGACCCTCGTAGCGAGCGGTTCAGAAAGTCAGATCTATACGCTAACCGTGGCTGCCAACAACCAGATCAGTACTGCTGTTACGCCTTTAACGGTAACCACCTTAGCTCTTACCGGCTCCGTGACTGACGTGAGTTGCAACGGCGGCAGCAATGGTTCGGCAACCGTCAGTGTTTCTGGTGGCACATCCGGCTATAGATATAGTTGGTCACCGACGGGAGGTAGCCAGCCCAGCGTTGCCAACCTGCGTGCCGATACGTATACAGTCACCGTTACGGATGCCAATAATTGCCAGGCCACCCGCCAGTTTACCATTAGTGAACCTGAAGCGTTGACTACCAGTTTGGCCAGCTCGGGCACCATCACCTGCGCTAATCCTACCGTTACGTTGACGGCCAGCCCATCAGGCCAAGACAATTACGCTTTCTCCGGACCAGGCTTCAGCCAAAGCGGAGCCAGTCCCACCGTTTCGGTCACGGCAAGCGGTACGTATTCGGTCACGCTGACCAACGCTACGGGCTGCACGGCAACCGCAACCATACTTGTTGAACAGAACACGACAGCTCCCCAAAACGTGACGTTAACGAACAACGGGCCGTTAACGTGCAACAAGACCAGCGTTACGTTGTCGGCCAGCCCATTCGGTCAGAGCAACTATGCCTTCTCCGGATCGGGACTCAATCAGAGCGGGAGCAGCCCAACCGTATCAGTCACGGCAAGCGGCACTTACTCCGTAGCAGTGACAGGAGCCAACGGCTGCTCTTCAACGGCAACTACGACTGTGTCACGGCCCGAACCCTTAGAGGCTACCGCATCTGGTGTGGATGTATCCTGCTTTGGAGGAAGTAATGGTAGTGCTACGGTCAATGTCAGCGGGGGGACAGCACCGTACGCTTACCGCTGGTCATCTTCGGAGAGTAACCAGCCTACTGCTACGGGCCTAACCGCTGGTGTTTATAGCGTGACGGTGACCGATGCTAACAGCTGTACACTCACCCAACAGGTTACGGTCAGCCAACCACCTTTGCTGCAAATTGGCGGCTCTCAACAGGATGTCACTTGCTTTGGGGGCACCAATGGCTCCGCTACGGTAACGGCTATGGGTGGTACACCTAGCTATACCTACAACTGGTCATCTTCGGGGGAGAAAGGGAACACAGTCTCCGGGCTGTCAGCCGGTACGTACACTGTCACGGTGGAAGATGCTAACGGTTGCCAGATGAACCGCCAGTTCACCATCAGTGAGCCGGAAGCGTTGACTACCAGTTTGGCCAGCTCGGGCACCATCACCTGCGCTAATCCTACCGTTACGTTAACGGCCCGTCCATCAGGGCAGAGTAGCTATGCTTTCTCCGGACCAGGATTTAGCCAGAGCGGGACTAGTCCAGCCGTTTCGGTCACGGCAAGCGGTACGTATTCGGTTACAGTGACCAACGCTACTGGTTGCACGGCTACCGCAACTACGGAGGTTCTGAGCAACACAGTGGTTCCCCAAAACGTGACTCTTGGTAATAGTGGTACGCTGACTTGTGCCCAAACCAGCGTCAGCCTGACGGCTGGTAGCAGCACAGAAAATGTTACGTACAGTTATTCCGGACCAGAGGCCATTAGCGCCACCGGGCCTATTGTGCAGATAAGCCAGCCGGGTACTTACACCGTGACCGTTATGGGTGCCAATAGTTGTCTAAGCACCGCAATTACGACGGTTGAGAGTAATACGATTGCCCCCAACGCCAGCCTGGTTAGTTCTGGCACAATCACTTGTGCGAATCCTACGGTCACACTGGCCGCGCAGCCATTGGATCAGAGCAACTACACCTTCTTCGGGCCGGGCCTCAACCAGAGCGGTACCAATGCCATAACTTCCGTCACCGAAGGTGGTACGTACACGGTTACAGTCACGGGCGCTAATGGCTGCTCCGCTGCGACAACAGCGACGGTAGAACGTAACACGACGGCTCCTCAAGAGGTAACCTTAAGTAATGATGGAGCGATTACCTGCGCGAAGCGTTCTGCTCAGCTTA
This sequence comes from Spirosoma knui, assembly GCF_054780635.1. Taxonomy (NCBI): domain Bacteria; kingdom Pseudomonadati; phylum Bacteroidota; class Cytophagia; order Cytophagales; family Cytophagaceae; genus Spirosoma; species Spirosoma knui. The sequence continues at coordinate 150,034 of NZ_BAAGVY010000003.1, read as the reverse complement.
TCGCTGCCAGCAGTACTACGGGCTCACTGAGTTACAGTTTTGCCGGGTCTACGCCAATCTCTCAAACGGGTTCCGCTAAGGCTACGACAACCGAGCCGGGTACTTATACTGTGACGGTCACGGGAGATAATGGCTGCTCAGCATCGGCCGTTACCACAGTTGGTATTAATGTAAATGCAGCTACGGTCGATCTGACCAACAGTGGTCCCTTATCCTTTACCAACACTTTCGTTACGTTAATGGCAACGTCCAGCCCCAACTACAGTTATGTCTTCAGTACTGGCGCTGCTCAGCAGGAGGGTGGCAACACGGCTAAAGTAACCACTACGGGCGTCTATTCCGTAACCGTTATCCGCTTAGACAATGGTTGTACGGCTACGGCTTCCACGACGGTGCTGGGGGGCAATAACCCCACCGCCTGCCGGGGAGCGACAACCGTAATTAACGTAGTAGTCGATGGAGATCCAGTGAAGTATGAATGGTACAAGAACAGCCTGACGAGCCCTAAGCTGATGGAGACGCCCCAGCTTTTCCGGGGTACGGCTACCTCGAGCCTGACCTTAATCAACGCGCAGAGCAACACCCAGGGCAACTTCTATCTCAAAGTCTCCGACCGCTCAGGCACGGTGAAGGTCTATGGTCCGTATCGGTTAGCGGTTGACGCTAACTGCCGGGCTCGGGAAGCGGCCGAATTCGAGATACCGTTGCAAGTGGAATTAGCGCCTAACCCCATCCAGCAGGATAAACTACGGGCCGTTGTTCGCGGTGCTGAGGGACGCTCGTTACAAGTTGAACTGGTTGATCTAAGCGGTAAGCCGATTCGTCGCCAGCACTGGAATCAGGCAGAGGCTGTACAGCTCGTAGAATGGGATATGCAGTCGCAAAATTCGGGCGTTTATCTCTTGCAGGTGGTGAGTGAAGCTGGCAATGGAGTTCAGGCTCAGCGGCAGAACCTGAAAGTAATCAAGCCTTAGCTACCTGGGCTGATCCGCTAATTGATCCTTGTTCAACACAAAACCAGACTAATTAACGGTCTGGTTTTGTGTTGAACAAGGATTTTTATTGAAAACGCCTGACTGGGGTAGTTCTACCTCGCTGAACAGCCAAGTAAGTTTAATCAGCAGTTAGAAGTAGTGCTGCCTGACTCAAACGAAGATCATCTAACCCCTGATAAATGCCGCTGTCTGTAATAGGCGTACCTGAATCAGTTGAAAGTAAATAGTTGATGAACGTAACGACCAGAAGTTAACATACCAGTATACATTGGCGAGAGGTCAATAGCCCGTAAATCCTTTAATTGGATTATTTTCACTAAGTTAAATGCAGTATTTACTAAGTTGTTACCTGTTGTGAAGCGTTTATGGGAAATCGCTACTGCTGGTTAGTCTGGGTCTTTCGATGGTGTGCTGGTTTCGGTATGCTGTTCGGAATGCTGAGTTGTCGTACCACCGACGTAGTAGCGCCCATTAGCCCACTCGATCCAGTTACGGCCTCTCAGGCATCTCTGGTAAGTATTCAGCCTATAGATGCCAACTCGGCCGAGATCATTGTGAAAGACATACGGCTTGAAGCGTCCGACTGGCGCATCACGGTCGATCCAGGCGAGAAGGGTAGTAACGTCACCATAACGCCTGGTGAAACCAAAGCTCTGAAGGACTTCAGTCTGACAACCTTGAAAATGAGTGGCCTCAGCAGCGGGCAAACTTATCAACTCCGGCTGGCCTTTCGCTTTGCTGATCAGGACTCGATCACGGCGGTGCGGACGTATACGCACAAGCTGAACACCGCTCTTCATTGGACCCGACTGGCTCACCCATCGTTCAGTGGGGGCGACTATACCGGTTACCCGGTGGCAATGGATGGCATCTGCGGTCCTAATCCCGACAACGGCTGTGGTAACCCGAGTATCGGCGCCTATGTGGGCAAGCAGGTGAAGTTGTTACGTTACCCTGGTCCGCAGGAGACTAACTACTCAGATGTGAAATTCTACGATCGAGCTACCGATAGCTGGCCTTACTATCCGGTTGACAACCGAATACCTCGCCACGGTATGATACAATACAACCTGTTTTTCCAGGGTGTAGACCGGTACCTATTCAGCGGATTGGGCTTTGTTACCGAGGAGCGAGCTCCCAGCAAGTACTTCTATTACCGCGATATGTCGGCCGTTTTTCCGGTAGGGGGTAGCCCTGTTTTACCGCTGTATGGCGGTGAAGATGGTGAACTAGCTTTTTTCACCACCACGGACGAAGCTTATTTTCTAACTCAGAATGGTTCACCGGCTATGCGCAGCATCCACGCCATATTCACCCAGACGGTACGTGCCCCCTTGCCCGAGCCACCCGGCAAGCTCGCTACCTTTTCCATTCGCAACATTGGCTATGTGGTGAACCAGCGGCCGGGCGAGCCAATTCGACTCTGGGCCTATGATCCAACAACCGATACGTGGACCCGACGCGCCGACTTCCCTGGCCCCGCCCGACAGCGGGGAACCGGCTTTGCGCTGGCTCGCCAGGGTTATTTCGGACTAGGACTGACCCTGGATGGCCGGGGTTTGCGTGATATCTGGCAGTACGACCCTGTAGCAGACCGTTGGCAATACGTAACCGACTATCCGGGGCAGGGTAACCAGTTGCTGGCCGTTTTTAGTACTCCCGATGGAGCCAAGCCCGAACGGGCCTACCTGGGATGGGGTTACGAAGCGCAACGGATTAGTACGGGGCTTAACCGCACCGTAGGCTGCACCGACTGGTGGGAGTTAACACCATGAATCTGGCCTCTGAGCCTACAGAGTTGATCTTAGCTATATGCGTTTTGATAGTATGATGATATATAGACACATCTTTCGCTATCTGCTTCAACAAGGAGCGGCCGGATGCCTGCTGGCGTATGTCTTGTGGAGCTGCGTTGATCAGGTGGACTTACCCATTCGCCAAACTGAACGACGCCTGGTAGTTGATGGGCTGATTACCGACGAAGCTCCGCCTTATCCCATAAAGCTGACGTATTCGGGAAATTTAAGCCGGTCGCTGCTGATTCCAGACGAACTGGTTATTAACGGCGCTTCCGTTACGGTAGAGGATAACCTCGGCAACCAGGCCCAACTGCTGCAGGATCCGCTGACCCCTGCCTTTTACTGGCTACGCGATGAACGGCTGCGGGGCGTACCGGGTCGTTTATACACCCTACGCGTTACGTTGCCCGACGGAAGTCAATACGTCTCCCGACCTGAATTAATGGCTCCCGTGCCTCCCATCGAACGACTGTATGCCGAGTACCAGGAGTCGGACCCGAACACGATACAATTCAATACGTTTCAAGTAAAAATTGACACCCGTGATCCAGCCACTTCCGGCAACTTCTACCGCTGGCAGGCCATGTGTTATATGCCCATCTGGGGGGGCAGCGACCCGTTAGGTTTTTATAATAATGTATCCGCTCCGGGAAGGTACGCTCCATTCTATGGTACGCTCACCAACGTCTTGAGTGATCAACTCATCAATGGCAACCGAATTGAGGGGCAGCTGGTCCTGGTGCCACCGCTGGTGGCACTGGGCACGCAATACGCCGAAGTCAGGCAGTATTCGCTCTCGCGGGAGGCTTATCAGTACTGGCTCCTGTACCAGGAACAACTCTCCCGTAGCGGAACGATTTTCGACCCGCAGCCCGCCAGCATTGAAGGTAACGTCAGGTCGGTGGCGGATACGAATAAGCTGGCATTGGGTTACTTTGGCGCGTCGGCTGTTAGTCGCCAGCGCATCGTTATGTACACTGACACGTTGAATTACGCCAAGTTCGTGACCCGATACGGGCCGATTCTGTTTAGCAACACGCCACCCGTGGTTCCGGGCCTGGCGCAAGATCAAAGTCAACCAGCCGGTCCCACCAACTGGCTTACGTACGGGAAATAGCCTTTACCTTGTGTTTGTATGTATCAACGTCTGCTTGTCGTTTTCTTGGGGTCTATCCTGTCGTTGCCGTTGCTGGCTCAGACACGTTACGTCATCCGGGGGCGGGTAACCGACGGTACGTCGGGGCGTGGGTTGGCGGGCGTATCTATTACCGACAAAAAGCAGGGCGCTGGCACGACCACTGATAGCACGGGTGCCTACCGACTAACGGTGTTACCCGGTCTTTACAATTTGACCTTTTCGGCAGTGGGGTATTATAGCCGCAACCGATACGCAGACCTTAGTCGGGCCGATGAGGTGGTCGATGTCCAGATGAACCCCGACGTTCGGCAATTAGAGGAGGTGAACGTAACCGGTCGGGCACCCGATGCTAACGTATCAGCAGCTCAGATGAGCATTGTCAAGCTCGATATGAAAAACCTGCGCAATATTCCGGTCGTTTTCGGTGAAGTGGACGTACTGAAAGCCCTTACCCTGCAACCCGGTGTCAGCACGGTTGGCGAAGGAGCAGGCGGTTTTAACGTCCGGGGTGGCCGCACCGACCAGAACCTGGTGTTGTTAGATGGCGCCCCCTTGTTCAACACAAGTCACCTGCTGGGCTTGCTGAGTAATCTCAATGCTGATGCTATACAGGATGTTACGCTCTATAAGGGCGGCATTCCAGCGGCTTATGGTGGGCGGCTGTCCAGCCTGTTGCTGATGAACACTAAATCGGGCGAAACCGAGCGGATCAGTGTAAATGGTGGCATTGGCCTAATCACGAGTCGGCTGCTGGTGCAGGGACCGTTGACCAGGAACAGGAAATTAACGTTTCTGGCGGGTGGCCGCATCGCGTACCCGTCTCTGCTGCTCGGTCTGTTTCCAGCGCCAACCAACCGGAACCGGGCTTCGTTTTATGACCTGAACGGACGACTGACGTATCGATTTAGTGCCGGTAGCCAGTTGACTGCCACGGTGTATCGATCGTTCGATACGTTCAAATTTCCGCAGGATACCCTTTATACTACCCAATCGACACTGATCACGGCCCGCTACAGCCAGCGTCTGAATCCAAATCTTTCACTGAATGCGACCGCCACACAAAGCGATTATCGGTTATTCCTGGATGGTCAGAACACGACAAACACGTATCGATACCGCTCAACCCTGCGCCAGCGCGAAGCCCGGCTGGATATGCTCTGGACTCCGCCTTCCGGAAAAAATCGCTCAAAATATCGGCTGGAGTTCGGCGGTTCGCTGACGGGCTATAGTCTGCTGCCGGGAGCTATTGCGCCCACGGGCGAGCGTACGAACGTTAATGCACAAACGTTACCTGCTGAGCAGGCTCGCGAGTGGGCGGGGTACGTATCGGAAGAATTTTCTCCGATTCGGTGGCTGTCAGTGCAGGCTGGTATTCGTTATGCGCAGTTTACGAATGTAGGGCCGGGTGTTACGTACCAGTATGCCGAAGGACAGGCCCGTAGCCGCGAAACCATTACGGATACGTTGCCGTTTGGCGCTGGTCAGCCGCTGGCACAGTATGGCGGCTGGGAACCCCGCCTGACGATTCGGGTAAATATAACGCCAGTCAGCTCATTGAAGATCAGCTATAACCGGACCCGGCAATATCTGCACCTGATCTCAAATACGACCGCTATTTCACCGGTTGATTTCTGGAAAGTAAGCGATGCGCTGGTGCCCCCGCAGGTAGCAAATCAGTGGGCGGTAGGCTACTTTCAGAATTTTCGGGACAATCAGTATGAAACGTCCGTGGAGGTCTATCACAAAGACATGACGAATCTGATCGAATACCGGAACGGAGCTACCTTGCTGTTGAATCCGACATTGGATGCCGATTTGTTACGGGCTCAGGGACGCGCCTATGGGGTAGAAGTGAGTATTCAGAAAACGCGCGGCCTGCTAACGGGCCTTTTGGCGTATACATATTCCCGAACGCTGGCTCGGGTACCAACTTCGTTTGTCCGTGATCTGATCAATAAGGGCGATTGGTATCCCTCTACGTTCGATCGCCCCCATAACCTGACCATCGCTACGCAGTGGAAGTGGCGACGCGGCTGGACGTTCGGTACTAACTTCGTCTATACTTCCGGTCGGCCGACTACGTACCCCGATGGCAGTTACCGGCTTAATGGAACTAAGGTGCTCGACTATTCACAACGTAACGCTGACCGTATCGCCGACTATCACCGGTTGGATGTGGCGTTTACGAAAGACGGTCGACGAACGCCCGGCCAGCGTCGGTATAGCAACTGGTCGGTATCATTTTATAACGTGTACGCTCGCAAAAATCCGTACTCGGTTTACTTTCAGCGTGTCAATACCACTACCCGGAGCTACCAACTCTCGGTGTTTGGCTCGATCATCCCTTCCGTCAGCTGGAATTTTACGTATTAATCATAACCTTCTCTGAAGAGAGTACATCAGCGTTCAATTCGTTATTTTCAAGTTTACCGAACTGCTATTCCTTGTTTACTTTTACCGCTCTAAACAGGTACGCTGCACATTGGAAAACACCACACAAAATCGAGCGGCCGTTCCGCGCCGGATCTACTACTTACTCTTCTTATTTCTAGTTGGCTTTACGTCCGCAGTAGTTGGGCAAAAGCCTCAATTTAAGGTGGTGGCCCTTGCCGAAAAGGGTGGGGGTGTTCATGCTCCTTTCGTTGCAGAGGCTAAAAAATGGCTGGCACAGGTAGCGTCGGAGAATAATTTTACTGTTGAGTATATCGAGAATACGGAACCGATCAACGATGCGTTTCTGGCGAGGTATCAGCTATTTATCCAATTGAATTATCCACCGTATATGTGGACAGATACGGCTAAAGAAGCCTTCCGAAAATACATTGCAGACGGAAAAGGGGGCGGTTGGGTTGGTTTTCATCACGCTACGTTGCTGGGTGAATTCGATGGCTACGCGATGTGGCCCTGGTTTTCGGAATTTATGGGCGGTATCCGGTACAAAAACTACATCGCTACGTTCGCCAAAGCAACGGTACAGGTCGAAGCGAAAAGCCATCCCGTGATGAAGGGCCTACCAGCTACGTTTGTAGTTGAGAAAGAAGAGTGGTATACCTACGATAAGAGCCCTCGCGCCAATGTAAACGTACTGGCTACCGTAGATGAGACTACGTATGTACCCGAGTCAACCATAAAAATGGGGGGTGATCATCCGGTGATCTGGTCCAACGAGCGCATGAAAGCTCGTAACGTATATATTTTTATGGGCCATGACCCCAATCTGTTCAGGAACGACGCGTTCGTGAAAATCTTCCGGAATGCCATATTTTGGGGCGCTGGCAACTGATTTACTGATTAAACCGGAACGCCAATGTCATTCCGATTCAGGCGTTATCCATATTGTTCGATGCTTAAAAAACTGCTCAAAGTAGTTAGCCTGATCGGGTTTATTCTGGCTTCGTTCCTGCTTCGGGCTCAGGACGTTAACGTGCTGACGAACCAGGTGGGGTATGAACCGGCAAAAGCCAAACGGGCGATGGTTATGGCGGATCGCCAGGTTTCGATTCCAACGTTTCAGCTCATCAATACGGGAACGGGCAAAGTCGTTTACTCAGGCAAACCGGTCTTTAACGGACCGGTCAGTAAGTGGAAAAACTGGCTGTTCTGGACGGTCGATTTCAGCGCATACACTACTGAGGGGACGTATCAGGTACAAATTACAACGTCGGGTAAAAACGTATCGTCTTATCCGTTCGTGATTGGCAGGAACGTACTGGAGCAATACACACTGTCGGACGTAATCTATTACTTTAAAGGCCAGCGAAGCTCCGGACTGTTGGATAAAGCGGACCAGAAATTGGTGCTGGCGGGCAAAGCATCCGATACGCTCGACGTACACGGCGGCTGGTATGATGCCACGGGCGATTATGGGAAGCATCTTTCGCACCTCACGTTTTCGTCTTACTTCAATCCGCAGCAAATTACGCTGACGGCTTACAGTTTACTGAAAAGCTACGCGCAACTGACAAAGCGCAAAGGCGCTGACTTTCGGCAGTTTAACCGCCGACTACTGGACGAGGCAATGTATGGCGCTGATTATCTGGTACGGGTGCATGCCAAAGACGGCTCCTTTTACCGCTCCGTGAAAGCGCCGGGGCCGGGTAAACTAGCAAAAGATCGGGTCATTCAGGCGGAAGACAAGGCGTACCGGATTAAGCAGTCGAAAGACCAGACATTAGCTACTACAGCGGATGAAACGAACTGGCGTCGGTATCAGGTGAGCTACCGGTCGGGTGGGGGCATGGCAATTGCGGCTCTGGCGATGGCCGCTACGTATGCGCCGGATCAGACCGGGGATTTCGGGCCCGCTGATTACCGTCGAGCCGCCGAGCGGGCGTTTGCGTTCTTAGAGAAGGAAAACCTCGCAATGACTAACGATGGTAAGGAAAACATCGTGGATGATTACTGCGCACTGACCGCTGCCACGGAACTATACAGGGCTACCCAGCAGGATACGTACCGGAAAGCGGCTGACAAACGTGCTCAGAATGTATTGAATCGGCTGGCGTCTTGGAAAACGTATCGAAACTATTGGCGGGCTGATGATCAGGATCGGCCCTTCTTTCATCCGTCCGACGCTGGTTTGCCTGTGACCAGTTTAATGGAGTATTACCCACTGGCATCCGCCGATAGACAAAAGGCGATTAAACAAGCCATCCGGCAATCCATGACGTATGAACTGGCAGTGACGCAGGAAGTTAAAAACCCGTTTGGCTACAGTCGGCAGTTGGTGCAGGATACACTTGGCAACCGACGTACTACGTTTTTCTTTCCGCACGGCAGCGAAGCCTCGCCCTGGTGGCAGGGTGAAAATGCCCGTATTGCGTCTATGGCCACAGCCGCCCGTTTGAGCGCTCCGCTGTTCAGTGACGATAAGGCGTTTCAGGCAAAACTCGAAGACTTCGCCCTTAATCAATTAAACTGGATTCTGGGATTAAATCCGTACGATGCCTGTATGCTGCAGGGTAGCGGTCATAACAACCCGTCTTATGGATTCTTTGGTACGTTTGAGTACACGAATGCGCCAGGCGGTATTGTCAACGGCGTTACGTCGGGAATAAACGACGAAGATGACATTGATTTCAACCTGTCGTATAAAATGACGGGAAAGGACGCTGACTGGCGGTGGGCTGAACAATGGCTACCACACGCAGCGTGGTACTTAATGGCCTTGGCAGTTAATAACGAATAATCAAGTTTTAAACTAATCTGAATGCTAAATTGGCATAGGTCAGTTGACTTACACTCATCTAAGCTACCGTGGTAGGACTACGCGGCAGCTTTCTAACTGCGAGTCACATTAAAACAAGCTGACAAGTCGAGCGAGTCCTGCGGAGATAAGGAGGATGAGTGCGACAAACGCCAGTCCGTAATACAGGCCAAACGCTTCAGCGACGAAACCAATGACCGGAGGTCCAGCCAAAAAGCCAATAAAGCTAAACGTAGCGAACGTAGCCAATCCAGCGGCTGGCGGAATACCCGGAATCCGCATAGACGCTCCGTACAGAATGGGTGCGCCAAGCGAACAACCTGCCCCCAACAAGGCAAACCCAAGTAAGGCGGTTGCAGGGTAAGGGAACGCAATCGCTACCACCAAACCGACTGCACCTAATAGGCCACCGAAAAACAGCCAGCGTTTGCCTCCAATTTTAGGGATAATCGCATCGCCAAACAGGCGAAAACTGGTCATTGTCAACGAAAAGCTGGCGAAGCCCAAAGCGGCAATTTGACTGCTGGCTCCGAGCGTCTGACGTAAATAAACAGCACTCCAGTCTAACGCGACGCCTTCGCCCATCGCAATGGCTAATCCAATCAGGATCATCAGTAGGAGATCAAGATTTGGTTTCACAAAGGATGACCCTGTTTTCTCGCCCGATTCTGATCGACTGCTCGACGGAATCTTGGCTAGTTGCGGCTGCAACAAGAATGTTAAACCTAAAATCAGGGCCGCCATCACCATAATATGTATCTGTGGAGACACGTGCAGCGCAATCACGGCACCGGCAATACCCGAACCGATCAGTCCGCCCAGACTCCACATGCCGTGACAGGACGACATAATAGCAATCCCCTGAGCCCGCTCCAGATTGGTCGCGCTGGTGTTCATGGCTACGTTAATCAGGGCCGCGCTTACACCCATCAGGAATAACCCAACGGCCATTATTATCGCATTTGGTGCATTCAAGGGAATACAAACCGCAAACGTTAACGCGATTGCCGACCAGAAACAGGAACGCGCTTCGCCAAGGCGGGCAATGATCCAGCCCGTAAACGGATTCATAATCAGCAGACCTACCGGCATTGCAAACAGTAGCAAACCCAGTTGCGCGTCGGAGAGGTGCAGCTTGTCTTTTACGTATGGAATGTGGGCGACCCAGCTACCCAGCAAAATACTATCTGAGGCAAACACCAGGCCGACTGCCAGCGCCTGTGGGTTCAGGAAGATGGTCAGCAGGTTACGTATGAATAAACTTCGGCGTGGTCGGTTAAATAAAACGGTTGTATTCATGGCACAAAAATAGCCGGTACGTACCGGCTATTTTTCTAATCTATTAGCCTTTTCTGATGCTCTATTACCTGTTATGGTATTAGAACTATTATTTCATTGTTAACGACGTATTATTTTTCAAATGTCCTGCCATAGCTTTACGCAGCTTTTCTACCTTGGGTAGCGACACACGCTGGATGTAAGGCTGGTCGGGGTGCAGGGCGAAGTAATTCTGGTGGTAATTCTCGGCAGGGTAGAAAGCAGTTAACGGCAAAACCTCCGTTACAACCGGATTCGCGTAGTGCTTTGATTCATTTGTACGCTTAATAGCGGCCAGGATCTCGGCTTTCTCGGCCGGGGTCCGGTAAAAGGCAACCGAGCGGTAATCACGGCCAACGTCAGGACCCTGGCGGTTTAAGGTCGTGGGATCATGGCCCGCAAAAAAAGCATCGAGCAGTTGCGCATACGTAATGACTTTCGGATCGTAGTAAACCTGAACCGATTCAGCGTGGCCGGTCTGGTCAGTGCCCACCTGCTCGTAGGTTGGGTTTTTGACATTGCCGCCGGCATAACCGGAAACAACCTCGCGGACGCCTTTAAGCTGGTTCATGCCTTCTTCCAGCGCCCAGAAGCAGCCGCCCGCAAAAGTGGCCACGGCCTCACCGGGTTTCAACGCCGGAAGTTTGGCAAACGCGTAGTCGTTCGACTGACCCTGAACGCAACCAGCCAGCAGGAGCAGGCTAAGTACATATAAATGAATTCGTTTCATGCCAGAATGTGAAGCAAGTTGATATCATATAAACGTTTAAAAACAAAGATCGGTTTCAAGACTACAAGCCGAATAGACAAGTTCAGATTGCCTAAAATGGTATTCATAACCGGATGATTACGTCCGGATTACGCCTATGAAGTTGCAATTCGAAAAAATAGAACCGGAAGCTGGCAGCTCGTTTCGGGTTATCCATCACACGGAGGTAGAAACCTGTGGGGTGTACTGGCACTATCATCCTGAATACGAGATTGTTTACATACCCGTCGGAGACGGTCGGCGCCGGGTGGGTACTAACGTATCGCGCTATGAATTGGGCGAACTGGCTTTCATCGGACCAAATTTGCCGCACTTGAATTTTAGCTACGGTAAAGAAGGGCAATATGAAGAAATTGTCGTGCAGATGCGGGAGGACTTTATGGGCGATGGATTTCTGCAAAAACCGGAATTAGCAGCGGTTCAGCGGCTGTTCGAGCGGGCGCATCGAGGACTCGTCTTCGGGCCGGAAACCAAACAACGGGTTGGTGCCTGGCTAACGCAATTGCCCAATCAGCCACCTTTTGAGCGGTTTTTAACGTTGCTCCAAATTTTACAGCAGCTAGCTAATGCACCGGATGCTGAACCATTACATGCCGACGGGGTTTGGTTTGATCTAAATCCGAAAGAGCAGGAACGTATCAACCGAGTTTGTCAATACGTTGAGCAGCACTACGCCGAACCGGTGAACGTTCAGGCGGTGGCTGATCTGGCCAGTATGACCCTTCCGGCCTTCTGTCGGTACTTCAAACGCATGACGCACTTCACATTTACGGATTTTGTCAACGAATACCGCGTCAATCAGGCCCGGCGGCTGCTGCAATCGTCACGCACGGTCGCCGACGTTGGGTTTACGGTTGGGTTCAACAACTTGTCGCATTTCAATAAAACCTTCCGGGCGGTTACCGGACAAACGCCGAGCGCGTACCGCAAGGCGTTAGGCGGTTAAACCACGTCGACGGATCGTTTTTCGAGGTTTGATTGTGGCAGCGAAAGCCCAACAGTTGATGTAAAATTTCCTGGCTTTGACCAGATCGAAGTGAAGTAGCTTTTTGAATTATAGGCATGGGTGTTATTTTGAGAAGTTAACCAAGTCTGCACTTGGTTAGTCGCCATGAAAGAGTAGGAAAGTAGCTGATTGTTGATTTATCATTTTTGGTAGAACGAAACCCACGACAACGTCTAGTCTGAATAAGACCGACGTTTAACCCCTTAACCCATGAACGTAGCCCAGCGAATCGGTTGCCTGACCATTCTGTACTCATTTACCATGTTCACTCCGCCTGCTCCGGAGCCAGCCGTTCGGTTTACCCGTCAGTTTGTTGCCGCTGAGAGCTTTGAGTCGGTCGGGGTGATGGACATAGATAAAGACGATACGTTGGATATTGTTTCGGGCGATTTCTGGTACAAAGGCCCTCGTTTCTGGGACCGGCAGTTGATTGGCGATCAGGCTCGGCAGGATCAGTACTACGACGATTTTTCGACAATTCCCCTCGATGTAAACGCCGACGGCCGGATGGATTTCGTAACGGGTGGCTGGTTTAACGCTACGTTACGCTGGGTCGAAAATCCGGGTAAGAAAGGCATTTGGCCCTCGCACGATATCGCAAAAGTGGGCAATGTCGAAACCACGCGCGCCTGGGATGTCGACGGTGACGGTGTCGTAGAGATCGTGCCGAACAACCCGAATCATCCGTTGAAGTACCTAAAACTAACGGGCCCTAACCAATTTCAGACTGTCAACGTAGCGCCGACGCAGGGGCATGGTTTAGGCTTTGGCGATATCAACGCGGATGGGCGTGGCGATTTTATCGTCAGTGACGGCTGGCTCGAAGCCCCCGCCGATCGTGCGGCCGGTCCATGGACATTACACAAAGAGTTTGCGCTGGGAACGGCCAGCGTTCCTATTATTGTCGCGGATGTCAATGGCGATCGGCTAAACGATCTTATTGTTGGACAGGGGCACGGCTATGGCCTGCACTGGTACGAGCAAACCCGAGCCGCCAGCGGGCAGCGTGGCTGGACAAAGCACCTGATCGACGACAAGAACTCGCAATACCATTGCCTGGAGTGGGTAGATATTACCGGCGATGGCCGTCCTGAGTTGATTACAGGCAAGCGTTTTCGGGCGCACAATGGGAACGATCCCGGTGCCGCCGACCCAGTTGGACTGTATTATTTCACCTGGGACAGCACGCGTAAGCAGTTTACAAAGCACGATATTACGTACGGACCTGCGGGTGTGGGTAAGGGAACCGGGATTTACTTCGCCGTGGCTGATTTGCACAAAACCGGCCGTAAAGACCTGGTGGTGGCTGGCAAAGATGGTCTGGTGGTATTTTTTAATGAAGGCACGACGAAAAAATAATCCTACATAGCCGATCTTTCTAGGCGTTTTAAACGTATTTTTATAATTCGTAATATCCTCTTCACTCAATCAATTCGTTTATGCAGCGTGCTCAGTTAAAAGAGTTTTACGGGTATGGACTCATTCTCGGCGTTCTAGCCGCCGTTCAAACCTATTCGATTTACATGGCGTCTACCACCAACTTGACATTAACCTGGCAGCACTACGCTGGTTTCGGCGCTACGGCCCTAGCCGGTATTCTGTGGGCATTTCGGAAGCCGAAGTACTTATTCTACGCCCTGGGTTTGACGCTCATGCTTGGCTACGAAAATCTGGTTGGCTTCACCCCAACGCTCGACTTCACCGCTACTCAGTACTACATCAACAACATGGCCCTGCCCGTGTCGTATCAGGACTTTTCGATGTACATGCTGCTGATCTGGGCCTATGTTGCCCACGAACGGCTACGCACTATCGCTCGCTCCTTATTTGTGAGAAGGGCCTAGTTCATGTATTCAGCAGTATAGGAGTAGTAAATAAAACAAGTGGAGTCTGTTACATGATGAACGTAACAGACTCCACTTGTTTTATTTACTACAATTGCCATCTACTTCAGAGGCTTTTCGTCTTTAAAGCTGCTTTGTTTGACGTGCTTGTGCTTATGGCCGGTTAGCGCAGGAAGCTGAATAATTTCGCCCGTTTCCCAGGAGTCGGCACCTAGCTGGTGGACCGGATCGGGTATGTCAGCTCTATTTTTTCGGTTTTCTTCGGTTGATACGTTAAACCGCTTGTCACGATCCTGGACGAGCTTGGGGTTGAGCTGACCGTCTTTGGTAAATCCCATCATCAGCGCAGGGTTACCAAACGGTAGTTCAATATCCTGGTCAGTATGCCAGGTGTGCCAGGTTTTACCATAGGTCGAGACAACCTGCTCCATCAATTCATGTTCGGCCACTTTGGGCAGGCCGGGCGCAATCAACTCACCGCTTTTTACTTCGTACCGATGGCTGTGCCATAGCTTTTTCTCATCGGCGGGTAAGGTCTTAAATAGCTTTTCGGAGATGATGTACTCAACGCCCATGATTTTGGCGCTGTCGCCGTTGCCGTCATAAATCACGCACTGCGTTACGTCCTCATTGAGTTTGGCGCAATAATGATGGGCTTCCATTTGGCCGTTCAGTTGGCCGTTGTAAAAGTGAAAGCCGTTGAGGTAGATATTTAGTTTACCAATGGGTGTTTTATCCTGAATGGCCGCTGCGCCAGCCTCCAGCACTTTCGTTTTGCCCGACTTTTCGCTACCGGGTGCTTGTACATTCGACGACGTATTTTCACCCCCGCAGGCTAACACAATTCCAGCCAGCCCCAGCCAACTCATTATCCGCTTCATCCTGCCAATTTGTTAAGTATGCAGACAGAACCAGGTGGCGTTACCGTTGTTTATTCTAGTTATCAAGTAGGCAGAAAACAAGAAACCGCCCTTTCGAGCGGTTTCTTGCGTAGCTCCGACAGGAACGGTCTGCCGTTGCGGTGTCGGAGCTACAGATTAGAGTTAGCAAACTACGCCGTTAACGACCAGCCTTCGCGGTACTTACGTGACACGAATTGGTTAGCTTCGTCGAAGTTCGTGATTTTCATGTTTTTACCATCCCAAGTCAGCTTCTTACGACCGGGGTAGTTGAAGCCACGTCCATCGGCTTTAGGCGTACGTAGCGTATAACTGCGAATGGCAAGGTTACCCATCAGCACAGACTCGGTGAGCGGACCCGCAAAGTCAAACGACGACGTAAGTGCCTTATGTTCTTTGCTGTTAAATCCGGCTTTGCAGGCTTCTGTCCAGAGAACCTGGTGGCCATTCTCGGGCACGTCACTCTTCGGCTTTGGCGCGGCTTCCATTTTCTGTCCGCTTTTCGTGTACAGTTTTGGGTCATCACCGTACATACCACAGGCAATCAACCCTTTGTCACCAACCAGGAATACGCCGTTCTCGCCGTTTTCGGGGAATGGTTCGTTGGCAGGCAGCATATCGGGCCGGAAGGGGCGAAGACCGCCGTCCATCCACACCATCTTAAGCTCTGACTTGTTCTTCGCTGACGCAGGGAATTTCAGTTCCACATGTGACGACGGTGGGCAGCCTTCCGGAATGTATTCGGGTGTCCAGTCCTTCAGGAACACCTGACCGATGCTCGTTTCGACTTCGGTTGGGTAGCCCAGACCTAATACGCGGAACGGTACGTCCATGATGTGGCAACCGATATCACCCAGCGCACCGGCACCAAAGTTCCACCAGCCTCGCCATTTGAACGGGTGATATTGAGGGGTGTAGCCTACCTTTTGAGCGGGCCCAAGCCACAGATCCCAATCCAGATCAGCCGGTACTTCGGCTACTGGCTGAGGTACCGGAATACCTTGTGGCCATACAGGACGGTTGGTCCACAGATAAACGGTATGCACATTGCCGACCAGTCCTTTGTCGAACCATTCGACCATTTGCTTCTGCTGCGGGTTCGACGAACCCTGGTTACCCATCTGGGTTACCACTTTGTATTTACGGGCTGCTTCGGTCAGCATCCGGGCTTCGTAGATGTTATGGGTCAACGGCTTCTGCACGTACACGTGTTTGCCCCGCTGCATGGCAGCCATCGCAACAACCGCGTGCGTATGATCGGCGGTCGATACGGTGACAGCATCAATGTTTTTGCCTTCCTTATCGAGCATCTCGCGGAAGTCTTTGTAGCGCTTCGCGTTCGGATGCTGCTCAAAGTTTTTCTTCACCTGATCGCGTCCCCAATCCACATCGCACAGGGCTACCATGTTATTGGCGCCTTTATTGAAGGCGTTATTGGTATCCGAAAAACCTTTACCGGCTACGCCTACGCCCGCGATGTTGAGCTTATCACTTGGGGCAATAAACCCTTTACCACCCAATACGTGACGTGGTACGATAAGGAAACTGGTTGCTGCCAAAGCGCCGGTTTGCAGAAACTGCCGACGAGAAGTAGTTGCGCCGTCGCCCGGTTTCGGATTTGACATTGAGTTATCTGACTGATTCATGTATCAAGGATCAAACTAGTTTATCTTACAAAAGAACTCAGCCAAATCTTTTTACCCGGTTTTTGCAAATTTTTTAATAAGTAGCTCTTCTTGCTGCTTTAGACCAAATGTAGGCCGTAAAAAAGAGTATGTTGGTAAGAGAAGTAGAAACCAGACGCCGACTACATCTTTGCAATCGGCGTCTGGTTTCTACTTCAATATCGGCTCCAGGGCGACTCGGTTCTCATTGAGCCACGCGTGAATGTTGCTGACGATTTCGCGGATGATTAGGAAAAGTAGTTAAGCTATTGAGCCGATTAGAAATCAGCTACTTTAGAGGAAAATTTCTGAATCTGGTATGCCCGCCAAAGACGTTTATCATCAAGTTGTTCGCACTGCTCTCGAAAAAGATTCCTGGCAGATAACCCATGATCCGCTTCGAGTCGTATTAGGTCGTAGGAAAGGCTACGTTGATTTAGGAGCGGAGAAGTTAATTGCAGCTCAGCGTGGCATGCAAAAGATCGCTGTTGAAATCAAAAATTTCTAGGAGCCTCAACCTTAGACGAATTTGAGGATGCGTTAGGTCAGTTTTTGGTTTATAAAGTGGCATTAGAAGCTGATGAACCGGATCGTCAACTTTATTTGGCAGTGCCTCTTAGCGTATACGAGGACTTTTTCGACGATTCGTTCTTTACAGGCATTTTGAAACGATATAACGTTAGATTGGTTATTTTTGATGAAGAGCAGCAAACCATCGTTCAATGGATAGACTAACACAACATAAAGCGCTTGTTCGTCGGTTAGTTGAAGAAATCGCTAATATGACACCATCTAGCGCCCATTCGGAAACTCAGGTAATTATCGACGAGGAGCGAGGGCATTATTTACTTTTTTCGGTTGGTTGGGGACAAAATCGCCGAGAGTATGTGCCATTTGTGCATCTAGATGTACGCCCCGATGCCAAAGTACATATTCAACATGATGGAACAGATCTGAAAATTGCTGAACGCCTGGTTGAAGAAGGAGTCCTAAAGAGTGACATCGTGCTGGCTTTCCAGTCACCTAATCGGCGCGCACTCATCCCTGAGTACGCGCCATATTGAGGTTTCTATTTCAATATCGGCTCCAGGGCGGCTCGGTTTTCATTAAGCCATTCGTGAATGTCGGTCACGATTTCGCGAATGCCGAGTTCGGGTTTCCAGCCGGTAAGCAGAGTGACTTTGGTGTTGTCAGTGATGTAAAGCCGGATGTCGGCCGCACGGTTTTCGGTTACCTCTTTGATGGGTATGGTTTTGCCCGTCACTTCCTGACAAACTTTGGTTAGTTCCTGCAAGGAGGCACTGCTTTCGTTGCCGCCACCTGCGTTCAGAATCTCGCCGTTAACGGCATCCAGGTTGTGGAGTTCCCAGTCGATGAGACGATACAAATCATCGATATGGAGCATGTCGCGGGTTTGTTTGCCGGTGCCACCGTAGCCGATGTATGCCAGTTGCTGCTCAAAGTAATGTTTGGCAATCCAGAGGACCATCACCCCCTGATCGACTTTACCCATCTGCCACGGACCGGTGATGACACCACAGCGATTGATGACCGTTTTTAAACCGTAGAACTCGTTGTACTCCTGAATGAGCAGCTCCGAGGCTAGTTTAGTCGTGCCATAAAGTGACCGAGCGCCATCTAGCGGGAAGTTTTCGGCGATACCTTTCGAGGATACGCCCGGTACAGGTTGATCGTCGGTTAAAACAAAGCGGGTGTCAGCTTCGGCAAAGTTCAGCGTTTCAATCGTCTTGATCGGATAAACGCGACTCGTTGAGAGGAAAATGAAATTTGCCTTGTGCTTTAAGGCATAGTTCAGGCAATTTACCGTACCGAACAGGTTTGTATTAATCAGGTATTCGGGCGTACCATCTAGTCCAGCCAGCACAGAAGGTTCAGCGGAGGCTTCAATCACTGTATCAACGGCGGGTAGAGCATCAAAATCTTCTTTATTACGTATATCGCCGTGCAGGAACTCGATTCCCGCGGCTTTAAGTCGCGAAAGACTCAATTCAGAGCCGCGCCGTTTGAGGTTGTCCAGCGCAAAAATCTTATAATTTGGGTAGTTCTTTTTAAGCGAAATGGCCAGCGAGGAGCCAACAAATCCGGCACCGCCGGTGATAAGTAATTTCATAATAGTTATATAGTTGTATAGTCATAAAGTTGCAGAGTTCCGCGCGGCAGCCAACTTTATAACTGTACAACGCTACAACTGTATAACTTACTTTTAGGTGGCAATTCGTTTGAGTTTGACGTTTTCGACCGGGCGAATGACCAGCGGTACTTTTTCGACCTTGACCGAGCTGCTATCTAAGCCGAACCAGCGGTCTTCGGGCGTCGTAAAGCTTTTTACCGTGAAGTAGATGTTCATGATAAACCGCTCGCGAACCGGCAGCTCATTCTCGAACGACAGGAATTTTTCGAGTACCACGAACCGGAAGTCACCAATCACATTCTGACGGCTGAGCGATTCGTACCGGCTGGTGATGTCTACTTCCTTATTTTTCACCATGTCTTCGATGACCTTCCGGAAGAACAGATTGATACGTTGCTCAACCCGAAAGCCCAACTTGAAGGTCACCTTATAGGCGTCGTCGGGAGCAATGGTGTTTACCTTATACTCCATCGTATACGGGTCGTCGGTCGTGTCCACGTGGACGAACCAGTAGATGTCAGCGCGTTTGGGTCGTTTCTGGAAGATAGAATAGATAATCTTCGACTCGATTTCCGACTGACGGGCCGCGTTGCTCATGAACACCAGGTGCGTAGCGTACTTCGGAATACTGATGTCGCGGCTAAGCTCTTTAATCGCCTGAATGTAATGATCGATACGTACGTATTCAGTCAGCCGAAGTTTGATCTGGAACGCCTGTAGCCAGATAATCATAATGGCAGCCATCAGTCCGGCGATCAATACCGATACCCAGCCACCAACTGGAAACTTAACCAGGTTGGCAACGAGGAAGCTGCCTTCTATAGTTAAGTAAAAAATAAGGAAGGTGAAAACTAACCAGGCGTTGTACTTGTGAGAATACATGTAATAACTGAACAGAATCGTAGTCATGAGCATGGTTAACGTAATCGCTAATCCATAGGCAGCTTCCATGCGCGACGATTCCTGGAAATACAGTACAACGGCTACGCAGCCCGAAAAGAGCAACCAGTTGATACTAGGAACGTAGAGCTGACCTTTCTGAACGCTGGGGTAGCGGAGTCTGACCTTGGGCCAGAAGTTCAGCCGGATCGCTTCGCTGATGAGTGTAAACGCTCCGCTCAGCATCGCCTGGCTGGCAATAATGGTGGCCGCCGTTGCAATGGCAATCCCAATGATCAGGAACCATTCGGGCATCAGTTCGTAGAACGGATTACGTTCACCCAGCGCCTGACCTGCCAGCGATTCAACGTAGGCACCCTGACCGAGGTAGTTTAACAATAGGCAGGTTTTGACGTATGCCCAGCTGGCGCGAATGTTGCCCCGACCGCAGTGGCCCATATCCGAATACAACGCTTCGGCACCGGTTGTGGACAGGAACACAGCCCCTAGTAACCAGAACGAGCCAGGATAATCAGTCAGGAAACTATACGCATAATAAGGGTTAAAGGAAGCCAGAATGCTCAAATCACCGATAATGTTGACAATACCCAGCACGCCGAGCATCGTAAACCATACGAGCATGATAGGCCCAAACGCCGTACCGACAACGCCCGTACCAAACGATTGAATCAGGAACAGGACCGATAGAATGGCAATAACGATGGGAATCGTCTCGATATTGGGGTATAGAATTCGTAGACCTTCTACCGCTGAAGATACCGAAATTGGTGGGGTAATGATACTATCCGCGAGCAGCGAACTTCCTCCAATAATGGCCGGAATTGTTAACCAACGGGCATGGCGACGTACCAGCGCGTACAACGAAAAAATACCTCCTTCCCCCTTGTTATCGGCCCGAAGAACCAGGATGACGTATTTAATGGTAGTCTGGAGGGTGATTGTCCAGAAAATACAGGAGAGCGCTCCCCGCACCATGTCTGCCTGAATAGGCTTGGTAGGCCCGATGACGGCCTTCAGCACGTATAAAGGCGACGTACCAATATCGCCATAGATGATACCCATTGCCACCAGCAGGCCAGCAGCCGTGACGGTGTCTAAATGCTTCTTATCTTCCATATAATAGGCTTTCGCCTTACTGTTGCACGTGCGGGTAAAAACTGGGCAAAGATAGCCGATGTTTAGATTCCTTGATGTGGCTCTGCAGGAAAGTTACAAAACCCACAATACGTCTTAAAAAGACGGGGTAAAATGATATACCGGTCTGTGCTGATTGTATCTCACGCTACGTATTCCGAACGCTTTTTAGACGTTGCAACTCTGGTTCGTAGGCATCAGCAGGTTGTCTGGAATTGGTTGGAGCTATGATCTGCCAAAAGGCGTAGTACGTTGGCCTGATGATAGGTTAGTGGTTGGAGCACTACAACTATGTTCATGCGTGATATGCCTCTATAGCAAACCAAATTCTCCTTACACTCGTACATATAATTCCACCAAGCTCACCTACTAAGTTTTGTTTAATTAGGTGTGTTAGCAGACGGCTTGTTCCTTGAACGGGTCGTCTCTTTTTTATACCCGTCGCGTGCAAAAAGTAAGCCTGTTTTTTGGGAGGGGGTAACCTGGGTAGCGGAGTAGCCTGAATACGTATGGCAGGCCTGCATATAGTCCCGTCTGTGGAACAGGAGTTCCGGTATTACCAGTAGCCTATAAGCAGGTAACAGCCGTTGGCCGAACGAGGGAAACGCAATTCCTCGGTTCAGCCAACGGCTGGCTGGTACTAAACTTCAATATGATTTTGGTATGTAGTACGGGTAGCTAAGTGATTCTATAGCTACCAACGTAGTCCTGAAAAGAAAACGTATTTACTGATAGGCGGGAAAATCGTTTTGCTGCTCATGCTGGAGATACCAACTGAACCCCGCGAACGTAACGGCGATCAAACCAACCAGCCAAATTGCGCCCCAACTGCTCCAATACGACCAGGTACCTCGACTAATCATGTGAACCAGGGCCATCAGCATCATGCAAATGCCCAGAGTCATAATAATGGAGTTTCGTAAGGTCTGTCGGTAAGTACGTCGTAGATCATAGGCGCCATACGCCTTATTCCGAAACTGAAAGACAATGTCATCCAGGGTTGCCTCTCGAAGTTGGGTTTCGGTAAGAGTAAGCTCTTTCTGATACGTTTTGCGGAGTTGATGCAGGCTTCCAGCGTTCGCTTCGAGTAAGGCCTTGTCGAAAGCCGACTCAAACGGGAGACCAATCCACATGTAATACTCAACTTCACAGGCGAGGTGATCGAGCAGTTCGCTGATAAGGGAATCACTGGTACCTAATTGGATCAGGTGGTCGTACAACCGGGCTACTTGTTGCGGGTTTAGCTTTTCCATGATAGTATGGAGTTGAGTTATTTACCGAGGGCTACATCAGGTGAGGATTGCAGAAGGTTACGCATATGCTCAACAAAGCGTTCGAATTCTGATACTTTCCGGATGGCTGTGGCGGTACCGGTAGGGGTGAGCGAATAATATTTACGCAGGCGGCCGTCGACCTCAACGGATTCGGTTATTAGCAGCCCATCCTGTTCAAGTTTGTGCAGAACCGGGTACAACGCACCAAAGGTCAGCGTTACCTCACCCTGCGTACGTTCTTTAACCGATTGTGTAATCTCATACCCATACATCCGTCCCTGCTCAGCTAAAAGCTTGAGAACGATAGTCTTTAACGTCCCCCGCAGGAATTCACTGCCCGACTGTTCCATACTAATTCACATCCAGAAATTAATGGTGTGAATATATGTAGGAAAGCTGTATATGTATAACTTAAGTATGACTTTTTATTTTATGATACTGCATCTTTAGTTACTGGTCGGACTAATGGTAAATGGTATAGATTTACTTACTATTCTGCGTCTCTTTGACTTCCAAAAAGCTGACTTAACTATTATTTGTTTGTTGAGTCGATTATCGTTAGTGAGCAATGGTAAAAGGCTCATAGTGGAACAATGGCATGGAATCTACATAAGTTAGTTAAGTAGGCCATACCCATTGACTGCATTTTCCAATTTGGGACTTTTACTTACGTATGTAGCTATCCATGATTGACAGGCAGTTACACATCCAGAATTAGGTTTGGTAAGAAGTGAACGAACGGAGAAAGAGGTGAAATGGCTTCAAACGCAAAAGGACTACGTCTTAATGCTGTTAAGACGTAGTCCTTCATTGTGTAACCGGCTCGGCTAATACCCTTGATTCTGGGGGAAGTTCGTTGAGTTATTATACGTGTCAATCTCCGACTGCGGAATCGGGTACAGCACTCGATAACCAGGTACAGTGATGCCAGTTACTTTAAGTGCCTCAACAGCTGTTCCTGTTCGAACGAGATCGAACCAGCGATCGCTCTCCAGGGCTAGTTCAAGACGTCGTTCGTTAACGACAGCCGTACGAAACGCTTCTTTTGTTGAAAGTTGTGCTGCTGTGTAGGCTGGGACACCTGCTCGAGTCCGTATGCGGTTAAGGCTTTTAAACGCTTCGCCATCAGCTTGGTAATTTACTTCGTTTAATGCTTCTGCATATAAGAGTAGTACGTCTGCAAAGCGTAATACAGGAAAGTCGTTTCCTACGTCGTTGGTCCCTGATAGCTCATCATAGAATTTTCTGGGCACTACGTTGATACTGCTTGGTACCGGTACTTGCACCGTGAGAGGAAGCCGTTTGTCGCCTGCTGGATACGCTGCCCGTAGAGAGGGTTCAATAATGTCACCAATGCTTGTACCAAACCATGAGCCATGACCTTCGCCAAGCGATCCGCCTTTCTTGTACTTGACGGCGAAGAGAAGTTCAGCGTTATTTTTATTAGTTACGGCGAATACATCGGCAATGTTGGGAAGTAACTGATACGTAGTTCCGTTGACGAGATCTCTCAGGACAGGTGCTGCCAGATCGTACTTCTTCTCCGTCACATAAACTTTTCCCAATAGTCCTTTGGCTGCGCCAGAAGTAGCTCTGCCCACGTCGTTACCCGTATAGCTGGCTGGTAAACCTGCCGCTGCGGCTATGAGGTCGTTTTCGATGGCAGCATAAATATCCGTTACTTCATTACGGACGTACGAGCGAGCATCTGACGTAGTGCCTGCCTTCAGCACGAGCGGCACTTTGCCCCATAACCGAACTAGATTAAAATAGGAAAGGGCACGTATAAACTGCGCTTCGCCTTTATACCGAGCTTTCAAGGTTGCATCCATCGATACGGCGTCAATCTTGTCCAGAATAAGGTTGCACCGGTTGATACCTGTATACAAACTCCCCCAGGTGTCGCGTAGTAATGTATTCGTCGTCGGTTCAATAAACCGGTCAATATTATACCGCAAGCCCGAACCGGACGACGGATCGTTATCCAGTACGTTATCGCCCCTGGCTTCCACTAACGTATTGTAATCCCCTCCGTATTGATTTGGACTTTGGAGTGCATCATAAGCGCCGTTGACGGCATTCCCGAAATCGTTAGCCGTCTTATAAAAATTATCCACGTTTGGTTGCGATAGGGGCTTCAAATCAAGAAAGCCTTTCTGGCAAGCCGATAGACTGATGATCAGTGCAGAAATTATAGCTAGCTTTTTCATGGCTGGTTAAAAAGAAAGATTAATACCAACTGAAGTGGTACGGGGTAGTGGATAGGTTCCGTAATCTTCGCCCGAAGACAGGGCACTGTCAGGACGGCTGTTTACTTCCGGATTGAAACCGAGGTACTTGGTGAACGTGAACGGATTCTGAGCCGAAACGTACAGGCGGGCGCGAGTTAGACGCAACCGTTGTAGTAATGTGCTGGGCAACGAATAGCCGAGCGTAAGGGTACGAATACGTACGTAAGAGCCATCTTCAATATGCCAGGTAGAAATTTCACCGTTCGATCCGGTAGAGAGTCGATTCGCGCGGTTGACGAATCCGTTACCCGGATTATCGGCCGATTGCCAGCGGTCTAGGGCCCCCCGGAACAGATTACCGTTTCCTTCCATGTTATAAATATACCGGCGGATCAGATTCAGAATTTTGTGACCCTGAACGCCCTGAATAGCGATGCCCAGATCGAAACCCCGGAACGCGAAATTGTTGGTAAACCCAAATGTGTACTTTGGAAAGTAGCTGCCCGTTACGGTGCGGTCGCTACTGAAGTCAATCTTACCATCGCCATTCTTGTCGACGAATCGGAAATCGCCGGGTTTGGTTGTCGACGTATGCGGATAAGCATCAATTTCGGCTTGGCTTTTAAAGACACCGTCGTAAATCATCGTATAGTATTCGCCAATCGGATGGCCAATCTGCGTAATAAACTGCGCACCGGCGACCCCACCCGCTACAATGATTGGATCACCGGATGGCCCCAAGGCTATTACTTTGTTTCGGTTCGTCGCAATATTGGCGCTTGCGTCCCACCGGAAACGGCCGAACGTCTGACGGGTACCCAGTGTAAACTCGAAACCCTGGTTGTTTACTTTCCCGATGTTCTGTAGTTCCGTGCTAAATCCTGACGTTCTCGGAACCGGTACGTTCAGGAGCAGGTCAGAGGTGTTTGCATTATAATAATCGACGCTGAAATTCAGCTTGTTTCTAAAGAAACTGACGTCGAAACCGACATCGAGCATGGCTGTTTTCTCCCATCTTAACCTATCATTGGCTGAATTGCCAGGTGCCAGGCCACTGACAACTGTTTCGGGGCCTAAAATGTAATTCTGATAGTTTAATAAGCTGATTGATCCGTAGTTAGGTATCTGGAAATTTCCGGTTAAGCCATAGCTGGCGCGTAGCTTCAAATCGCTTAACCACGTAACGGGTTTTAAGAATGATTCCTGCGACAGGTTCCATCCCGCTGATACCGATGGAAAGTAACCCCAACGGTTATCGCGGCCAAAGCGCGAGGAGCCATCCGTCCGAATGGCGGCCGAGAGCAGGTATTTTCCGTTATAATCGTATTGAACTCGGCCTAGGTAAGATAGTAACGACCATTCCTGAACATCAGAAGCCCCGGCAGAGACCTGCCCCGCGTTCAGCGTGTACACCAGGTCATTGGGAAAGTTGGTCGCCGTAAGTTCATTAGCAACCCGCCGGTCTTTTTGTGAGGTGAAACCTACTAATGCCGCGACCGTGTGTGGGCCGAACGATTGATTATAATTCAGGGTATTTTCAACCAACCAGTTTATAAAATTCTGCGCTCTCGAAAAGCCTGTCGGCACGGAAGGACCTTTGCGATCTCTGATTTCGAGCGTTGACGGTCGGTAGTAATCACGTTGAAAGCTATTGATGTCGGTCCCTACGTTTAGGCGGTACGATAAGCCTTTGAAAATCTCGTACTGCGCGTAAGCATTACCGAGTACACGTAACTGACTCAACTTATCACTCACCTGATTGGCAATGGCGACCGGGTTCAGGATAGAGGTAGCTCCGTATCCCCAGGCATTGCCTCCCCAGTTGTACGATCCGTCGGCGTTATAGACCGGAAAGATAGGCGGTATTTGAAGGGCTAAACCAACTACGCCTTCGCCCAAATAAGGTCCTTCAGCCTTAATCAGGTCATGGTAGGAGTAGGTAGGATTTAGGTTAGCGCCGACGGTCAATCTACCGGATTTCACATCGACATTCGCTCGGGCGCTGTAGCGTTTGAAGCCCGAATTGATAACCACTCCTCGTTGATCCAGGTAGTTACCTGACACGTAAAATTTGACGTTATCTTTCCCGCCCGAGATCGAAAGCGTATGGTTTTGGATGGGAGCAGCCCTGAAAATAGCGTCTTGCCAGTCGGTATTGGTTAAGCCGGGCTGCCCTGAAAGGTAAGGAACGATTTCGGGTTGAATCAGCGTACTCGGTGCACCAACGCCTTTGTTCCGAATGTCATTCGAGTCAGTCGGTTTACCCGTCGGGTTTCGGTCGAGATACGCATTGTTCTTCGCTTCGTAGCTTAGCTGAGCGTATTCGTACGCGTTGATCATGTCAATCTTCTTCGAAACATTCTGAACGCCTACAAACGAATCGTAATTGATGGTCGTTTTGCCTTCTTTCCCGCGTTTAGTGGTGAGCAGAACGACCCCATTGGAACCTCGGGATCCATAAATGGCAGCCGCCGACGCATCTTTTAATACTTCAATACTTTCAATATCGTCTGTATTGATTGTGCTCAGTACGTTGATCGGATTGTCCGGAAATTGTGTGTTGGTGCTACCGGTCGCGTATTTTGTGTCGCGCGAAAGCGGAATCCCATCAATTACGTACAACGGATCGTTGCCAGCACTGATTGAACCGGTTCCCCGAACGCGGACGGATAAGCCTGCCCCAGGAGCGCCGGAGGTCTGGGTCACCTGCACCCCGGCAATTTTGGCGGCCAGAGCCTGATCAAAACTAGCAACGGGCTGGTTCGCCAGATCGCGCGCCTTGACCGAGCCGATTGCCGTAGTAATGTCGCGCCGGTTCTGTACGCCATATCCAACAACGACGACCTCGCTTAAAGCGTTGTTGTTGGCTGTGAGCTGAACATCAATTACACTACGATTGCCAACCGCTACTTCGAGAGGTTGGTAACCAATGAAGGAAAAGACAAGCGTTTTTTCGCCGACTGGTGCGGTTAGTTGATAGCGGCCATTGGCATCGGCCGTTGCTCCGGTATTGGTTCCTTTTACCTGGATGGTTGTTCCTGCCAGGGCATCACCATTAGCGGCATCAGTTACTGTACCAGTGATAACGGTCTGTGCATAACTCAGGGGAGTTATAAGCACAAGCAAGCTGAGTAGCACCCAGCGACGAACTTCATCCGGACGCCAACTGCGTAGAAAATCAAGCATAATGAGATGGTTTACTAGTGAACAAGGAGTGTATACTAACGTGCGGGGTGTGGGAAAAAAAGGACTCAATCCGTTGAGCACACTGGCCGGGCGTAATAATACAAACAGCTTTTTAAATTATAGATATAGTACTAATTTCTATTTTTTATCTAATCTTGAAATAAGGATTTAATGTATTGAAAATTGAACTATTATTCGTTTTTCAATTGGTTCTGTCTGATTACTAAATTATTAACTCTGAAAGTAGATATACTCGATATACTTTGAAAAAGCTAATAATGCGTTGCGTAAACTATCTTGGCACAAGGCATACAGAACAAAAGCGGGCGAGTCTGTAGACTCGCCCGCTTTTGTTCTGTATGCCTTATAAATGTATTAATGAAGAACGGTATCCCAAAGCAGGTACGTGTTCAAGCCGATAATAACGACGGCTACTGTCCAGGCCATGGCCTTTACCCAAGTGGGGTTGACAAATCGCCCCATTTTTAGTTTGTCGCTGGTGAAGGAAACCAACGGTACAACGGCAAAACTGAGCTGTAGCGAAAGAACCACCTGACTAAATACCAACAAATCGCTGGTGCCTTTCTCGCCGTACAAGATGGCCACAACAAGCGCTGGGACAATGGCGATCAGACGCGTGATGAGCCGACGTAGCCAGGGTTTGAGCCGTAAGTTTAAAAAGCCTTCCATAACAATCTGACCGGCCAATGTACCTGTGAGCGTGGAGTTCTGTCCTGAGGCCAGCAACGCTACCGCAAAGAGAATTCCCGCCAGCTTGACGCCCAAAATTGGATCGAGCAGGCGGTGGGCGTCGGTAATGTCCGCTACGTTTTGGTTGCCTGACGTATGAAACGTAGCGGCTGCCAGCATCAGGATAGCGGCATTGATGAAAAAGGCCAGGAATAAAGAGATGGTTGAGTCGATCGTGGCGAACTTGATGGCTGATTGACGACCTGCATCGTCGCGGCTGAAATTGCGAGTCTGCACGATGCTCGAATGAAGATATAGGTTATGCGGCATCACCGTAGCGCCCAGAATGCCGATCGCGATGTACAGCATGCCTGGGTTGGTAACGATTTCCTGACGTGGTAGTAACCCATCTATAATGTCATTGAGGGCTGGTTTGGCAATCAGTAGTTCATAGCCGAAGCAACCCACAATCAGAAAGATCAGGCTGGCAACGATACGTTCCAGCACGCGAAACCCTTTGTTCTGTAAGTATAGTAGGAGCAGGACGTCTAAGGCCGTAATGAGTATCCCCGCGGTGAGTGGCAAACCGAACAACAGGTTCAAGGCAATCGCTGAACCAATAACTTCGGCCAGATCGGTAGCTGCAATGGCGATCTCGGCTAACAGCCAAAAAATAATGGACACCGGTCGGCTAAAATGATCGCGGCAGGCTTGGGCCAAATCGCGACCGGTGGCAATGCCGAGCTTTAACGCCAAGTGCTGAAGAAGAATGGCAAACAGGTTTGAAATTAGCACGACTGATAAAAGTCGGTAGCCAAATTGAGCCCCACCGGCAATGTCGGTGGCCCAGTTACCGGGGTCCATGTACCCTACGGCAACCATCAGGCCCGGCCCGACATAGGCCATTAAGGTTTTGAAAAACCCACTATTAGCGGGAACGTGGACAGAACCATGAACCTCTCCCAACGATTTTGATTGATTCTCCTGGCGCCACCCTTTTATAGCTGTATTCATTGTTTCCATACGTACTAGGCCATTAACGAACCAAAGGTAAGGAATGTTTAAATAAAAATTTAGACTAGTCTAAATTTTTAGAAAGTTTAACATAAAAACTACCTTTGTTGGCAAACTGTTTGACTTCTTTTTGCTGTTTTCGGTAAGCAGCAACCAGCTATGCATTCGTTCACCGAGGAAAATTATCTAAAGACCATTTATTACCTGGCCACGCGGCAGGCGGGCGAGGTAAGTACGAATGCATTGGCCGAGATGACGGCTACCAAAGCCGCGTCGGTAACGGATATGCTCCGGAAGCTGGCCGATAAACAGTTGATTCATTACAAAAAGTACCAGGGGGTTCGGTTGACGGAAGAAGGTGAGCGGGTGGCGCTGCAAATTATCCGGCGGCATCGACTCTGGGAGGTTTTTCTGGTCGAAAAGCTCGGGTTTGGGTGGGATGCCGTGCACGCCATCGCGGAAGAACTTGAACACATTCGTTCGGAAGAGTTGGTTACCCGCTTAGATACGTTTTTAGGCCACCCGCAGTTTGATCCGCACGGTGATCCAATACCGACGCCAGCGGGATTGATGCCCGAAACCGGATATCGAAAGTTATCAGAGATGCAGGAAGGCGAGAATGCGCGGCTGATGGCGGTTCTGGAACACTCAACGGAGTTTCTTCAGCACCTCGATCACTCGAACCTAACGCTAGGCTGTGCGGTGACGGTGACCCAAATTAATGCATTCGACAAATCGGCAGTCGTGCAAATTGAAAACGGCGGAGCGGTGTTTGTTAGTCACGAAGTAGCCAAAAATCTGTTAGTCAACTGAGTGAATAAGCACCGGTAACGATAGCAGCGTATCCCGACGACCCTAAAGCTGGTGCGCAACTCATGCTGCATCTGTGACCTGTACGCAAAACCATTAACATGAAATTACTCGATTGGTATATACTGAAGCGGTTCCTACAGACATACGTCTTTGTGGTGCTGGTGATCGTTCTGGTTGTTGTGATGATCGACTACACCGAAAAGGTCGACAACTTCTATAAGCACAATGCGCCCGCCAATAAGATCTTGTGGGATTACTACCTGAATTTTATTCCGTATTGGGCCAATTATATCAGTCCGCTGATGGTATTTATTGCCACGGTATTCCTGACGTCCCGGCTGGCGGCCCGTACCGAGATTATTGCCATTCTGAGCAGCGGAGTGAGCTTTGTGCGGTTGCTGCTGCCCTATTTTATGGGGGCTTCGGTGCTGGCCGTGCTGACCTACTTCATGGTCAATTACATCATTCCCAAAGCCAATAAGACCCGGATTGCCTTCGAGGTGGAGTATATCAACGAGGCTTATACCTATTCAGGCCGGAACGTACACATAAAAATTGCGCCCGATACGTATGCGTACCTGGAAAGCTACAACAACCTGAGCAACACCGGCTATAAGTTTACTCTGGAACGTATTGAAGGTAACAAGCTCAAGCAAAAACTCTCGGCCGACCGGATCGAGTGGGACACAAAGAAAAAGAAATGGGCGGTTTACGATTACAGGATTCGGAACATCAACGGCCTACAGGAAACACTGACGCCCGGCACCCGGTTGGACACGACGCTGAACCTGAAACCGGACGATTTCAGCTCGAATTTTAACCTGTACGAAACGCTCACTTTACCCGAGCTAAATAAGCACATCGATTTGTTACGTAGTCGCGGAGCCGATGGTGTCGAAACCTATTTACTGGAGAAATACAGCCGGGATACGCGCCCCTTCGCCATTGTCATTCTCGCCATTATCGGCGTAATTATGTCGGCGCGGAAAAGTCGGCGGGGTGTTGGCTGGCAGGTGGCGCTTGGGTTTTTTCTGGCGTTTACGTACCTGCTGTTCTTTATGCTGGCCAAAGGAATCGCCGAGTCCGGTAATCTGAATCCAATTGTGGCCGTTTGGTTACCAAACGCTATTTTTGCCGCCATCGGGGTCTTGTTGTACAATACAATCCCGAGGTAATTAATGAGCGAAAGGGCGACCCGATTCGCTCTTTATTTATGAATAAGCCTGCCTTTACCGATTACCTCCAGCTTCACTTTATCGTCTTGATCTGGGGATTTACGGCCATTCTGGGAAAACTGCTCGAACCGCTCGACTCTTCGGCGGTTGTGCTGTTTCGTACGCTGCTGGCGGTTGTGGGCATGGGCGTTGTGCTGAGGGTTCGCAGGCAGACGATTGCGGTGCCTGCAGTTGATCGCTGGAAACTCCTCGCCACCGGCGGGATCATCGCTCTGCATTGGGTAACGTTTTTTTTAGCCGCCCGTATCGCCAACGTATCGGTTTGCCTCGCCGGTATGGCGACCAGTTCGCTCTGGGCAAGTGTGCTGGAGCCCATTCTGTTACGTCGGCGCATCCGGCTTATTGAGGTACTCCTGGGAGTCGCCGTGATGAGCGGCTTATACCTGATCTTTCGGTTTGAGTTCGACAAAGTAGCCGGACTAGCCATGGCGGTCTTTTCGGCCATGCTATCATCTTTGTTTACCATTATTAACAGCCGGTTTACCCAGCGGCACGATGCCCTGGTCATCTCGTTTTATGAAATGGCGGGAGCGTCGATAGGCGCTTTTGGGATGTGGCTGCTGGTGCAGGCTACCGATTCCGTAGCGGCTGATTCTGTGGTGCAATACGTACCGAATACACCGATCCAGTGGTTCTGGCTTTTGATCCTTTCGTTGGTCTGTACGGTCTATGCGTATTCGGTCGGTGTGCGCCTGTTACGTAAATTTTCGCCGTATCTGGCAATCTTAACCGTAAATTTGGAGCCAGTGTATGGAATTTTGCTGGCCGTACTGATCTTCGGCGATGCCGAACGCATGACAACGGGCTTTTACGCCGGAACACTCGTGATTCTGGCGGCCGTGCTGGCTTACCCATTCCTGATGCGGCTGCAATCGGCCGTAACCACAGCTAAAGGGGATTCTGTTGTTCCCTGAAGCACTAACACCATTCACGCCGGCCCCTGGGCTGGTGATTTGGCATGAAAGAAATGTTGGATGACCGGCTGGTGACCGTAATCGCCGGAATCTTGTTTTTGGTGGCGTACGTACCGTTAGTTGTGCTCTCTGTTCACAATCATCCCTCGGCCGCCGATGATTATTGCTTTGCCGACACGGCCGTGCGTTATGGCTTCTGGCAAGCTCAGAAATACTACTACGATGGCTGGACCGGGCGCTATTTCTCCAATATGCTCGTGCACGGCAATCCGTTGGTCTGGAATTGGTACAATGGATTTCGGGTCATTCCGGCGGTAGCCGCAACTGGATTAGTTGCCGCGTTGTACGCCTTCGTGGGCGAAATTCTCCGCGACCAGGCCATTACACGACGTCTTACGGCTACGGCTTTGCTGTTTTTCGCCATTATTCTGGCGCTGCAAAGTATTGCCGAAGCCTTCTTCTGGACGGCGGCCGTGGCCTCTTATACCGTGCCTACTATCCTGACGATTTATTTCGTCGCCGTGCTGTTACGTTGGTATCGCCTGCCAGCGGGTTGGTTCAAAACGTTGACGAGCGTCTGGGCGGGAGTACTGGTGTTCGCCATCGTTGGATCGGGCGAAACGAACCTGCTGCTGCTGGCCATGCTGCTGCTAGGGCTGGCGGCTTACCGGCTGTTCTTTCAGCGAACGGTTGACTTTTTTCTTGCCTATTTACTGGTTGTAGCGGTGGCGTCGGCCTGGTTGGTGTTCAGTGCGCCCGGTAACTCAATTCGGTTAAACGCTAACGAAATTCAGGGGAATGTGCTCGTATCACTAGTGGCTACATTGCGCTGGCTGGCAAAATACATGTTCACCTGGCTCTGGCAGACACCTATTATCCCCCTATCCGTATTCTGGCTGCCCGTTGCCGTTCGGCTCAATAGCCGATCCAGTTCGGTACGTTTCTTATTTCAACTGCCCACGTTGCTGCTGCTTGTGGTGTTGGCCGGTATGTTGATCGTCCTGACATTTCCCTCTACGTATGGTTTAGGTGTGCCGCCCAGTCGGGTGATAAATCTGGTCTACATGGTTTTCATTGTCGGCTGGTTTTATACGTTAACGACTCTGATTGGTTGGGTGTTACGTCGGGGTAATTCGGTCGGCCGCTTCCTGACGAATCCCAAACCGCTACCGGCCTTCGTTTTCTTGCTGGCGGGAGCATGGATACTGGCCAGCGCCTGGGGTAGTCCGACAATCCGGCAGCTTTATGGCGATCTCCTAAGTGGTAACGCGGCAACCTATGACCGGGAGATGACTGAGCGGCATCAGCAGCTTTTGCAGCCTTCCGATACGTTGCGGCTAAGCCCCATCAGTGTGTACCCACGCAGTTTGTTTATCGAAGACATCCATACCAACAGTGACCATTGGTGGAATCGCTGCCAGGCTGGCTATTATGGCCACAAAGTCGTGTTACTCGATGCTCAATCGTCCACTGCCCGCCGTTAACTATCATTCGCTACATGTCCTCTGTCTGTATTATTATTCCGTGTTATAACGAAGCCAGCCGGCTGCCCGCTGATCTATTTCTGGCGTACATCCGGGAGGTTCCGAATGTGAATTTCTGCTTCGTAGACGATGGCAGCACGGACAACACGTACGCCGTTCTGGAGCGACTGAAGAACCAAAATCCTGAACGTATCGATGCCCTGAAGCTAGCCCGTAACCAGGGTAAAGGTGGGGCCGTACGCGCGGGTATGCAGTATGCTGCCGGGAAATCCGTTGATTACGTCGGTTTTCTCGATGCCGACCTGGCTACCCCCCTCAGTGCAATCACGGACCTTACCGACGTTCTTGACGCTAATGTCAGCCTCGATCTGGTGATGGGATCGCGGATCAAGCGTATGGGCGCTGACATTCAGCGGAATGCATTTCGGCACTACGTCGGGCGGGTAATCGCTACGTTTATCAGTACCATTCTTAAACTGCCCGTCTACGACAGCCAGTGCGGGGCAAAACTGTTTCGTCGCCGGGTCGTACTGTCGTTGTTCAACGAGCCGTTTATCAGCCCCTGGCTATTCGACGTGGAACTGCTGGCCCGGCTGATTGAGCAGCACGGCCGGCCTACGATCCTGGAACGCGTGGCGGAGCGGCCCCTGCAGCAGTGGATCGAGCAAAGCGACTCGCGCCTGAGCTCTACCTATGTATTTAAAATGTGGTATGAACTATACCGAATTCAACGTAAGTACCGGAACCTATGAATTCATTAAGGACGCCCACGTATAGAACGTCTATGTCGGTTAAATCAGGTTGGGGGGCGGTTGCGCTGGTTGCTCTGCCCATCGTTTGCTTCAGCCTGCTAGTCGTAACCAACGCCGTAAATGTGCCCTGGATGGATGATATTGATGCGTTCCTGAGCTTCATCATAGGCTACATCGATGCCGATACAGCGTCTGAAAAAGCGGACTGGCTGCTTCGACCGAACAACGAACACCGAATCCTGACGGCTAAACTCATTACGTTGCTCCTGTACACCTTTACCGGGCAGGTGAATTTCCGGTGGCTGATTCTGGCAGGGTATTTATTTCTGCTCGGTATCGTCTGGCTGTTCTACCGGGTGTTCAGAGGGCTCAACCTGCCGTTGCTGGCGTTCGTTCCTATTCCTTTTTTCGTACTTCAACCGCAGTACTACCTGACCAGCATCTGGGCGATTACGGGCTTGCAGCACCAGGTGGTGGTCTGTCTGATTCTGACGGCGCTGTACATGCTGGCCAACGGTCGCCTGAACCGCTTTGCGGCCGCAACCGGTTTGCAGCTACTGGCGTCGCTCTCGATGAGTAATGGCCTGTTTGGTTGGGTTGCGGGAGCCGTTGTGTTGGCGTTACAAAGGAATTGGTATCGATTAGGAATCTGGCTTGTCATCGGAGTCTCTACTATACTGTTTTACTTTCACGATTTCCAGAGTCCTCAGGGCAATGAAAGCAGTTTTTCGTTTTTCATCCGGCAACCGTATCTGATTGTCGCGGCTTTCTTTACGTTCATTGGTGGCCTGTTCGATTTCTTTCCGGATGCTGACATTGTTAAGCGAAGCATCCTGCCAACACTGGCGGGCCTGGTGTTGATTACCGCCATGCTGGCACTGCTCTGGAACATGCTTCCTAGCTTTTTGGGGTCAAATACCCTTTACGCGCGCTCGGCCGGTAACGGGTTCAAAGCAGATCGGCAGCGGCAGTATTTTTTTGTCGGATGCTACGCGTTTTTGATGGTGAATGCCAGCATTGTGGCCTTTCTGCGGCCCCGCTTTGGGTACTCGGTCATGCTCGTGAGTAACTATATGATCTACCCAGCTCTGTTGATTTCACTTCTTTACCTGACTCTACTAAGTGAATATCGTCGGAGTGAGGCTCTGAACCGCTGGGTCAGGATCGGAATTCTGGTTGGTATCGCCATTTTTGGTATCTCCTATTTTATCCGCTGGCCGAAAGTGGCTTACCGCAAGCAGGTGTTGTTGACAAGCGCATTCAACCAGAAACACAATGGAACTGGCTTAGGACCGACCTGGGGAACGCCTTTCGCGGATTTGGCTAACCGTGCGATGACCGAAGCGGTTAAACGAGGAATATACCAGTATCCCGCTGCCTATTACACGCCCTTTGAGTCGATATTACGTCCGCCGACCCAGCCCGGCGGTGCTGATTCTCTTGTTCATGTCAACGTGTCGGGCGGAGGCTATAGCTATATTGCCGAGACGGTGCCACCCACTGCACTGTCAGTAAATGGGCCGTCGGCGGTAGTGGTGCAATCTCCGCAGCGCTCGTACTTATACGTGTCCGAATTGCCGTTTGCAATGAAGGCTTTTTGGTTGAACCAGTCCCCGGAAAATGTGCGGGCCGAAGTGGTGAACAGCCTGCTGGCACCGGGTGCGTATCGGGTCGGTTTATTCATTCCATCTGCCGAACAACCTGTGCGGTTCAGTAACCAGACAATAACGATTCCTTGAGAAACGGCCGGTGAGTGCGGGCCAAGATGCAAAAAGACGTACTTTTGCGGGCAGAGAATCGTCCTTTGTTACGCCTTTGTCAGACCCGCAGATTTCCATTGTTGCTCCACTGTACAACGAAACAGACTCGTTCCCGCACCTGGTAAAGCGGTTGAACGCTGTGATGGAGTCAACGTCCCTATCGATTGAAGTTGTGCTTGTTGATGATGGCAGCCGCGACAACACGGCCGCATTAATGCAGCAACTCGCCTTGGCGGATGGCCGGTATCATTGCGTTTTTCTGTCGAGGAATTACGGCCATCAAACGGCGTTAACCGCCGGTATGGCAGCCGCCAGAGGCAGTGAGGCCTTGTTTATCATTGACGGTGATTTGCAGGACCCGCCCGAACTGCTGACGGAGTTCTACGAAAAGTATAAAGAAGGGTATGACGTTGTGTATGCCGTTCGGAAAAAGCGGAAAGAAAGCTTTTTTAAACGGCTGGCTTATTCGGCCTTTTACCGATTTATGCGGTCAATCTCCTACGTCGACATTCCCTTAGACAGCGGGGATTTTTCGCTGATCAGCCGACGGGTGGCCGATGTTTTGAATCAGATGCCGGAGGAGAGCCGCTTTATTCGGGGGATGCGGAGTTGGATTGGCTTTCAGCAGATTGGGGTGGAGTATGAACGCGATGCCCGCGTAGCCGGAGCGCCGAAGTATTCCTTTAAAATGCTGCGCCAGCTGGCGTATAACGGTATTTTTAATTTTAGTGAGTACCCCATCAAACTGGTTACCCGGTTGGGCATGATCACAATTGGTGTATCTGTTCTTTATCTTATTCAGACGCTGATAAAAAAATACGTTTACGGCGATGTTCCGCAGGGTTTTACCGCACTTCTGTTCGTCATTATTCTGTTCAGTGGTGTTCAGTTGATCGCGCTGGGTATGATCGGGGAGTATGTGTTGCGTATCTTTTTTCAGACGAAAGGTCGGCCTTTATACGTTGTGCGGGAGATTATCCGGAAGCAGCAGCGGCAATCTGCCTACGGCCCGGACAGGTCTTATTCACGACAAGAAGAGAAATTATAAGATTTTATATACTATTGCTGTAGGATAGTGCCATCCCGGAATATTAGGCACGGCCTTTGTAACTGTTTCTTAAGTTATACTGTGTTCCTGCCGGGCAGTCGAACAAAGATAAAACCAGGGAGAAAATTCCTTTAACGCCTAATTCTATTGCCAGACTTATATGATTTCATTAGAGACTACCTCTTTGGTCAAAGTAATTATTGCAGCCGGTTTAGCAATAGTTGCCCTGTTGGCTTATTTCAATCGTGAACGGTTGAAGCCGTTACTGACCCGCCACGAAACCGCTACGGTATACCTGACGTTTGTAGCCCTGCGTATAGTACCGTTCGTTGTGGTATATATGGTATTAAATCAGGATCCACGCAGCGATGTCGATTTCTTTTACCGCAAAGCCATCGCGGCTATGCAGGGCAAACTGGTGTATCGAGACTTTCTGTCGTACCACGCTCCGTTGTTCGGTTATCTGATCAGTCTGCCCTTGTTTATCTGGTATAGTGCTAAATCCATTGTTCTCCTGATGGCGCTGGCCGAGTTTATTGTGGCTCGGGCAACCTTACGCTATTACAACGATCGAGTTGATGGCGGCATCGTCTGGTTTGTGCTGTATTACCTGCTGCCTCTGCCTTTCGTGGCCATGATTCTCAGCAGTGAAGAGGATCTGTGGATGTGGGGTTTTGGTTTAATTGTGCTGGCTCTACCCGAAAGTCGGCGATTTAGTCTGTGGGCGGGCATCATCTGGGGAATCGGCATGCTGACCATTAAATTCATGTTGGTGGTGCTCCTGATTCCGCTGTTCTTTATTGTGCCGAACCGGCTTCAATACGTAGCGGGCCTTTTGCTGGTGGGGATCCCCAGCCTGGCCATTCTGTATGGACTGGTCGGCATGGATTTCCTGATGCCTATCCAGCATTCGTCCTTACCGATGACGCCCAATGCCGTGAGCGTGTTACGTCCCCTGTTCGGAAATTACTTTGATCAGGTTCCGCTCACCTACCTGAACTGGTGCGGTTTGATCCTGACCATTGGGGGCGCTTCATTAATCGGGCATCAGTACCGGGCGCTGGGCTACCGACGCTTGATGCCTTTACTGTACGTATTTACGTTTAATCTGTTTATGGTGTGCCTACCAAGCTCACCGGGTTATTATCTGTTTACGTATGCCTTGCCGCTCGTCTTTGTCGTTCTGTCGGTGAATGATCGCCCGAAGGTGTGGATTGCGTTCACACTGCTGAATTTTCTGGCCGTCGCACAACCCATTTTATCCGTTATCTATAATAATCAGGAGTTGTACAATGGCTGGTCGCTGATCGACCGACCTTCCGAGTGGATCGATTACCTGTTTCAGTGCGTCGAGCTGGGTATACTGGTGTACATGCTACGTATCGTTTTAAGGCAGTTATGGTATGCATCGGGCGGACAGGAACTCATCGAAGCACCCGTTCCCGGCCATCCATCTAAGCCGTTTCTGGTTGATTAGTCGAACAAATGTTTATTGTCTTTGTAAAATCAGTGGTTTCAGTTGTGCTGGCGTTGGTACTTATTCTGGTACTAAACCGGCGAAGCTGGATCAAAACTCAGTTCGATACGTCCCTACAAGTGCCGTGGCTGCTCGTCTTCTGGACCGTGTTTCGCCTGTTACCCTTTGTGGGTGTTTATCTGATCCTGGGTTATATGCCCCAGTCTGACGCATCTGAGTATTACTATCCAATCAGCTTAACGGCTCTGGACGGAGGGATTCCATACCGGGATGTGTACAGTGGCTACTCGCCGTTGTTTGGGTACTGGATTGCTCCGTTTTTAGCCATCTGGCGAGACTCGCGAATGGTGGTGCTGGTTATGCTGCTGGTCGAAGGACTGGCGGTTCTGCTAACCTATCGGTACTACAAAAATCAGGATTCGACCGGCGACCGGCTATTCCGCGCCTTGTTTTATTACCTCTTGCCATTGCCCTTCACCATGTCGGTATTTAGTGGGCAGGAAGACGTAGTACTGTGGCTTTTTGCCCTGCTGGCTATTCCGTTCATGGACCGTCAGCCGCTGCTGGCCGGTGTAGTATTGGGCCTGGGCATGATGGCAACCAAGATTGTATTTGCGCTGGTGCTGATGCCGGTATGCCTGCTGATGCTGGGAAACCTGCGTACGGCTGTTCGATTCGGAATCGGGTTAGCCGTCGTGATTCTGCCCGTGACGGGGTGGATGTACTGGAAAACAGGCTTGCTGTTTTTACAACAGCAGTCGTCAGAAGGCGATCTAATCAAAGCACCCAACTGGCGTTCAGTGCTTAACCCCGTGCTGACCGATGGATTACGTTCCGTAGGAGCGATCTGGAAATGGGGTGGCCTCGCCATTACCTTGCTGGTTATTTTAGCCGGCACAGGATTCGTGCGCAGCCGGGCACCCCGTTGGCGTTATCGGGACTACGTACCGTTTATTTTTGTGCTCGTCTACAGCGTCATGACCGTTGTGCAGCAGAACGCAATCACCCATTACGCCTATCTGTTTATGCTGCCGCTGGTGTTTACGTTGGTTGACTTTCGGCGCAATCGCTGGTGCATTGGCCTGATTGGATTCAATATACTGGCGGCTATTCATCCGTCGTTGTGGTGGCGGTTGGGGATGCCCGTTTATGATCGGCTTTCCGCGTTGCTCACGCCGACTGCCTTACTGGAGTATTCGATTGAAGTGTTACTCGTTATTGGTTTTTTCTATTACGCCGTTCAGGCTATGAACGCCCTGCGCCGACCTCGATCGGTGACGCAGGCCGAACCGTATGCTGTTTAACTCGCTACAGTTTCTACTTTTCTTTATTGTCGTTACGCTGAGCTACTTCGGGCTAAAGTGGCGGGGGCGCTGGATCTTGTTGCTGGTAGCGAGCTGCTACTTCTACATGGTGCTCAAGCCCGAGTACATCCTGATTCTGTTTCTGACCATTGTTATCGATTACTTCGCCGGAATCTGGATCGAGCAGTCGAAGGGTAAAACCCGGAAATGGCTGCTGATTATATCGCTGGTGTCGAACCTGGGTATTCTGGCCTTTTTTAAGTACCTGGGTTTTTTTACTGAGAATATATCCTGGCTGTTCGAGCATCTGAATATGCCCGAACTGGCCGAGAAGGCCATGAATATCGGCAACCGGCTGTTCGTTAAAGTCCTGCACCTGTTTGGCGAGAGTGGCATTTCGTCGTTTAAAGACAACAAAAGTATTCTGCCCGTCGGTCTGTCGTTCCACACGTTTCAGGCCATGAGTTACACTATTGAAGTCTACCGGGGCAATCATAAGGCGGAGCGGCATTTTGGGATTTATGCGCTCTACGTCATGTTCTACCCGCAGCTCGTGGCGGGTCCGATCGAACGACCGCAAAACGTCCTGTGGCAGTTTCATAAGACGTTTTCCTATGATTTTGAGAACGTAAAGGCGGGGCTGATGCAGATGGCCTTTGGCCTGTTCAAAAAGGTCGTGATCGCGGATCGGCTGGCCATGCTGGTCGATTACGCCTACAATGACCCGTCCGAGCACAATGGGCTCACGCTACTCGCTGCTACCTTCTTTTATACCATCCAGATCTACTGCGATTTTTCGGGCTATTCGGACATTGCCATTGGAGCCGCGCGGGTGATGGGCTTTACGCTCATGGAAAACTTCCGAACGCCCTACATTGCTCAGTCGGTATCCGAATTCTGGCGACGCTGGCACATCTCGCTGTCGACCTGGTTCCGCGATTACCTGTACATTCCACTGGGCGGCAACCGGAAAGGGGAAGTTAGGCAGTACCTGAACATGCTGATTGTATTTCTGGCGAGTGGCCTCTGGCACGGGCCTAACTGGACGTACGTAATCTGGGGTGGTCTGAATGGCGTGTACCAGATTCTGGCCGTACTGCGCGACAAGCTACTGGCCCGACTCGGCTTTTCGGCGACGCCCGCGCGTATGGTCACCTCGCCGGTCGCCGGAACCGAACGCCAACGGTCGCCAATACGTATTGTAGGCAACGTCCTGTTTACGTTCGGGCTGATTATGCTGACGTGGGTATTCTTCAGAGCCCGGACCCTTAGCGATGCCATGCTGATCTTACAACGTATCGCGACGCTCTCGCCAACCGAGTCGATCGATAGCCCGATGAATAGCGTAGAAATGTGGTTCAGCGTTTTCCTGATCGGGTTTCTGCTGGTGAAAGAATATTTCTATCTCTACATCCCAACCCGAAACACCGTCCAGTTTTACGTGCTGTTCGTGCTGATTACGTTCGTCACCTATCTGTTTGGTGTATTCTCGTCAAACCAGTTTATCTACTTCCAGTTCTAAGCGGGTGAATTGAGTGTTTACTTGTATGCCCTCATCCCTATCCCCTCTCCCGGTGGGAGAGGGGGATTTGATCGTATGGGAAAAGCGGGATAAGGGGCCTGGCTATCAGCTCCCCTCGCCCATTGGGGAGAGGGGTTGGGGGTGAGGGGAAACAAAGCGTTACGTTTATCAATTACGGCACGTACACGGGGGCGCTCTTGAACTTCACCTGTACTGGAACGGGCGAGGAGCCGTTGTAAAACGTACCCGCTAAGGTGCCCCTGGTAGGTTTGCCATTGCCTCCGTGTTCGGTAACGTTCAGCGTGACATTGCCCGATATCCATTTACCCGATAGAGGTTCGTAATAGCCCTGGCCGTAGCCACTACCGTACCCAAGCATGGCAACGGCTTCGTTCACGGCTCCTTTCGGTTCAGGAAACGTATAGGTGCCTTTTCCCTTAAAATTATAGACGATAAAACTAACCATCGGCAGGCCGGTTCCCGACATTACTACCGCCCGAAGCTCAGAGCCGGTCAGCGTTAACGACACGTTAGGATTTGCGTCAATGGAGCTCCCAACGTTTATTAACGAGCTTGACTCGACCCGAATGGGCTGCACAAGGATGAGCCGCCCCCACTGCTTCAAATCGATTTCGGCTCCGATCACGACCGGATTTATGGCGGGTTCGCGGAGAGGAGCGTCATAGGTTGCGTTGGCATACGTCCGCTCTTCCGTAATCTGGCCAATGTTCGAGTAGTCTGTACTCTGTTCAATACCGGCCGTGGCTCCGTTGATAGTCCAGCGTACCACCCGGCTAGCGGAAACTATTTTTGCGGGGGTTAGCAGAATCAGGTTGGAGACATCGTTCGGCCCTTTGGCATCCTGGTATCCTTCCTGATAATAAACGGTCAATTTTGCCTGCTCGGTCGGCGCAAGCGATTTCTTGTCGACCTTAATAAAAAACTGCTCGTAGAACGCCCAGTGCGCCAGATGGCTGATAGGGGCTGTTATAGTTTGTCGCGCTTTATCAATGGTAACGTCCGTACGACCGTGCCAGACGCCGTTCTTATCCTGATATGCGAGTCCCAGCGCTTCGGGTACCGAACCCTCCAGGTCCTCGGGCGTGTACTGCCAGGTAACCGTTACGTCCTTCTGAAGAGTAAGATCGGTTGGACTAATCGCAAAGGCAGTTCCTACGCCACCAAACGCTTTGTTTTCGACGGGCTGAACCGTAATGGCTGTTTCTTTGGTAATCGCTCCGGCGGGTATGTGTAGCGATACGGTACCGCCAAACAGGGTGATTGTGCCCCCAGCGGGGCCGATTACTTTCGTAACCAACTCGCCCATCGGCTGGCCTACTTCTGTAGGTGTACCCGTAGTCGACGAATTTGTAGGAGACGGTCGTAGGGTGTCAGGAGTAAGGTCGTTAGGCTTCTGACAGGACATTAATGCTGCCAATAAAAGAGAAAGGAACAGAACTGATCTCATGAGTTGCGCTGAAACAGGGCGAGTGATACAGAGTTGATACGCCAAATTTCAGTGCACAGGTTGCCGTATTAAATTGGAACCGTCATTAGCTGGCAGACACGGGTGGTTAACTGCGCATTTTGCCGGTTGAGTTGCGAAACAGTCAATTGCGGGGGAGCCGCATCAGGGCGTTAAGGCCAGCGCCACGCCGTTCATGCAGTAGCGAAGGCCGGTTGGATCAGGACCATCCTTGAACACGTGGCCCAGATGCGCGTCGCAAACTGAGCAGCGCACCTCAGTACGACTACCGTCGGGTTCGGTATAGATCGCATTCGACACAATGGGCGCGTAAAAACTTGGCCAGCCAGTTCCCGACTCAAATTTTGTCTTAGACGAAAATAGCGGATTCCGGCAGCCGACGCAAACGTAGGTACCGGGCTTGTGTTCGTGCGTGAGCGGGCTGCTGTTCGGCCATTCGGTACCCCGATTACGCATAACCCGATACTGCGACCAGGTCAGTACGTCTTTCCACTCAGCCTCCGACTTTTCGACCCGTCGGCCACCGGGCGACGTAGTGCCGGGAGGGAGGTGGCGCGCGACTTTAGGCTTCGCTACGTAGGTGCCGTAAAACCAAAGGCCACTCGCTACCACAAGGGCAATGATGAGGAAAAACTGGTTCTGCTTCATGGGTATGTATGAAACAGAATTCAGTACGGGACTGGTTCAGCGGCCAATGGCAACCTTCCGCAGAATCGAGTCGATCACCTGTAGGGGGGT
Organism: Spirosoma knui; assembly: GCF_054780635.1. Taxonomy (NCBI): domain Bacteria; kingdom Pseudomonadati; phylum Bacteroidota; class Cytophagia; order Cytophagales; family Cytophagaceae; genus Spirosoma; species Spirosoma knui. The sequence goes on along the minus strand of NZ_BAAGVY010000003.1, from coordinate 106,283 downwards.
AATACCATCCGCTTCGGCTTCGTAGTTGAGCATGATGCGGTGATTGAATACGTCGGGAGCCACTTCTTTGATGTCTTCGGGCAGTACGTAATCGCGCTGATCGAAATAAGCGAGAGCTTTGGCGGCCAGGTTTAAGTGGATACTGGCGCGGGGCGACACGCCGAACTGAATGTACCGGGCTTCGTCGCGAAGGTTGTATTCCATCGGGCGACGGGTGGCAAAAACGAGTTCGATAATGTAGCGTTCGAGGGTTTCGGAGATGCTGATGCCGTTGATCTCATTCCGAATGGCAACTAAATCGTCTTTCCCCAAAACTGGCTGTACCTCATAGTCAAAATTCATGTTCGACATTCGGCGCATGACCTCCAGTTCATCATCTTTGTTTAGGTAATCAACGAATACCTTCATCATGAAGCGGTCGACCTGAGCTTCGGGTAGGGGATAGGTGCCTTCCTGCTCCACGGGGTTTTGAGTAGCCAGAACCAGAAATGGCCGGTCAAGCACGAACGTTTCTTCGCCGATGGTCACCTGTTTTTCCTGCATGGCTTCCAGCAAAGCCGCCTGCACTTTGGCGGGAGAGCGGTTTACTTCATCGGCCAGAATCAGATTGGCAAAAATCGGCCCCTGCTTCACTTCAAACTCGGCCGTTTTCTGATTGAAAATCATCGTGCCGATCAGATCGGCGGGTAATAGATCCGGCGTAAACTGAATGCGTTGAAAGTCCAGTTCCAGCACTTTAGCGAGTGTATTGATGGTCAACGTTTTGGCTAGGCCAGGGACGCCTTCCAGCAGGATGTGTCCACCCGTAAATAAACCAATAAGCAGCCGGTTCAGCAGCCGATCCTGCCCAACCACCACCTGGCTCATCTCCCGGAACACTTCCCGAATTTTTGTGTGGTATGTAATTGATGTCGATGCCTGCATCCTTATGAAGTTATAAGGTTGTATGGTTATACAGTTGTATAGTTCGTGTCGCTAATCGGTGTCTAAGTTTCCCTTTGAATAGCGTCTCCCTTTATTATCCGTGTTGTTCAGATATAGGAGTAAGCTGTCGATGATTCGGCCTACTTCATCTGCTTGCATATAGAGCTGATCAAAGGTTGTCTGTGTAACGTAGCGGTTATCCAACGAACGGTATAACTGCGATTTTACCTCGGTCAACGAGCCTTTCGCAATACCCAGGAATTGAATGAACTCACCCCGATTGCCACGTCCGAAACCTTCAGCAATGTTGTCCATGACCGAACCTCCCGACCGCCGTATCTGACGTTTTAATCGTAGTCATCATGGAACGTTTTATCCCGTGTGGTTTCATGAATACTGCTTGACAAAAGTCTGGCTTTCTGCCAAGCTTTGAGGTCTTCTAATCTATTGACGGTGGCCATGCTCTGAGTTGTAAGGCTCTATAATTATATAGTTTTAAGATTCAATGCTCATAAGTTAGAGATTCGGCGGAGCAACTCTATAACTATACAACCCTGCAACTCTACAACTTCAATTAAAACGTGGCCCGGACGCTACGATCTTTGCCGTGAATATCTTTATAGACCTGAATTTTGGTAAACCCCCGATCGGCGAACACCTGCCGGGTAGCTTCGCCGAAACGCTCATTAATTTCAACGTAACAAGCGCCATCTTTCGTCAGATGGCGAACGCAGAAATCCGCGACCGCCTTGTAAAACACCAGCGGATCGTTGTCCTCGACGAACAAAGCCAGATCCGGCTCGTAGTCGAGTACGTTGCGGTTCATATCGGCCGCTTCGGAACGCGTTACGTAGGGCGGGTTACTCACCACACAATCAAACCGCTGGGTAAAGTCAGCCGGTACGTTCAGGATGTCCTGAATCTCAAACGTTACGTCGGCCTTCAGCTGCTGCGCGTTACGTTGCGCCAGGGCCAGCGCTTCGGCCGAAACGTCCCAGCCTGTCACCACCGACTGGGGCAGAAACCGGGCCAGCGTAACGGCAATGCAGCCGCTGCCCGTGCCAATGTCCAGAATAGGAACGTCGTCCGTACGATCAGCGAAGTCGTGCATGATCAGCCGCACCAGATCTTCGGTTTCGGGTCTTGGAATCAACACATCGGGCGACACCTCAAATTCCAGTCCGCAGAATATGGTGGTACCAATAACGTGCTGAATCGGCTCCTGCCGGTTCAGCCGCTCCAGAATCTTGAACCAGTCGGGTTCGGTGCGGTTCGGTGGCAGCGGCTTATCGGTCAATACGTCGGTTTTGCGCAGGCCGAAATAGTGATCCAGGAGCATAAAAGCCATTTCCCGCGCTTCTTCGGGTGGGTAGGCTGTAATATTCTTACTTAAGCGGTCGTATAGCGGTTTGGCTGTAGCCATTCGGTCGAGGTCGTGTAATTTTGTGTAAAACTAAATTTTAGTTTTTAGTTTTCGACGGTTCTCTGTCCCGGTTGTCAGTTTTCCGACACAGCGAGCCCTCAAATTGACAAGTAATGTCTGAAAACGTACAAACTCTGTTCATGCGCCGGGCGCTCGAACTAGCTACTTTAGGCAGGGGGCAGGTCAGCCCGAATCCGATGGTTGGCTGCGTGATTGTTCATGGCGAACCCGGCGACGAACGAATTATTGGCGAAGGCTGGCATCAGCGCTACGGCGAAGCGCATGCCGAGCGTAACGCCATCCTGTCGGTACGTCCCGAAGATGAACATTTGTTACCCGAAAGCACGGCCTACGTAACGCTTGAGCCCTGCTCCCATTACGGCAAGCAGCCACCCTGTGCCGATTTACTCATCGAAAAGCGGGTGAAGCGGGTAATCTGCTGCAACGATGATCCCAATCCGCTGGTAGCCGGGCAGGGGTTTGAGAAATTACGCGATGCGGGTATCACCGTTGAAACCGGACTTTTGCAGGACATAGGCCGGGAGCTGAACGCCCGTTTTTTTCTCTTCTTTGAAAAACAGCGCCCTTATATCATTCTCAAATGGGCGGAAACGACCGACGGATACATAGCCGGAGCGGGCGGCAAACCGGTTCAGATCAGTGGGCCGCTCAGCCAGCGACTGGTACATCGGTGGCGGGCAGAAGAGGACGCCATTATGGTCGGCACAAACACTGCCCGAACCGACAATCCGCGACTGAACGTACGGCTTTGGCCGGGACGTAACCCGATACGTATCGTCATCGATAAACAACGGTTACTGCCGCCTGATCTGCACCTGTTCGATGGGTCGCAACCCACGCTGGTTTACAGTCATGGTCTTGCGACTGAAGGCGATTCGAGTTCGAATCAAGCTGCACAGTACGTTCCGCTCGATTCGGATAAGCCGTTCCTGACTCAGCTTCTGAACGATCTACACCAGCGTCGAATCCAGTCCGTCCTTGTGGAAGGAGGCACTACGTTGCTGAACTCATTCATAGACTCCGGTTTATGGGATGAGATGCGCGTGTTTCGCAGCCAGACCCTGCTCAACGGGGGCGTGAAGGCACCAGCCGTGCGGGGCACCCTCGTGAGCCGCGAACAGGTCGGCGACGATGAACTGACCATCTATAAACCGCAATAAGAACTCTATTTAGACTAGTTGCCGGACCTATTCAGAACTTATAAGAAGAGACAAGTAGGTAGCTTATTTCTGTCATTCCGACGCCAGGAGGAATCCTCTCAATTGAGTAATTCATCGCTACCGAAGATTTCTCCTGGCGTCGAAATGACAGAAAGGATAAACTTTATTAACGAAGTTGTTCGCCAGAGGCCCATACGTTTTTCACGGTCAATGACTTGTCCAGCCGAACCAGATTCGCTACGTACCCCGATTGGATGGAGCCTAGTTCATGGCCTAACCCAATAATTTCGGCTGGAATTACAGAGGCCATCCGGAGGGAATCTGTCAGTGATAACCCGACCCGATCGACGCAAATCCGGACGCAGTCGATCAAGGTTATGGCTGATCCGGCTAGCTTCCCTTCGTTGTTGACGTAACGGCCCCGCCTGAACTCGCCGGACTCGTCTGTGTCGGGTTCAAAACGAACGACGAACTGGCCTAAGCTGAAATCGGGACGGGGTGGATTGGCAAACAAAGCGTCCGAAATCAGAAATAGCCGTTCGCCGAGCTGTTTGCGCGCAATGCGAATGGTGGCCGGATCGCAATGGTAACCATCGGCAATGATACTGGCCCGAACGTGCTGATTGTCGAAGACCGCGCCAACAACACCGGGTTCGCGGCTTTCAAACCCGCGCATGGCATTGTAGAGGTGCGTGGCTAGTGGTATACCCACTTCGTCAAACGCGTGCATCGCCTGCTGATACGTAGCATTTGAGTGACCCAGCGAAAGCAGCGTGTTCGGATGTTTGAGTCGTTTAAGCGTATGGAGCTGTTCGGGCGATAGCATCTCTGGTGCCAGCGTCAGAATCCGAACGGCGTCGGCGTTGCTGCTGAACAAGGCTTCCAGTTCTCCCGCAGCGGGTGTGCGCACAAAGGCCGGACTATGGGCTCCGCGCTTAACCGGGTTGAAGTAAGGGCCTTCGAGGTGAATACCCGGTACGCCATACGGGTTCTCGGTACGTACAACCTGCACAGCGGCCATCGCCTGCTGCATAATCTCCAGCGAGGTCGAGTGAATGGTCGGCAGCAGGGTCGTCGTGCCGTTACTGGCGTGCGAGTTGTAAATATGCCGGACGGCCTCGGGAGTTGGCTGCTCGTTCAGAAAAATATGCGAGCCGCCATATAGCTGCAAATCGATCAGACCCGGAATCAAATAATCACCGTTAAGATCGATAACCGAGACGTCGCTGCCGTTTCCATCCGCTATATTTTGCGAAGAAGAAACTTCCTGAATCCGGCCGTTGTCGACCTGTACAGATGCGCCCGTTAACCATTCTGTGCCGGTAAAAACGGTTGCGTTGAGAAAATAAGTCATTCGTAAAAAAGAATTCAATCTGGGGTAACAAGCCATTGATGACCGGAATCTACCAGGATTTTCGTTTTTTTGCGACTCGTTTGTCTCCCAATCAATTTGCCAGTCTCTTGAACGCCGTCCGCTTAATCCCCCCAGCTACTTCTGTTGAAGGTAATCCAGTTCAGGCCACCATTCCGTTGGCTTCGTCGAAAAGTGAAAGCAATCGCGCCTTAATCATTGACGCGTTAACTGGTTTTCAGAGCGATCTTCAGAACCTGTCGACCGCCCGCGATACGCAGACGATGATCCGCCTGCTCCGGTCGGAAGATAGCACGGCTGATGTGTTGGACGCCGGTACGACCATGCGGTTTCTAACGGCGTATTTCGCCGTAACGGGGCAGCAAAAAACAATGACCGGTACAGCGCGGATGTGTGAACGGCCGATTGGTATTCTGGTCGATGCGTTACGGGTTCTCGGGGCCGACATTACGTATCTGAAGAACGAGGGGTATCCGCCCTTGCAGCTGAACGGTTTTACGTCGTCGGGTGAGAGCCGGGTGAGCATCCGGGGCGATGTAAGTAGTCAGTATATATCAGCGCTGCTGATGATTGCGCCCCGATTGCCGCAGGGACTTACCTTGAGCTTAACCGGCGCAGTAGGGTCGCGCCCGTACATCGAGATGACGATGGCACAGATGACCTATTTCGGAGCCGACGTTCAGGCCGATTGGTCCACCAACGCCATCACCGTTGCGCCGAAACCGTATACGGCCAGGACTTACCAGATTGAGTCCGATTGGTCGGGAGCGAGCTATTGGTACAGTGTTGTGGCGCTGGCCCAGCACCCATCTACGGAGCTTGAATTACTCGGTCTGAAAGAACAGTCCTTACAGGGTGACAGCGCCATTGTCGAGATCATGCGGGCCCTGGGTGTTGACAGTACGTTCACCGAGAAAGGCGTTCGCTTAACCAAGCGTCCTGTAGAAGCTGCACTCTCGTGGGATTTTACGGATTGCCCTGATTTGGCGCAGACGGTTGCCGTTTGTGCAGCCGTAAAAGGCATTACGTTAACCCTGACCGGTATCGAAAGCCTTAAAATCAAAGAGACCGATCGCGTGGCGGCCTTGCAGGCTGAACTGCAAAAGATTGGTGCCGAATTAGTCGAAATAGAAACGAATGAGCGGTACGAAGTGCATCAGGTAAGCCAGACATCCGCCGAACGCATTCCAGTCATTCACACCTACGACGATCACCGCATGGCGATGGCGTTTGCGCCGGTGGCCATGCAGCGCGAGGTAATTATCGAAGAGCCGGGCGTAGTGGCGAAATCTTACCCCTCGTTCTGGGACGATATGGCGAAGGTGCTGACCGTAGAGAACATAAGTGCTGCTTCGGAAAACGCACGATAGAATAAGCGTAAGGGCATTCGTTGTTTTAACTAGCGAATGCCCATTAAACCAAAAGTACTGTGGCTCTGCTGATTCGAAGATTGTTGGTATTTGTTTGTTTCCTGGGTTTACTCAATTGTAAACAGCCGACGGTTGACGGCGACTGCTATCGGTGCCGGATTGACGCGACAACTACCGTCATGAACTCCTCCGTGATTACCAATTCCGCTACGTATGATGTATGTGGGGAAGTTGCCGTCGAAAATTTTAAGCGCACCAATACGTTCCAGAAAACGAACGCTACGACTATCCTTGATTCCAGGGCTACCTGCGAGAAACGGTAGAATTCCCCTTTTTTCGTAATCCGTCACTCGATTTGCATTTTCCGTCAGCGACGACCTGATGTTTGCGCCGGACCTTTGACAGGTCTTAATCAACGCGCAAACGTCATGAGTTCTGATTCAATAAACATACTTGTTCTGGGCGCAACGGGTAGTATCGGGTACGCGGTCGCCCAAAATCTGCTGGCCCGTCAGCTACCGGTGACCATTCTGGTCCGTAACCGCGCTAAAGCGGAAGCATTGTTCCCCAATGCAGCTACGCTAACCCTTGTCGAAGGTGATGTACAGGATGTAGCGGTACTGAACACCCTTGCCACTGGCAAAACGCACATTTTTCACGGCATCAATTACCCGTATCACCAGTGGTTCGGCAACATGGACAGAGCTACCCAGCACATTATCGATGCAGCCGCTCAGCAGGGAGCTACCCTCGTTTTTCCCGGCAATGTCTACAATTTCGGCAACGCCAAGGAACCCATCCGGGAAGATAGCCGCCCGAATCCCGTCAGTAAAAAAGGAGAGTTACGTGTTACCCTTGAAGCGATGCTCGAACAGGCGGCTACTCAGGGTCGTTGCCGTGTACTGAATGTTCGGCTCCCGGACTTCTGGGGGCCAAACGTTCTGAACGCCGGAGTGAAGCCTATTTTTGAAGGTGCTCTGACGGGCAAAGCCTTACCCTGGCTCCTGAACGCGGATATTCCGCACCAGTCCGTATTTACGAACGATGCCGCTGAGATTATTGTGCGCCTGATGCTCCGGGAGTCAACTGCCCCCTATGAAGTCTGGAACTATGGTGGGCATACGTTTCCATCTACCCGGTGGTTTTTGGGCCGCATTGCCGCTATAGCTGGTAAACCACTACGTGTGCAGATCCATAGTCGGCTGGCCATCAGTTTCCTGGGCTTGTTTGTACCCGTCGTTCGGGAGGTGAAAGAGATGTTATATCTCTACGAGAACACTATTCTGCTCGATGATTCAAACGTACGGGCGGCCTTCCCCAATTTTCAGGAAACGCCAATCGACGAAGCCATCACCACAACGCTGACCTGGTTTGCCCAGCATCAACTAAACCAGTCGTTTACGCCTGTATCGACTGCAGAGACTGCGGCTGTTAACGCTGATCGTATTCGCTAGGCAATTCATTCAAATGTCCATTCACTCTAAATCAACCTGTCAATGAAAACCTTACTAAAATCCGAAGAATTAGCCTTATTTCTGGCCAGTATCTATCTGTTTTCTCGCCTGAATTTCGCCTGGTGGTGGTTTCCTACTTTTCTGTTGGCACCCGATCTGAGCATGATTGGCTACCTGGTTAATCCGGCGGTTGGCGCGGTGCTTTACAACGTTGTGCATCACAAAGGGCTGGGCTTGGCGATTGGGGTGCTAGGTCTGATTCTGGGTAATCAGTACCTGATACTGGCTGGCGTGATACTCGTTGCTCACTCCAGCATGGACCGCGTGGCTGGCTACGGCCTGAAATACTTCGATAGCTTTACCCACACAAGTATGGATAGCCTGTGAAAAAACGGTTGCGCGGGTATGATCCGTTACGCTGCGCGAACCTGACTGCCCAGATTCCGGTAAGCGCCGGGGGTATGCCCCGTCCATTTCTTGAATGACCGAAAGAAAACGCTCGGCTCGGCAAAACCCAGCAGGTACGCGATGTCGGTTGTACTCAGGTTCGGTTCGCGCAGGTGCTTAACCGCCAGTTCTTTCCGGATGTCATCAAGAAGTTGCTGATACGTAGTGCCCTCGTCTTTCAGGTGAAGCTGAAGCGTCCGGACGCCCATTGCCAGCCGATCGGCTACGGTTGCCAGCGTGGGCTCTTCGCCTTTCATCAGCCTAAGAATTTCGCTGCGTACGCGGGCACTTAAGGTTGGTTTCTGGAGTCTACGCAGCAAGTCGTCGGCGTGCTGCTCAAACATGGCGAACAAGCTTGGATTGGCGTTTAGTATCGGCGTATCGAGCAGAGCTGCATCCAGCGCCATCACGGTTACGTCGGCGTCAAAACTTACCTGTGCCGGAGCAAAAACGCGTTCGTGCTCCGAGATGTCGAGTGGCCGTGGATACGCAAACCGAATTTCCTGAGCAGCAACCGGCATACCGGTAAGCGCCCGGATAGCGGAGAGATAGATCGACAATTCTGAGTTAAGGACGTAGGCCGGATAAATAATATCGGGACTCGTCAGATGAAGCGATAACCAGAACTGATCGCCTTCCCGATGCCCTTCGGTTCGTATTCCTTCGCAGGCGATATCCTGATACTGACAAAGCTTTTCGAATGCTTTTCCCAACGTAGGGCAGTGCATCATTACGTAAGCCAGTACCCCAATAGACACAGGATTAATCAGTTCACCGAGGTGCAGGGCCATGTTCGCATCGCCAGTTGCCGTTACGATTTCGCGCCAAAGCTGCTGCATCTGCCGGATAGTTACGCGCCCATCGGGGTCACGAAGCTGGTCGGGGCGAATGCCTATCGCCTGAGTTAATGCGTTGGCATCGGCCCCCCGTTGCTGGGCTGCAAACAGAATTACGTTAACCGAAGCAATGGAGAGGGTATGATCAGCAGATTGCATTGGACCTAATGAAAGACAGAAAAGGCGCAGCCAGGCAAATCGCTAAACTGCAAGCCGGGCGATTTCCTGGTGCAAGTTCTTAAAATAATCAGCCGCCCGCAACAACCGACTCCCATACCACGAGAACAGTTCACCATCTACAATCAACACGGGAGCGGACGGACATATAGCCTGAAAGTCGGCGCTGTGTTTTTCCGTAAACGGATAAGGCTCCGACGATAGAAAGATCAAATCGGGTTGGACGGCCTGTAGTTCGGCTGGCGTAACCTCCGGATAGCGGGTCTGGTTGGCGAAGGCGTTGCGAAAACCCGCTACGTTGAGCATAGCATCAATGAACGTATCGCTTGCGGCTACCATATATGGATTACGCCAGATGAAATACGCGACAGATGGGCGTGGTTCGCCAAAAGAAAGGCGCAGGCTTTGCTCAATCTGCCGGGCCATTTGCTCCGCCCGATCTGGTTTGCCGACCAAAACGCCGACTTCCCGAATCATGGCAACTGCGTCCGACAAGGTTGTCATGTCCGTTACGTGTACCGGATAATGGTACTGCAACTCCTCGATCTGCGCGCGGGTGTTTTCCTCCTTATTCGCCAGGATCAGATCGGGGTTCAGGGCGTGAATTCGGTCGAGGTGCAGAGTCTTGGTGCCACCCACAATCGCCTTCTCTCTTACCTTGTCAGCAGGATGGATACAGAACTTGGTAATGCCCACAATTTCAGCATCTAAACCCAGGTCAAAAAGGAGTTCAGTCTGGGAAGGAACCAGCGAAACGATACGTTGTGGAGGCATAAAATGGCTTTTGGGACGTAAAAACGCCTACTTAACCTCAATTTAACGCCTTTCGCCAAAGTTTTAGATGAAGCTTCTATAAATTGTGCAACGTTTACTACCTAAATCCCTCTTTCCACCATGAAACACCGTGTATTGGCCATCTCTGTCCTTAGCCTCTTCATCACAATAACCTTATACGCTCAATCATCCTCATCGGACAGTCGTTTGGCGGGTAAAATCACGTACGAAGGCATGCGCCGTATTGACTTTTCGCAGATGCGCATGGTCATTAACGGCCAGGAAGTGCGGCCCGGCAGTCCGGGAGCACCGGAACCACCCGAAGGGATGCCTGATGTGATGTCCTTTACGCAGAAGCTGGTGTTTTCGGGGGCGATGGCCAAAGAGGAACGCGACCGTCCGCAAAATATGATGATTCGCCGGACGTTCGGGGGAGGAGCCGATGGGCCCGGAGGAGGTGATCGTGCCGGACAACCCCGCGAAATGCGCATGACGCCCCCGTTTGAACAAACTACCTTTCTCGATCTGGCCAACCGGACGACCATTGACGTGCTGACGATGAAAAAAGATTCTTCGACGCAAGTTTATCGCACGGAGCGCCCCATGCCCAAAGCCGAAGGCTGGCAGTTGTCTGACAAGACGAAAAAGATTGCGGGCTACGTTTGCCGCAAAGCCACCGCTACGTATCGGCCGATGCGCCGAATGATGGGCGGAGGGCCTGGCGCTGCCCCGGCTGAACGGAACGATGCCGCCCAGTCGGGGCCGGCCGAAACCTATACCGTCTGGTACACCACCGATCTGCCGTTTACCTATTCACCCGTTGCGGGTCTGACACCGGAGAAAGGCGTTGTGTTGCAGATCGAATCGGACAACGAGTCGTTTAAAGCAACGGGCGTGTTGATGGAAGCCGTCCCCGAAACCGCTGTTCAACCGCCTAAAGACGCTAAAGTTGTTTCGTCCGATGAGATGAACGAGTTGCGCCGGAAGGCGATGGCTACGTTCCGCCAGCGTATGATGAATAGAAATTAAGAAACCAATGAATGGGATTAAGCCGACGGGGCAATGAAAAAAACGGTACTGCTGAAGAATTTATGCTGGGCGCTGGTCGTCTTTTTTCATGGTTCGCTGTTCGTCAGTACGGCGTTGGCTCAGTCACCGGGTACGATCCGGGGAGCGGTCGTTGATTCGTTGACGCGTAAGCCGTTGCTCGAAGCGTCGGTATCGCTGCTGTCGGCGCGGGACTCATCGCTCATTACGTTCGGCATTACCGATGGAGAAGGGCAATTTCTGTTTCCGAAAGTAGCCGAAGGGCAATACCGCGTATTGGTTACGTACGTTGGCTACCGGAGTCGTTCGCACCGGGTTTCTATCACGAAGGCGAGCCCGGCCGCCGACGCCGGGACGCTTGAATTAGTCGCCCAGACCCAAACCCTCAATGAGGTCGCCGTACAGGGCGAGCGGGCACCCATTGCCGTCAAGGGCGATACGCTGGAGTTTAACGCCGGTTCGTTTAAGACGAAGCCGAATGCGCAGGTCGAAGATCTACTGAAAAAACTGCCCGGCGTGGAGGTCGACCGCGACGGTACGGTAAAAGCGCAGGGGCAGGAAGTGAGAAAAGTGCTGGTCGATGGAAAACCATTTTTTGGCAATGACCCCAAAATGGCCACCCGAAACCTACCGGCCGACATCATCGATAAAGTGCAGCTCTACGACCAGCAATCCGAGCAGTCGGCATTTTCGGGCGTGGACGATGGCGACCGCGAAAAAACCATCAACATTACCACCAAGAAAGACAAACGCAAAGGCATGTTCGGCCAGCAGTCGATTGGGGCCGGTCCCAAACCCGACGACCAGGCCCGGTACTCGGCCGGACTGAGCCTGAACCGGTTTAACAACGGCCAGCAGATTTCGATGATCGGATCGGCAAACAACGTGAACCGCCAGGGTTTCACGGCGCAGGACCTGGGACTGGGCAGCAACTTTGGGGGCAGCGGCCAGGGGCAGGGCGGCAACCCAGGGGGCGGAAATATGATCCGGGTTGGGGGGGGACAGGGTGGCGGCTCGTTCGGCGGGGGCGGTCAGGTCGGTAACAACGCGATTACGCAATCGTGGTCGGGGGGGATTAATTACCGCGATGGCTGGGGCAAAAAAATCGACGTAGCGGGAAGTTATAACGTGTCGAACACCAATACCGTAACGGATCAGCGCAGCCGCCGGGAGAACGTATTGCCGGGCCAGAACGACACGGGTACGTCGGGTACGAACCGGTCCGATTCGTCGTTTGTGACAAACCGCGCCAACGGCTCCGACAATACCAATACCAACCACCGCGCGAATCTCCGGCTCGATTACCGAATCGATTCGCTGACAACCATTCGCGTTATTCCGAGCCTGTCGTGGCTTCAGTCAACTTACCAAACCCAAAATCAGGCCCAGACGCTCGATGGGCGGGGAGCTGTGGTCAACACCAGTAATACCAATTATACCTCATCAGGCGAAGGGCTTTCGGGTAGTAATTCGCTGCTGTTTCTGCGTAAATTTCGCAAGCGCGGACGTACGTTTTCCCTGAACTGGAACGTATCACTGAATGATCAGGACAACGAAGGCTTCAACCGGTCGACCAACACCTACGCCCAGCCCAATACGCCGATTTCAACGACTACTGTCTCAACCACGGCCGTTCCGGAAAGCCAAACTGCGGTGAATGGGTTGTTTGCCCAGAACATCAACCAACGTAACGATCAGCAAACCCGGTCGATGAACAACTCGATCAACTTCAGCTATACCGAGCCGCTTTCGTTACGTCAGACGCTGGAATTTCACTACACCCTGTCGAACAACCGGAATACATCAGACCGGCTCGTTACTGATTTCAACGAATCGACGGGGCGCTACGATCTGGTCAATACACGCCTGACCAATCGGTTTGTGAATACGTATATGACCAACCGGGGTGGACTCACCTGGCAAACCCGTCGTTTGAAGTATACCTACGCCCTGGGTGTCGATGTGCAACAGGCCGGGTTACGGTCGAACAACCTCAGCAGAGATACGACCCTGAACCGGACGTTCACCAATTTGCTGCCCAATGCGCTGTTTACGTACAACTTCGGGAAGAGCCGGACGCTACGTATCAATTACCGCACGCGCATCAACGCGCCATCGGTAAACCAGTTGCAGCCGGTTCCTGACAATACAAACCCGCTCAATATTCGGCTTGGCAATGCCAACCTGCAACCCGAATACACCCATACGTTGTCGATGAACTTCAACCGGCTGGAGCCCACGACCTTTCGGAGTTTGTTTGCTTCCCTGAACGTAAGCCGGACCGACAATAAGATCGTTAATGCTACGTCGTTTACCCGGTCGGGTGCGCAGACCACTCAACCGATTAACACCGATGGCTACTACAACCTGAGCGGCTTTCTGGCGCTGGGCAGACCCCTGATGTTTAGTGAGCAACGGGTAAACCTGAACCTGACGACGAACCTGACCTACAACCGCGGAACCAGTTTTGTCAACAACCAGCCGAACCGGCTCCAGAACTGGCTTGTCGGCCAGGGACTGCGCGTCAACACGAATCTGAACGAAAAGCTGGACCTGAGTTTAGCCGGTAATATCAATCTGCAATCCGCCCGGTATTCGTTGCAGCCGCAGCAAAACACGACTTTTCTGAACCAGACTGTTACGTTCGATCTGTTTTACCAACTGCCGTTCCACTTTACGTTCACCACCGACGTGTATTACAACAACTACGGCGGCAACTCGGCAACGTACAACCAGTCATTTACCTTGTGGAATGCGGCCTTGTCGCGGCAGTTGTTTAAGCAGAATCAGGGCGAACTGCGGCTCCAGGTGTTCGATCTGCTCAACCAGAACCAGAGTATTGTCCGGAACGTAACAGACACCTACACCGAGGAGGTGCAAAGCCGGGTGCTGAACCGGTACTTCATGGTCAGTTTTGTCTATAATCTGCGCCGGTTTGGGACGGGCCAGTCTACCCCTTCTCAGGATCGCCAATTCCGTCGTATGGATCGGATGCCAGGCGACGGCGGGGGAAATGGGCGTGGCTTTCGGAGACAGAATTAGTGGATCGTTACAGCCAGCTTACGAACCGTACAGACTGCCTTTTCAGGTTTACTCTTTATTCTCTATCAATATACTTGGCTTAAACAAAGCAGACTACGTTAGTGGTTTATACTCACATGTCAGTACAAAGCGCTTTAGGCGGTAACTACTGACACTAAATATGAACCCTCATTCAGCCATGCACGCTCGTTTAACGCCAACCCGATTTGGGGTATTGATCCTGCTTGTTTTGATAAGCGCCTGCGCACGTAATCCGGTGACGGGGAAACGCGAATTGTCGTTGATGTCGACGGAGCAGGAGATCGCACTCGGTAAAGAATCGCATCCTTCCGTTGTTGCCACAATGGGGCTATACGAAAACAAACAGCTCCAGGATTTTATCAACCAGAAAGGCATGGCGATGGCCAAGATATCCCATCGGCCCGATTTGCCGTATCAATTTTTCATCGTCGACTCTCCCGTCGTAAACGCCTTTGCGGTACCGGGTGGCTACGTGTATTTTACGCGGGGCATCATGGCTCACTTCAACAACGAAGCGGAGTTCGCCGGGGTATTGGGTCATGAGATCGGCCACATCACCGCCCGGCATTCGGTTCGCCAGCAGAACACTCAAATTTTAAGTACGTTAGGAACGATTGCCAGCGCCGTATTTGCCCCTCAGCTTACTGAAATGGCTCAGCAGGGTTTAGGGCTGTTAACCCTTAAATATAGCCGGGCGCACGAGACGGAGTCCGACGGTATCGGTGTCGAATACTCGAGTAAGATCGGGTACGATGCTCACCAGATGGCCAACTTCTTTGCTACCATCAAGCGCATCTCTGACAATTCGGGGCAGGCCGTTCCCACGTTTCTTTCTACGCACCCCGATCCGGGCAATCGCTACTCGCGTGTGCATGAACTGGCAAAAGAGTACCAGGCGAAAAATCCGGGTAATTACCAGACTGATCGGGATCGGTATTTACAGATGATTGATGGAATCGTATACGGCGAAGATCCGAAACAGGGCTTTGTCGAGAAGAACGTGTTTTACCATCCGGAATTACGTTTTCAGTTTCCTGTGCCGAGCGGCTGGCAGCACCAGAACGCGCCCAGCCAATTCCAGATGGCCGATAAAGATGGACAGACGGGTATGATTCTGATGCTGGCACCCGGTAAATCGCTGGACGAAGCGGCTCAGGCGCTGGTGAAACAGCTTAGCCTGAAGGTGTTGGAGAGTTCAAAGACGACCATTAACGGAAATCCGGCATACGTACTTATTTCACAACAGCAGCCGCAGCAACAGCAGGGCCAGCCGCAACAACAGCAGCAGACGGACCCGAAGAACACCTTACAGATTGGAACTTGGCTTATTCAATACAACAACAACATCTACGCGCTTCACGGACTGTCCTCGGCTAGTGCGTTCAACAATGCGTTCCAAACGTTTAAAAGCGTAGCCGGTAACTTCCGTGCACTTACGGACCCCGATAAGCTCAATCGCAAGCCAGAGCGCGTAGCGATCCGAAAAGCCGCCCGCGACGGTTCATTCCGAGACGTAATGACTACTTTGGGAATGCCTTCCAGCCGACTCGAAGAGCTGGGTACGTTGAACAGCCTAAAAGCCGACGATCGCGTTGCCGCCGGTACGTTAGTGAAGATTATAACCCGCTAGAAACAAGAAAGCCAGTGAACATTGTTTGCTTACTGGCTTTCTTATCTACTGCTATATGATTCAACCAGTCTAATAAATTCCAGCCAAGCTACTTGATATACCGGAAATCTTCACCGCCCTTTAAAGCCAGTAAGGTTTCGTACATCAACTTTATTACGTTCTGCACGTCGTCCATGTGCACCGTTTCGACGGTGGTGTGCATGTATTTTAAAGGCAGTGAGATCAGGGCTGAGGCAATGCCTTCCGTAGCATACGCAAAGGCGTCGGTATCTGTACCGGTTGAGCGGCTGACGGCCTGGCGCTGGAACGCAATGCCCTGCTGCTCGGCCACACTGATCATGAAATCCAGTACGTTGTTTTGCACGGCCGGACCATAACACAATACGGGACCATCGCCACATTTCAGATCACCCTGCTCTTTCTTATCGTACTTCGGCGACTGCGTATCGTGCGTTACGTCGGTGCAGATGGCGAGGTCAGGACGTAACCGGCGGGCGATCATTTCGGCACCGCGCAGGCCAATCTCCTCCTGTACCGCGTTGACCACATAGAGCGTATACGGCAACGTAACGTTATTTTCTTTGAGCAGGCGGGCCACTTCGGCAATCATGAAGCCACCCATGCGGTTATCCAGCGCCCGACCCACGAAGTAGCGGCCGTTCAGCTCCATCAAACCGTCCGAAAATGTGCAGACCGTACCAACGTGAATGCCCAGATCAATTACTTCCTGCTTGGTCGCTGCCCCCACGTCAATGAACAGGTCGGTTACTTTGGGAGCCGTATCTTTAGCCAGATCGCGAACGTGAATGGCTGGCCAGCCGAACACCCCATCCACGACGCCTTTTTTCGTATGCAGATGCACCCGCATCGATGGAGCAATTACCGCATCGGAACCACCGTTCCGGCGAACAAAGAGGTAGCCATCGTCGGAGATGTAGTTAACAAACCAGGAGATTTCGTCGGAGTGGGCTTCAATTACGACTTTGTAGTCTTTGCCTGGCCCGATCACGCCGACGGCTGTTCCGTAGGTATCAACAATATACTCGTCGGTATAGGGTTTGAGATAATCTAACCAAATCTGCTGCCCCGACGATTCAAAGCCGGTTGGCGAAGCGTTGTTAAGGTACTGGTAGAGAAAATTTTTACTTTGGTCGGTCATTTGCGTATGCATCTAAAACCAGGAGCGCATCAAACTAGCGCGCCGGTAACGTAAGTTCTTCCTGTCGGCAAGGTAAGCGTCTTTTCAGTTTCGGCCAAGTAATTAGAACCCGATCCGCTCGCGTTTTTGCTCCACGCCCATCGACCGGAGGAGGTCCATAGCAATGCGGTCATCGTATTTACGCTTCCAGTAGTCAGCCTCCAGCCGCAGCTTGTCGAGTTCGACCTGTTGCTTCTCAATGGTCAGGCGTAGCGTCTCCAGTTCATGATGAATAACCTCATTCGGTTTGTCGTCGACTACCTGCGCGGAAACGGCTTCATCGGCTAATAGAGCTACCGGCGAAATCTGTAAGGCGTTGGCAATCTGCGTAAGCCTGGATAGGGTCAGGTCGGTTTTCCCGCGCTCAATGTCGCCGTAAGCCGTCGTGGATAAGTTGAGCAGATCGGCCATATTCTCCTGCGATAACCCTTTCTGGAGCCGCTGAAGTCGTATTTTTTCTGCGATGGAAGCCTTCATATCAAGTAACTACGATAAAATCTAAACCTAAACCGATACTGTTTTTCGGTATGATAACACAATTTTGCAGTGTTCGGTGCAGCTAAACTGGTGGGGTCGCAAAGACTCTGCCACGTTGGCGGCCGAAACTTACACTGTCTGTTATTCGTTTTCAAACCAAAGAGTAAACCCAATATATGAATTACGAAAAAGAATTCCGCAAGTTTGCCGTGCATCACATGGGCCTTAACGGCCTGACGGTAGACGGTTACATGAACCACACCGTCGAAAATATGACCCGCTCGGTCATTGAAGAACGGCCCATGAATTTCCGTGAGGTAGACGTTTTCTCGCGGCTGATGGCCGACCGGATCATTTTTATGGGCCTTCCCGTCGACGATAACATTGCCAACATCATTGTCGCGCAGTTGCTGTTCCTGGAGTCAGCTGATCCGAAGAAAGACATCCTGATGTACCTCAATAGCCCCGGTGGATCGGTATATGCCGGCTTAGGTATCTACGACACCATGCAGTACGTTCGGCCCGACGTAGCCACCGTTTGCACTAGTCTGGCGGCTTCTATGGGCGCTGTTTTACTGGCCGGTGGTGCCGCCGGAAAACGGACCGCACTTCCTCACGCCCGGGTTATGATTCACCAGCCATCGGGTGGTGCACAGGGGCAGTCGGTTGACATCGAAATTACCGCCCGCGAGATCGTTAAACTCCGTGAGGAACTGTACCAGATTCTGGCGCATCACTCCGGAAAGACGGTTGAAGAAATTGAAAAAGACTCCGACCGCGATAAGTGGATGCGTGCTGACGAAGCTAAAGAATACGGTCTGATCGACGAAGTATTACGTCGTGAAAAAACGGCCTAATCTGTCCGTTAAATCGACCTGAGTAAAAAGGCGCGAACGCTACAAATGTGGTTTTCGCGCCTTTCTTTTTTGCCGATAAATAAAAATAGATCAGGCCATTTCCTAATTTCAGTAGTTATATTGTCTTACAGGCGTTTGGCTATATTGGCAAACAAATTAACCTTATGCGACCTCATACCCTGATTGGCTGGTGCGTCAGTCTGGCAATACCTGGTTTACTAGCGGCTTGCGTTAACGCAACGGAAGTGGTCAAGCCGCGAACTCTCGATTCTACCGCAGTATCGGCACCAATATCTATGTCGGTTGCTGTACAGGGGCATCTAAAGCAATACGTCTTAACGCAGCGGAATATATTTTCCTCGGATTTTACCTACGATAGTAAAGGACGGCAGGCATCGGTATGGACGTACAATCAGCGGTCGGGCGAGGGGAAAGACGATATGCCTCAGACAGTACTTACGTATGATGCGCAAAATCGGCTACAAAAGATAGAAGAAGGCCGTTTCTCAACGGACCCCGCCACGGGCACTGCCGTAGCGTTGGATGTTGTTCGTCGCTACGAATTCACGTACGAAGGATTAACCGTAACGGCTAGAGCAACGCTAGCACCTGCCGCAACGGGGAGCAGCGTGGAAACGATGTATGAACTCGATAAGACTGGGCATATTATCAAACAAACGCAGCGGTTTGCCGACGGCAGCAAAAACGAGCGCGTGTATGTCTACGCCAATGATAACGTTATTCAGCAGGATGTTACCATCACGGATGCTGCGGGTGCCGTAACCTCCCGAGCGCGGGATACGTATGAGTATGATACGTCCCAAAATCCCCTGCGCGGGCTGATCTCGCAGGGAGGGCTGATCGACGTACAAACCTATTCGAGTAAGAATAATCTACTGCGGTCGAAATCCCAGAATCTGTCACCCACCGACCCTTCTGTAATTGTATCAACCAACGAAGCAACATACCAATACACCTTTGCCAATAATGGCTTACCCGTCAGCTACCAGACTGGCACTGTGAGCGGTACTTTTGTTTACGATTAATAAAAAGTTAGTCGGTAAGGCTCAGTCAGCTTGGCGGTCTGGTGGCCGATTAATAACTTTGTCAATAGCTCACGACCCAGGCACACCTGGGTCGTCTTTATTTAGCCAAGTTGCCCTAACAAAGCGCGCAAACGAACTGTTAACTGCATCGGACCGAAAACGGCATAAAACCCAGCGGTCTGATTCAAAACTAGCCTATTTACACTGCAAACGTACATGCCACAAATCAGTTGCTCGTTCTGCGGAAGACGCAAAAACGAGGTGATGGTGCTGCTGTCAGGAATTGACGCGCACATCTGCAACTATTGCATTGAGCAAGGACACCAGGTGGTGTTGGAGGAGATGCGCCCGCGACGGAGCGACCCCGCCGAGGTGAACATCAATCTGATCAAGCCTATCGATATGAAGCACCACCTTGATCAATACGTTATTGGTCAGGACGATGCGAAGAAAGCGATCTGTGTTGCCGTTTATAACCACTATAAGCGGTTGATGCAGCCAAAGACCAGCGACGACGTAACGATCGAAAAATCGAACATCATCATGGTTGGCGAAACAGGTACCGGAAAAACGTATCTGGCCCGATCAATCGCCAAGATACTGGAGGTGCCGTTCTGTATTGCTGACGCTACGGTGATCACCGAAGCGGGTTACGTGGGTGAAGACGTCGAGACGATTCTGACCCGGCTGCTGCAAGCCGCTGATTATAACGTTGAAGCGGCCGAACGGGGTATTGTCTACATTGATGAGATCGACAAAATCGCCCGCAAATCGGATAACCCCAGTATCACCCGCGACGTCAGTGGTGAAGGCGTGCAACAGGCATTGCTAAAACTGCTCGAAGGTTCGGTCGTGAACGTACCGCCCCAGGGTGGTCGTAAGCATCCCGACCAACGACTGATTGCGTTGAACACGGAGAACATCCTGTTCATCTGCGGGGGCGCTTTCGACGGTATCGAGCGACACATCACCAAGCGGATCAATACGCGCCCAATCGGTTTTTCGGGCGATCGCCGACTGAACGAAACGTTCGAGAAAGGTCATCTGATGCGGTATATCTCCGCGCTTGATCTGAAATCGTTCGGACTGATTCCGGAACTCATCGGCCGCTTACCCGTGCTGACTTACCTCGAACCGCTGGATCGGGCGGCCCTGATGCAGATCCTGACCGAGCCTAAAAACGCCATTACCAAGCAGTACGATAAGCTCTTCCAGATGGAAGGCATTACGTTGCACTGGGACCCCAGCGCCCTGAATTACATCGTTGATCAGGCGCTCCAGTATGGTTTAGGTGCGCGCGGTTTGCGGTCAATCTGCGAATCGATCATCACCGACGCTATGTTCGAGATGCCTTCTCAGGCAGGCATCAAAGAGCTGACCGTCAGTCTGGAATATGCTCGTGAGAAGTTCGGTAAGTCAACAACCTATCAGCTTCGGTCGGTAGCTTAAGAGTTCTGCAATATATAGTGTAACGAGCCCCAGCTTCGACAGAGGTTGGGGCTCGTTACATTCCCACTTACTCGGAATTGTTCATGTGTCGATAACAAAGCAGACAGCAGGTCAGTTGAGCCCTTGACAATTAATCAATTAACACTCAAATGACCCTGTCAAATGAAAACAACTACGTATCGCGCATTGGTCGGCTTGCTGCTGACTTTATTTTTTGCGGCCTGTAGCCGCCCGGTTGCTTATCTTCAAAAAGCCCCACGCGAGCAGTTTACGACCGCTCAGCCTCAGGTAACGGCCCCGGTGGCGGAAGCTATCCCGGCGGCAACGCCCGCTGACGTAACGCCTACTGAACAGATTGCGCAGGCTACGGCCGCCCTCGACCAGATCGACGCTCTGGTACGTAACGATAGCAAACTGGCGGCTAACAAGACCTTACAAAAACGGATGAATCGCGCCCGCACAATGCTGGCTACAGCTTCGACCAACGTAACGCTGACGCCTGATGCCGCAACCGCTCCCCGCAAAGCAAACCTGATGGAGCGGATGGTACTGAAAAAACTGGATAAGAAGCTTAGCAAACGGCTGGCCCCCGCCAACCCAGACAAAGCGATGGCCAGCACGGGTATTTTGGCCGCTGGAGCGGTTGTCGTCATTGTTGGTTTGATTCTTCTGCTGACCGGTGCGGGCTCAGGCGTGGGCGTTATTTTGCTACTGGCCGGAGCCGTTATCCTGTTGGTCGGACTATTGTAAAATCAGTTCGCTCAAGCGTTCTAATAGATTCGTTACTAGTAGTTTACGAATCCGTTAGAACGCTTGGTGTCCGGTTCAGCCCTGCCTGTATTGCCGAGTTTGGCAAATTTCATTTAATCAAATTCGTTCAATTTTTCGCCTTACCTCACAACAAACCCCAAAAGATGCAGTTGTTGTGGGTGATATCTCAATCGTTCATTCATTTAAACCATGTTCTCTATGAGCACGCTTTCCAAGCACATTTTTGCCGCCCTTATGGGTGCCGCCATTCTTTCATCCTGCAGCCGTCCAGTTGCTTATTTTCAAAAAGGCCCACGCGAACAATTTAAATCACCCCAGCAGGAAACGGTTGCTGTAGCCACGCCAGTTGAAGCCGCGCAGCCCGTTGCTGTTGAAACACTAACCCCCGAAGCAACGCCCGCGCCAGCACCCGCTATGGCTGAGGTCGCACAGGCTAAACAAGTAATGAGTCAGGTAGAAGCCTACGTTCGGAACGATAGCAAACTGGCTTCGAACAAGAAACTGACCAAGCGGATGGCCCGGGTTAACGAGTTGCTCACCACCGCCAGCGATAAGTCGAACGTATCAGCAAGCGCAGCTTCGACCAAGAAGTTGTCGCTGATGGAGCGTACGGTGCTGAAAAAACTAGACAAGAAAATCAAAAACCACGTAGCGCCGGACGAATCTAAAGCGTTGAACCGTAATGCCCGTAACGGGATCATTATCGGTGCTATCGGTCTGATCCTGTCTTTATTATTCGGTGGTGTTATCGGCGTTCTTGGTCTGATTCTGCTCATCGTGGGTATCGTTCTGATTCTGCTGGGCGTACTCGAATCCTAGTATAAGGCGTGTAATGAGTCAGCAAACTACTCTTTGTCTCATTCACGGTCACGGCGTAGATGCCTCCATCTGGGATGGCGTCTACGCCGATTTGTCTGTATCGAGCCCTGTGCTGAGACCTGATTTCGCCCGCTTAAGCCATCTTCAGACGATTGGAGCGTACGCAGAAGAACTAAATGCTTATTTGCAAAAGTCTCAGGTTGATAAGGTTACATTAGTGGGCCATTCGATGGGCGGGTATATTGCCTTAGCTTTTGCGGAGCAGTATCCGGAGTTGGTAGAAGGATTGTGCTTATTCCACTCAACCGTATCGGCCGATGACGAAGCCAAGAAAGAACAACGTCGACAGGTAATTGACAAGCTGGCTGCTGAGGGAAGCCGAGCTTTTCTTCAAACGGCCATCACCAATATGTTTGCGCCTGACAATCGAACGAAGATGGCTGATACCGTAACGACGCTGATTGACCGGTACAGTGACTTGCCCAGCGAAGCCTTGAGCGCGGGTGTACAGGCAATGCTGTTACGTCCCGATCGAACGCATGTACTCCAGCACGCTACGTTCCCGGTGATGATTGTAGCCGGTCAGCATGACCAGATTATTCCCATCGAGAAAAATCGTCGCCTGGCCGAGATACTTTCCCAAGCTAGTCTTGTTGTATTGAACGAGTCCGGACATCTAGGCATGGTGGAAGAACCAGAAGCTACGTTGCAGGCGATTCAGTCATTCGTCGCTAACGGGTAAGCAGTTATAAACTGAGAATTTGGAAGGAAGCCGAGTCGGCTTCCTTTTTGCGTTTTAACCGGTTTTCGCCTGATAATCCGTAAACTTGCACCAGGTTTTATAAGTCGTATACCGACGACTGTTACTTCTTTGCGAAATGGCTGAGCTTTTTAACGTTTATCCGCTGTACGACATTGAACCCGTTCGGGCACAGGGCAGCTATTTATGGGACACGAACGGTACCCGTTACCTCGATCTGTACGGGGGCCACGCTGTAATTTCGGTTGGCCATACGCACCCACGTTACGTGCAGGCGCTGACCGACCAACTTCATAAAATCTCATTTTATTCGAACTCGGTCCGGATACCGCAGCAGCAGGAGTTAGCCGAGAAACTAGGTGCTCTTTCCGGACATCCTGATTATACTCTGTTTCTGTGCAATTCTGGCGCGGAAGCAAACGAAAATGCCTTAAAACTGGCGTCATTTCACAACGGCCGGACGAAAGTAGTTGCGTTCTCGAAATCATTCCACGGGCGCACCGCCGGTGCCGTAGCGGCTACGGACAATACGGCTATTGTAGCACCGATCAACTATAACCAGCACGTAACGTTTCTGCCGTACAACGATGCTCAAGCGGCTCGGGAGGGTATTACATCGGATACATGCGCGGTTATCATCGAAGGCATTCAGGGCGTGGGCGGCATTAACGTAGCTACCGACGAGTTTCTGCAAACACTCCGCCAGCGCTGCAACGAAACCGGTGCCGTGCTGATTCTCGACGGTGTTCAGTGTGGTTATGGCCGGTCGGGTAAGTTCTTCTCGCACCAGTTCAGCGGCATCCAGGCCGATATTATCTCGATGGCGAAAGGGATGGGCAACGGGTTTCCGATTGGCGGCATTCTGATTTCGCCCAAATTCAAGGCCAGCTATGGCTTGCTCGGGACAACCTTCGGCGGAAACCATCTGGCCTGTACGGCAGCCATTGCGGTGCTCGACATCATGAAAGACGAAGGCCTACTGGAAAATGCCGCCCGTATGGGGGACTATCTGATGAATGGCATCCGTCAAATCGGCGGCTACAAGGACTTGCGTGGCCGGGGGCTTATGATCGGTATTGAGTATGATTTCCCAGTTGATGCGTTACGGAAGTCGCTGTTGTTCGAGCACAAGCAGTTCACGGGCGTAGCCGGCAAAAACATCATTCGGCTGCTTCCTTCACTGGCCATCGGTACGGATGAGGCCGATCAATTCCTGGAAGCGCTGCGCAAAGAAGTGAGTGTCGTTTTATAATTCTGAATTTTATACCCTGCACAAAGACGCAGGGCGTTTATACACTAATGACCAATTTCCTCTCCCTGGCCGACGTAACGGATCTCGACGCGTTGATTCAATCCGGACGTAGCGCCAAAGCCAATCCTTTTGCCGATCAGCACCTGGGTAAGAACAAAACGATCGGGCTGATTTTCTTTAATTCCAGCTTACGTACCCGCCTGAGTACGCAGAAGGCCGCGCAGAACCTCGGCCTGAACGTAATGATCATGAATGTCGGACAGGACAGCTGGGGGCTGGAGATGGAAGAGGGGGTGTTCATGAATGGCGATAAAGCTGAACACGTTCGCGAAGCAGCCACCGTTATTGGCCGCTATTGTGACATCATCGGCATCCGGGCCTTTGCCGAGCTGAAAGACCGGGACAAGGATTATCGGGAGCAGGTCATGCACCAGTTTGCTAAATACGCCAAGGTACCTATCGTTAACCTGGAATCAGCAACGCGGCACCCGCTACAGTCGCTGGCCGATTGCATTACCATCGACGAAGCGAAAGCCGCATCGGGCTTGGTCCGGCCGAAGGTCGTACTGACCTGGTTGCCGCATTTCAAACCGTTGCCGCAGGCCGTGGCAAACTCGTTTTGCGAGTGGATGAACGCCCGTGTCAAGTCAGGAGATGTTGACTTTGTGGTGACGCATCCCGAAGGTTATGAATTAGCGCCTGAATTTGTTGGCGACGCGCCTGTTACGTATAACCAGGCCGAAGCGTTTGCGGGAGCTGATTTTATCTACGGCAAAAACTGGTCATCCTATACGCAATACGGCCAGGTACTCACCCAGGACCCATCTTGGGCGGTAACGATGGACCATATGCGGTTAACCAACAACGGCAAGTTTATGCATTGCCTGCCCGTCCGGCGCAATCTGAAAGTGGCTGATGAGGTGTTGGATAGCCCACAGTCGCTGGTTATTGAACAGGCGGCTAACCGAGAATGGTCGGCTCAGGCGGTACTAAAAGAAATCCTGAAAACAATCTGACGGAGAAAGGCAGCGTTAGTTCTGGCGTTGCTGTAAACTGTCCTGCCCGTTACGTTCAACTCAAATGCAATCACTCACTGTTATTAAGATTGGCGGAAACGTCATCGACAATCCCGATGCGTTAACTCGCTTTCTGAACGCGTTTTCTACACTGGCTCTGCCTAAACTGCTTATTCATGGTGGTGGAAAAGTGGCGACTCAGGTAGCGGAGAAATTAGGGATTCAAACTACTATGGTTGACGGACGACGTATTACCGATCAGCCAATGCTCGACGTAGTGACGATGGTGTATGGGGGGCTGGTCAATAAACAGATTGTTGCGAAGCTTCAGGCGTTAGACGTAAACGCAATTGGCTTAACGGGTGCCGATGCCGGTACGGTTCTGTCCGAAAAGCGACCGGTGAAAGACATTGACTATGGCTTCGTGGGTGACATTAAAGAAGTGGATTCCGGACAGATTCAGTACTTTCTGCGGCAGGAGCTAACACCCGTATATGCACCAATTACGTACGACGAAACGGGGAATTTGCTGAATACAAACGCGGACACGATGGCATCGGCGATTGCGGTCGATATGGTTAAGCACAATGACGTAACGCTGGTCTACTGTTTTGAGAAGAAAGGCGTATTGGCTGACCCTAACGACGATAACAGTGTAATCGCTGAGCTGACTCCAGAGGTTTATGCAGTCAATAAAGCGGCTGGCACCATCAATAAAGGCATGATTCCGAAGTTGGACAATGCCTTTCGGGCGTTAGACAACGGCGTATCGAAAGTGATCATCTGCCATGCCGATGAAGTGGCCGCAGCCGTTGTACAGGGTGCCGGAACGACGCTGAGAAAATAGGCCGGTGACGGGAAGATATAAATACCAAAAAAGCGGCTTCGGGCCGCTTTACTTTTTTCATTTCTCTGCCAGTAAGTGCATCACCCGGCGGACGCCGACAAACCGCTTGTGATAATAATCAGCGTGGAGGTAATCGTAACGGACGCCACCATTCCAGGCTGAGTGAATGAATTTGATCCGATCACCGATCACTTCGGTAATCAGTCCGACATGACCGATGCGGCTGCCGCCAGAACTGTGTCCTTTAAAAAGAATTAAGTCGCCAGGCTGGGCTTCGGCCTTCTCGATAGGCATGCCAACATTGCCTTGTGCCGCGCTGGAGTGGGGGAGGGTAATGCCAAAGTGGTTAAAACAGAAACGAGTGAAGCCGGAGCAGTCGAATCCGTGGGTACTGGTGCCGCCGGAGCGGTAGCGAATGGTGAGATGCTTTTTGGCGAAGCTGATGACATCGCCTACAAGGGGAATTTGCTCGTAGAAACTTGGTGTAGTTACGGTGGGTACTTCAGTTACAGTAGGTACGGAAACTTGATTAAGTACGGTGGGTAATTCAACTACGGCGGGCACGGTTTGAGCTTGAACGATGCCAAACGAGACAGCAGATAATGCTGTCAGGAGCATTTTTCTCATCATGAAATTAGGTCAAATTCAAATTACGTGTCATAAAAGTATAGTAATGGGGAATTATCTCCAAATAATTGAGGAATATTTTCTACACGATTTTTGGAAAATAGAATGCCACAAATCGTAAAATTCTGATTATTAGATTAGTAAATTTTTTATTGGTTGAATAATAAACAAGAGTGCTCTACAAAAATCAAGCTGATTGGTAGACTTTAAGGCTGATTGAGCTTTTTCGAGCAATAAAAAAAGGCGCCCGAGTCACTGCTGAACCCGGGCACCCTTTGTACCTATAGACAATAAGCGATTAGAACCAGCTGGCCCCTTCCATGCGGAATGGCCACGGAATCGCAATAAGAATAAGGAGCAGCCCCAGACCATAAAATAGGGCGACCATCCGGTGTTTATCGGTGGCATCATTGAGCCGCTTGTGGCGCGAGTAACCAATAGTCACTAAAATAATCGCGATTAGCATAGTCGTAATGTGCTCTACCGTGTAAAAGCGATAGAACTTGTCCATAGCGAGGTCAAAGTTTACCTTCGGGCTGCCGCCTGCGCTAACCGGGAGTACATAGAGCAGCAGACCGCCTAAGAACTGTATGTGCGTAGCGATAAGCGCAAACAAATACAGCTTGCGGTTACCGTCGGTATACGTGTTACGACCCCGAAGCCGCTGAATAGCTGTGACCGCGGCCGCTATCAACAAAATAAGTACAAGCCAGCGCAGGCCGGAATGGGCGTGTCTAAGGATATTGTATAGCATTCAACAAACGAGTTAGTGAAATATTGTTTTTGACAAAGAAACAACCAAATGGCCAACTTACGCCGACAATCGTTTGTTTGACTACTATGATTCTTTATAATACTACGTATAGTGTTGCCCAGGAGGTCGCCGACGACTGGCTTCATTGGATGAAAACGTTTTACCTCCCCGCCGTTGCTGCTACGAAATTGCCGACGGGACACCGTTTGCTGCGGCTGTTAACTGAGCTCGATAATGGCGGAGTAACGTACTCGGTGCAACTGGATTTTCTGTCAAGAGCAGACTATGATGTTTACCTGCATCAGCACGCTGATGCGATGCAAAGGCGTATACAGCATCGGTTCGCCAATCAGCTTGTCTCGTTTGATACGCTGCTGGAAGAGGTTTAATACCGTCTGGTAAATATAGGCTCAGGGGTTTCACGGTGGGTTATCGACGGCATGATTCGTGATTCTGTCGGGTGTATATCCACTGTTACTCTGTACCTTATGTATGCCTCTCGGTTATCCACCCCGTGGGCGAAGATGTTCTGGCTGTTGGGATTAGGTGTCGTTGAGGTTTTCTTCGCTGTTTCTGCTTACGCTCAGCTTTCTATAACGTTTCCCGTTTCGCACCTGGTTTTTCAGCGCAGCAATGCCAACCAGTCCTACATGACCATAGCCGGTGTTTGCGCTGTCCCTATCGAGCGGGTTGAAGCCCGTTTGCTTGCCGTCCAGACCGGTCAGGGTCAGTCGACCGATTGGGCCGTGCTGGATGAGAGCCCGGCCAACGGGCAGTTTGGCGGTCGGGTGCTTGCAGTTGGTGGGTGGTATCGGCTGGAAGTACGAGCCTGGGCCGGAGGCAATATCGTTGCTACCGATCAGAAACAACCCGTTGGCGTTGGCGAGGTATTTGCCATCGCGGGCCAATCGAACGGGCAAGGCATCTGGGAGCGTGATGCGGTGGATCCGGCCGACGGACGAGTCGTGTGCGCTCCGCATTTCAACCTGACCGACACCATTCGGTTGCCGCTGCCGTTTTACGCGGCTCCAATGTCAGCCACGAGTCTCATCGGACCGCGTGGGCAGAGCGCGTGGTGCTGGGGGCGGTTAGGCGATCGATTGGCCGCCCGATTCAACGTACCGGTTCTGTTTTACAATGCGGCCTGGTCGGGTACAGCCGTGCGCAACTGGCGGGAAAGTATCACCGTCGATAGTACCGCCACTTCCTACAACGAGTATTTCCGGCCGGGAATGCCGTACGGAAACCTGAAACGGATTGTCCAGGATTACGCTCGTTTAACCGGATTACGCGCCGTATTATGGCATCAGGGCGAAGCCGAGTTTTACGACACCGACCCATCGGCGGCCCGTTACGCGCAGGATCTGGAAACGGTGATTCGGCAAAGTCGTCGGGATGCGGGCTTTGATCTGACCTGGGTGGTGGCGCGGGTATCGATGGATGATAACCTGCTCATCAACTACAATCTTACCCATTATGAGCCAGTCATAGCTGCGCAGAATTACGTGATTCAGCACGTTGATCGGGTGTATCCTGGTCCTGACACAGATACTATTCAGATGCCCAGAACCGACGGGGTTCACTTTTCGGGCGAGGGTTTACGACTGCTCGGTGATGCTTGGAACAACTATTTGACGAATGACTTTTTTCAGAACGTAGCGCCCTTGCCACCAGTCAATGTGCAGAGTACCGATCTGGAAATAGACGCCTACATTGACGCCCCTTCGTTGCGGGCAAATGATCCCGTGCGTATCACGATCACCGTTCGAAACGAGGGCGCTAAGGTGGCTACAAATGTTTGGCTACGTTGTGAACTGCCCGCTCCGCTAACGTTCATAAATGGAACCGGCTTAACCCATACGCGGGGGCTTGTGCTGGCAAAGCTGGCTGAAGTGACGCCCACAGCGCCTGTATCCGTAACGTTTCTGGCGGTTCCGACCCAGGAAGGGACGTATCGGATAGCAGCTGAAATTGCCCGCGCCGATCAGTTAGATATGGATTCACGCCCGAACACCAGCATTGGCGACGGACAGGACGACGTAGCACAGGTAATGTTTCGAACGCGTCAGGCCGGTACGCGGCAGTTTAGCGTACCCATCTCGATGAATGCACCACCGCTGCCACCGGTAACCTCAAATCAACCGACACCCGACCCGACGAAAGCCGATTTAAGTCTTGCTGTATTTCTTAACCAACCCGCTGTGTCAGTTGGCGACATCGTGTCGATCAGCATGAGTGTTGGCAATCAGGGCGGTAGTACGTCGGGGCAGGTGAACGTAGTGTGTACGCTGCCGGCAAGTTTAAGTTTTATCGATGGCACGAACATAACCGCAGCGTCCGGACAATATTTCGCCACCATCAGCAACGTCGCGCCGGGCCGTACCGAAACGGTCTGGATGCGGGCCAGAGCACTGCAATCAACCAAAGCGGTAATTAAATCACAAGTAGCCCTAACATCCATCGGTGACCCGGATTCGACTCCTGGGAATGGCTACGATAACGGCGAAGACGACACCGCTCAGGTTACGCTACGAATCAGGTAACCGTACAGAAAAGAGATAGTCAACCTGGTCAACAGCATTACGTATCCAGGCGCTGTGTCACGTGTATGCTGACTACATCCGCATTACAGTTCGGGTAAGTGTAACCTGCCTTGTAGACAGCTCGAAAAAATTGAAGAAACCATGCTGTATGTTATTTAGCTCAAGCGCGAAGTGGAGCAGCTACGGCAGCAGAATAAAAATTTACAACAGGCCCCAAGAAAGACGAAAAAAATAGTAAACATTATTCTTTAACGGGTATACAACGCATACCAGCTTTTTGCGTGAAAAAGCTAGTATGCGTTTTTCTTATTCCAATATAAAATAGGGTTGAATTGATATATAAGATAGGACTATTCGCCCTTTAATCTACTTCGCTATTCAATACCCCTAAATTGTTTTGTTTTTACAAACAAAAGTTAGGTTAAGACACTTTTATACGTAAAAGCATCTTAACTGCTAGAGTTATAGAACCTTCTATACTATTCAACGATATGATCGATCAAATAAACGGCTCGGACATGTGGAGTCACAAACCCAAAAATGTAGCCTTTATCGGTGATTACCTTCCTCGTCAGTGTGGAATCGCCACCTTTACCTCCGATCTTTTCAAGTCATACAATTCATTTATTCCCGAGTCGAAACCTTTGGTAGTTTCGGTAAACGACGTAGCTGAAGGATACGATTATCCGAGCGAAGTTCGGTATGATTTTTACCAGCACGACCAGGAAGCGTACCGTAAAGCGGCCGAATTCCTGAATTCAAAAGATATCGATGTCGTCTGTTTACAGCACGAGTACGGAATTTACGGTGGTCCGGCTGGCAGTTATATCCTGACGCTGCTCCGGAATCTGGCCATGCCCATCGTGACGACGTTTCATACCATTCTGAAAAGCCCAAACGAAGAGCAGTTGCTGGTCCTGAAAAGCATTGCCGATCTGTCGGCGCGGGTCATCTGCATGTCGGAGAAAGGGCGTGATTTTCTGATCAATATTTATGACGTACCCAGCGAAAAAATAGACGTAGTACCGCATGGTATTCCGGATATGCCGTTCGTTGATCCCCATTTCTATAAAGACAAGTTTGGCATGGAAGGCAAGCAAACCATACTTACCTTTGGTTTATTGTCGCCCAACAAAGGCATCGAGCATGTGATTCGTGCCTTGCCCCGTATTGTTGAACAGGTGCCGAACGCGGTTTACATGATTCTGGGGGCCACCCACCCCAATCTGGTAAAACACGAAGGCGAGGTCTACCGGGATAGTTTGAAGAAACTGGCCGCTGATCTTGGTGTGCGGGACAATGTTCGGTTCTATAACCAGTTTGTTGAATTAGACGATTTGCTGGAGTACCTGGGCGCGGCCGACATTTACATTACGCCTTATCTGAACCCGGCTCAGATTACATCCGGTACATTGTCCTACGCCTTTGGTTGCGGCAAGGCGGTGGTGTCGACCCCGTACTGGCATGCTGAAGAACTGCTGGCCGACGGACGTGGTGTGCTGGTGCCGTTTGGTGATTCGGAGGCCATTGCCGATCAGCTCATTAACCTGCTTACCGATGAGTCCCGCCGACACGGTATCCGTAAGAAAGCGTATATGTTGGGTCGTGAGATGATCTGGGAACGGGTGATTCAAGCCTATGCTGACTCATTTGCTCAGGCGCGGCACGAACGGATGGGTCTGGTAAATAATCAGGCTTCGTATACAATGGGCGGACTGAGCAGCTCTGCTTTCCGATTACCCGCTTTACGGCTCGATCATTTGTATCGAATGACCGATTCAACCGGTATTATTCAGCATGCCCGCTTCCACCTGCCATTCTACGAAGAAGGATACTGCACCGACGATAACGCGCGGGCGCTCATTCTGGCTTTGACCCTTCTGGAGGCTAACGTAGGGGATCAGAAGCTGGCGAAAACGGCCGACAATTACTGCGCGTTTCTCAACTATGCCTATACCGATGAATACCGCCGGTTCCGCAACTTCATGAGCTACGACCGCCGTTGGCTCGAAGAGGTGGGCTCCGATGACAGCACGGGACGAACGATTTGGGCGCTGGGTACCTGCATTGGCCGGGCCACCGACCGGAACACCGTAACGTGGGCCTTGGGATTACTCGAAAAAGTGATGCCGTCGGTAGCTGATATGACTTCTCCGCGAGCCTGGGCTTTTGCCCTGTTGGGCATCTATCAATACCAGAAAAAATTCAACGACGACCGGCTGGCGAAAACGATTCAGCGGCAGTTGCTCGACAAACTTCTGTTCTGTTATACGGAAACCGCAACCGAAGACTGGCCCTGGTTTGAGAACGTTCTATCGTACGACAACGCCGTGCTGGCTCACGCCTTTATCCGGTCGGGAGATGAACAGTGCGTTCGGATCGGTGTGCAATCGTTGCAGTGGTTGCTCAAACTTCAAACGGCGGAGCGCGGGCATTTTCAGCCTATTGGTTCCAATGGGTTTTACGTAAAAGGGCAGCCACGCGCTTATTTCGACCAACAACCGCTCGAAGCCCAAAGTACCGTATCGGCCTGCCTGGCGGCTTATGAAGTAACCGGCGACGACGAATGGCAGCGAACGGCCGTTCGGGTGTTCAAATGGTTTATTGGCTTGAATGACCTGGGTCTGCCTCTGTATGACCAGCAAACGGGTGGCTGCCGCGATGGCTTACACATCGACCGGGTGAACAAAAATCAGGGTGCGGAGTCTACTTTGTCGTACCTGCTGGCCCTAGCTGAACTGGACACGGTTCAAAAACGACGTCAGGAAAAAAAGTCCGTTAACCTAGAAATTACGTCCTTAAGCTAAGTTGTCCAATGAAGAGACAGAATTTTCAAGTTATACGTATCAGGCGTTGCAGGTTACGGCCGCATTAGCCAATTTTAAGCGTGTATCTAATCGATTCTGTAACGTCTTTACTGAATGAGTATTAAAGCAACCCGGACGGGTATTGTTCTCCGGCCCGATCCGACGCGTGTCTTGTTTCGTCCTTTTGATTTAGGAAGTACTACCCGAACGTTGAAAATCATCGCCCGAATCGGGGCGATGAGTGATGAAGAAGCCGAGCGAAAACTCGACGAGGTAATTCGGGAGTTTGGCGGTCGGCACTATAAGCTGGAGCGCTTTCTGCTACAACGGTTTGAGCAGATAAAACCGCAGCTCCTGACCGACGAGCCACTCACCCAGGAGCGTAAGCTGCTATTGGGGGCGTACTTCACGATGGAGTACTCGCTGGAGTCGGCTGCCCTCTTTAACCCGTCGATGATCTGGCATCCTGACCAGAGCAACGTGCCGCCCGGTTACAAGCGGTTCATTTTGAGCCTGCGCGCCACCGGAGAAGGACACGTATCGTCGATCTCGTTCCGGATGGGTTATATCGATCAGGAGGGTAAGATCGTTCTGCGAAAACCGTCGCGTTACGTAACGTCGCCGGAGATTGTGCCCAATCATCGGTTTAATCGGGCGCAGTTCGAGCGGAAACTGTATGAGCTGAGGCTGGAAAATAGTATTCAGGAAAAAATGATGGCGGGGTTAGGCGATGAGTTCAGCCTGCCCGAGCTGGAAACGCAGACAAAGCGTGTGCTGGCTCAGTATCGCTACAATGCCGAATACGACACCATTGCCGGTGGTTTGCTGGCGCTGGCCCGTTCGAACTATGAAATTCACTTCGAGGACGACCAGAGTCTGGATGAACGATGCATCTTTCCCACGTCTCCGAACGAAACCAACGGGATTGAAGATGCCCGGTTCGTGCAGTTTACCGATGACAATGGCGAGGTGACTTACTACGCTACGTATACGGCCTACAACGGACGCGTTACGTTCCCGCAGTTGCTGGAGACAAAAGATTTTACGCACTTCAACGTGAGCACCCTGAACGGGGCTGAGGTATCAAACAAAGGTATGGCCTTGTTTCCTCGTAAGATCAACGGGAAATACGCCATGATCTCGCGGCAGGATGGCGAGAATATCTATCTCATGTATTCCGACGACCTGTATTTCTGGCAAACCAAAGAACTGCTTCTGAAGCCAACGTATCACTGGGAGTATGTACAGCTAGGCAACTGCGGCTCACCCATTGAAACCGAAGCGGGTTGGCTGGTACTTAGTCACGGCGTTGGTCCCATGCGTAAATACGCCATTGGTGCGTTTCTGCTCGATCTGAACGACCCTAGTAAGGTAATCGGCCGGACAACAGAACCAATCTTGAGCCCCGACGAAAACGAGCGCGAAGGCTACGTACCGAACGTCGTATATAGCTGCGGAGGCATTATAAACGGGAGTGACCTGATTATTCCTTACGCTATGGCCGATTATGCCAGCAGCTTTGCGACCGTGAACGTCGATGAATTGCTGGCGGAACTAACCGGCTCGAACAAAGCAGAGGAAGTAACCGCAACGATTGCCTGATGGAAATAATGAATACACAAACAGGCAGTTGGCTTAAGCCAACTGCCTGTTTGTGTATTCTGTCTGCCAGCGCTTAATTAACCCGCCGAATAGTTTCGGTGATAACCCGGTCACCACCGGCACCCGCGTAGCGATAGTTCAACGTGAACGTGCGCGTTGTTGGGTTATAGGTGTTGACGCCACTTTGAATCGTTGCCGCAGCCGATGTTCCTTTCGGAATGATTGTAACCGTATTGTCGGCATTAATCTTTAGCCACATCGTGTTACTGCCGCCTAGGTCAGCGTATTCCGTCTGGCTGGTCGACTCATCAATGCTGCTCAGCGTTTTCGGGCGGTTAATGGCCCGTGCGCCCGCTGTTGGGTGATTGAACGTACCCGTCGCCTGATAGTTACCTTCGTAGTTGTTCCGTGGAACCACAGCCAGAATCTTGGTACCATAGTTCGAGCTTACCACCACGCCATTCGTTGCGCTTTTGATTACAAACGGAATCGCATACGTATCGGTGAAGCTTAACGAAGTCGTGTTCAACTGGAACGCAATTGGCGCCAAACGGGTACCGGCTTTCACCGTAACCGTTGGCGTCAACAGCTGATACATGGACGCAGGCAACACTTTGAACGACGTACCATTCTGCGCGTTATACGCAGCCAGGGCGGCTTCGTCAACGGCCACCGTCACCTGAATATCCTGTGACGGTGGATTCGGCGACGCAATGTTCACGTCGAACGAGTCCGTGACGGCCGCTACTTTCAGGTAGCTGCGGGTATCCTGAGCGCCGTAGAAAGCCGATGACGGAATCTCCGCAACGGATCCCACATTTTTGAAATCAACGTAGTGTTCATCATCGTTCAGGCAGGAGCTCAGACTTCCGGTCAGGCTCGCAGCGACGATGACGTATAAAAACTTTTTCATAATAGTTCTTTGCTGGTGTTATCGCTTATTTCTCCCAGAAAATCTTTGTCGTGAACTGACTAACCGTTCCCTGTGCGCTCACATTGGTCTGGTTATAGTTAAACTCGCTCTGCGGATACAGCAGACGTACCGGAATTTGCCGAATGGTCGTGCTTGGGTCCTGCGAGATCGGTACGTTCGGGTAGCCCAGTCGACGGTAATCAGACCAGGATTCGAACGGATTAAAGCCGTTGAGCGACGCCCATTTCTGAGTAATGATCGCCTGAAGCTTGTTCGTTGACGCTTCCCAGCCTACGTTGTTAACGGCTTGCGCGTAGTACGTAGCCGCCTGCGCAGCGGTCAGCCCAACATTCAGGAACGACTCGGTAATCGCTTCTTCGTAGAACGTCTGAGGTGTTCCAGTAATCCAGCCGCGCTGAGCTGCTTCCGCTTGCAGAAACAGCGACTCGTGCGAAGCCAGGATTATCGCGTCCTGATCTGCACTTTCCAGTAAAGCTGGTCCGATCGCCGAAACCTGGCTGTTCACCAACGGATTAATGGTGCCAAAGAACGTAGCATTGAACGTAGTGCCCGTACCGCCGACCGGAAAATAAAACCGGCCCAGACGTGGATCGTTCGTTTGTTGATAGAAATCGATAGCGAACTTATTGCCTTTATACTGATTGCTCAACTCTGTAGGCGTACCCGTCACTGTACTGCCAAAGTTGCCGTAGAACGGATTCTGGCGGTTGGCCGAGTTGGTGTAGCCGGGGTTGACAGCCGCATTTTCGCCTTCGCCCAGGAATCCGTATTCCGAAGCTTTCAGTGTAGCAAGTTGCGCCTGGATGAACGCCTGCCGCTCTGGTTTTTCGGACTGACGCAGCAGCATCCGCAATTTCAGTGTATTGGCAAACTTCCGCCATAGATCCAGATCGCCCTGAAACATGATGTCGTTTGAGCCCGGATTCCGAACGGTACCACCCTGAGCCGCTACCTCGTCTGCCTGATCGAACAAGGTCAGCGCTGCGTCGATCTGCTTAAACAGATCTTCATAGATCGCTACCTGATCGTCGTATTTCGGAGCCGCCGTGGCCACACCCGATAGGGCTTCGGTATAGGGTACGTTGCCGTAGGTATCGACCAGAATCTGAAAGTGCAGGGCTTTCATGATTTTAGCCATTCCCTGCACAACAGGTTGGTTTAAGGCCGCGCCCTGCGTATCGATGTAATTGTAGTTCTTCAGGATCAGGTACCCATTATCCCAGATACCCGCGCCGAAGGAGTTGGTAAACTGGTAGTTTTTGTCCGATGTACCGATCGAGTAGTTACCGCTCCAGTTCCAGTAGCCCATCCAGAGGTTCAGGAACGGGAAACGGGTTTGCATATAACTGGCGGTAGACGCTAACGCACTGGGCAGAACCAGCTCGGGCGTTGCCGAGGTCGCCTGGTTGGGGTTATTGTTGATGTCGAGATAGTCGTCTTTGCAGCTCGACGATACCGCCAGCAGCGCGACTAATGCCCCAACCGTTATTTTCTTTATGTTGAACATTGTTAGTTGTTGATTAAGATTAGAACCCAACGCTTACCCGGAAACCATAGAACCGCGTAGGCGGAGTTTGGTATTCATTTGTTGTTCCCTGTGCGTTACTGTTATCCAGCGAGAATTCCGGATCGGAGAAAACGTTTGTCTTCGGACGTAACAGCAATAGATTCCGGCCGGTCAGGGCTACGTTCAGCGTCTTCAGGAATTTGGTTTTGCTCAGGAAAGCAGCCGGTACGTTATAGCCCAACACCACTTCCCGTAGTTTCCAGAACGCTGCGCTCGTTACGTAGCTCGAAGCGGCATTATGGAAACCTGAGTTCGTCCAGAATTCCAGATTACCATCCCGGGTCGATACGCTCGTGTTCGGCGTATAGGTTGGATTACCCTGGTCATCAGTACCCGTTTGGATAACCGAGTTCGGATAAATGAAATTCTGACGGCCATTGTAGGTCGACCGAATGCCAGCACCCGTGAACTCAAGTGCGTTGCCAAGCTGGTTGTAAATCACATTGCCGCCCCGGTATTCAACTACCGCTGACAGGGTGAAATCCTTGTAGCCAAACGTATTGGTCAGGCCGAAGCGATGGCGCGGCTGGGTCGTACCATAATACCGGATTGTAGGGTCCAGAATTGGGTATCCCGTGGTTGAGTTAACTACAGCTTGTCCATAATATGGACTGTTTTGATCGGTCACCCGTTGAATATCCGATACGTACAACGCTGGGTAAGGCTGACCAACGGCTGCATACACTGACGAGCCTGAACCATCAGTGAGCGGGATATTGATGCGGTCAAGACCTGGGTAAACCGACGTCACCTTGTTATCGAGGAAGGTATAGTTCGTGTTGATGTTCCAGGTAAAGCCCCCCGTGTTCACGATTGGACGTAGCGTACGTAGTTCCAGCTCTACGCCACGGTTTTCCATCGAACCCGTGTTGATCAGGGCTGAGGTGTAACCCGTAGCGCGCGAGATCTGAATCGGTACGGTCTGGTTGGTTGTGGTCGTCGTGTAGTACACGGCTTCCAGGTTGATCCGGTCAAACAAACCAACTTCAACGCCTACTTCGCGGTTCGTTGTGAACTCCGGTTTCAGGTTGGGGTCATTCTGCGTGTTACCCAATTCGAAGCCAGGCTGGCTGCCATACGGGAACTGCGTTCCGCCCGAAGCCGGGTTACCACCCGAAGACTGGTTGGTGCCGGGGTTGAACACGTTCTGAAGCTGATAAGCCGCTACGTTTACGTTCCCGGCTCTGGCAATACCTCCGCGCAGTTTTAAGTACGTCAACGCATTGCCGCCCTTCAATGAAGGTAAGGCTTCGGTCAGAATCACCGAGGCATCGACGCTGGGGTAGAAGAACGACCGGTTGTCAGGAGCCAGCAGCGACGTCCAGTCATTCCGTCCCGTAGCGTGCAGGAAGAACATGTCGCGGTAGCCGATGGTCAAGTCGCCAAATGCACCTAGCAGACGGCTTTGTGCGTTGTATTCCGATACGTTCGGCTCACCCAGCCGGTTCGAGATGTTGTATACTCCCGGAATGACCAGTGCAGCCGCGTTCGCATACGTATTGCGCCGATAGTCGGTACGGGTTTGCTGCCCCAGGATTAACTTCGTCGTGAAATCACCGAAGGTTGGGGTAATCGACACCAGCAGATCGCCCGTAAAGCGGGTGCGTGTGTCGGTCTGATCAGTAACAGTTGCGCTGCGCCGTTGTACCGATGAGGCAATGTTACCGGCGCCCCAGGGGTCACTGATCGCATAGTCGCTGAACGTTACCTCGGCCACGTGTGACTTAAACTGAGAGTTCGATACCTGACCCGACACGCGGTACAATACGTTCAGCCATTTCGTAAACTGATAGGCAACGTCGGCATAACCCTGGAAGTTGTACTGATTTGTAACCGCCCGCGAATTGTCGCCCGTTACCTGCCACCACGGGTTTGGGTAATAAGCATTAAAGTACCCGTTTACATCGCCGTAGGGTGACGTAATGTCTTTAATGCGGGGATCAGTCAGGGGGGCATGGGCGGGCTGATTCAGCAGGTTCCAGTAGACCGGACGGCCCTGACCAAAATCGC
This sequence comes from Spirosoma knui, assembly GCF_054780635.1. Taxonomy (NCBI): domain Bacteria; kingdom Pseudomonadati; phylum Bacteroidota; class Cytophagia; order Cytophagales; family Cytophagaceae; genus Spirosoma; species Spirosoma knui. The sequence continues at coordinate 67,249 of NZ_BAAGVY010000003.1, read as the reverse complement.
CATTCTCCAGATTCCGATTCTGATACGTAAAGTTGGCCTTTGCCGTAACTGTGAATTTATCAATCGTGCGGCCACCGTTCACCAACAGGTTTGTGCGGCTGAACCGATCGTTGGGTACGATACCCGTCTGGTCAACGCGCTGAATGCCTAAACCAAAAAAGTTTTGCGCATCGCCAATCCGGTACGATAAATCGTGCTGTACCGTAGCGCCGGTGTTGAAAAACGCTTTGCGCGGATCTTTCGCTAAAGCTGAGTACGGCACCTTCAAGGTATCCAGGCGGAGCGACCCATCGGGGTTCCGTACCTGTACGCCATAGCCAAGGGGCTGAAGCGAACCGTCGAAGGCGGGACCAAACTGCTGGTTTTCGAAGGGAACGTACAACCGCTGGCCGTTGGCGTCGATAAACGGAGCGCCTTCACCACCGTTGGAGCCGTAGCTGTTCTGGAGCGATGGCATGTACGATACGCTCTCGAACTGAGTATTGTTTGTGTACGAGATTTGTGGCCGGTTATTAGTGGTACCGCGCTTGGTGGTAATTACTAATACGCCGTTAGAGGCATCTGACCCGTACAAAGCCGCTGCACTGGGCCCTTTTAAGATAGTTGTGCTTTCAATATCGTTGGGGTTGATAGATGAAAGAAATGCAATATCTGTGAGTGCACCATCGACAACCAGCAAGGCCTGGTTGTTTCCGAGGAAAGAGCGGTTACCACGTATCGTTAAGCGTGGAGTCGATCCTACAGCGTTGTTAGTTAAGTTGACCTGCAAACCGGCAACTTTACCCGTTAACCCATTAGCGATGTTAACCGGAGCGGCCTGGTTGATCTGTGAGCTGTTGATCTTCGTAACCGACGTACCGATTTCCCGTTCAGTCCGACGGATACCGAATCCCGTCACTACGACTTCGTTCAGGGTAGAGGCATCATTCTGCAAGACGACGTTAACCGAACTGCGATTCCCAACGGCTACATCCTGCGACTTAAACCCTACGAAGGAGAACGTCAGGGTCGCGTTTCCTCCGGCGTTGATCCGGTAGGCCCCATTCGCATCTGTCGTTGTTCCCCGGCTTGTTCCTTTTACAACAATGCTCACGCCGGGTAGGGCTGAGCCATCATCCGACGAAGTAACGAGACCCGTCACAACGGCCTCCTGCGCCATCAGCGGCAAACAGAACAGCAGTGACATGAGCCAACTTCCAATTAGAACTTTTCTCATAAAAGTTGATGGAGATTTGTTTGAACTATAAAACTAATTTTTCAACAAAATTAAAGACTTATCTACCAAAAAACGAACCTTTTGTTTGTCAAATAGCACCTATTGCCATAATTTATAGATAGTATACCTCATAAATGCCTAATTTCGCTACAAAGTCCTTTAATCTAATTTTAATCAGAAAATTGTACTTTTATAGGTTAGTACTTAGTACGGCTTGTAAAAATTACTTACTACATAGTTAAACTTTCAAAAATATATTTTGTATAAAGCGTTTAGAAGATATATTCTATGGGTAAACTGGTAGTTAAGAGCTGCTAGAGATAAACAACAGACAATGAATCGTAATGTTTTATAGACTGTAGTTTACTTAGTATATATGGTCAGCGAACAAATTTGACCCTAGGTAGTGAATATATACCGAGTATAGGTTAGTGAAAAGTAGTCAACTAGTGAGCGTAGTATAACAAAACCGCTTGCCCATTCAAAAGCTGTAAAATTCAGCGACTAACCTTTCAGGAGAAGAGAATTAATCAGTAAATCGTCCAAAAAGGCCATGTTCGACAATGAACATGGCCTTTTTGGAATATCAAATACCCAGTGATTGCTCTATACCCAATACTTAATTGAGTTCAAGTAAAACGAAACTATACTTAGTTAAGGTCCCTTATGTAATGTAGCCGCCAACCATTCTTATTCAGAACATTATTTTGCTTATAGGTCGAATAGTAGGGGATGATTGAAAAAAAATTGACCTTGGCAAAATCTTGTCTCAATAAAATTACTTTACTTTGGGGTAGTGGATATTATTTAAGTACTACTTCTTAACTTAAACGACGTTCTATGCGTAAATTTTTACTAGCACAGTTTATACTGTGTTTATTCGCTATTCCTTTGCTGGCCCAGGACCTGGTCATCACCGGAAAGGTCACTTCATCAGAGGACGGATCTGCATTACCGGGCGTTAACATCTCGGTGAAAGGCACGACACGCGGTGCCACGACAGATGCTGAAGGCATCTATCGAATCAATGCGTCAAAAGGCGAAGTATTAAACGCCAGCTTCATCGGCTTTACTTCCCAAACGATTAAGGTTGACAACCAAACGTCATTGAATTTTTCCTTAAAACCCGACGCTTCACAGCTTCAGGAAGTTGTGGTAACGGCTCAGGGTATCCGGAAGAGTCAGCGTGAGATTGGGTATGCTGTTTCTAAAGTAGAAACAGAGGATGTAACTGTTGGCCGTTCGCCCCAGTTAGCGCAGGCACTTTCGGGCAAGGTAACCGGTCTGGCCGTTTACAATGTAAACAACAGCGTTGACCCAGCTGTAAAGGTTGTGTTACGTGGATACCGCTCGCTGACTGGTAACAACGAAGCGCTGGTCGTGCTGGATGGTATGCAGACGACGTCGACCATTCTGGCTCTGATCAATCCTAACGACATCGAGAGCGTGTCTATCCTGAAAGGTGGACAGGCTGCTACGTTGTACGGGTCGGCTGGTATTAACGGTGCTATCATCATCACCACCAAGAAAGGCGTAAAAGGAAAACTCAAAGTATCGTATTCAAACAGTACAAACTTTGAGGACATCAGTTTTCTGCCGCAGATTCAGGACAAGTTCGGTTCGGGTTCTCACTACTACCCATCGTTCGGTACGGCTGGTTACAGCAACGACTATCTGGTTCGGATGAAAGAAAACTGGCGGCCTTACGAAAATCAGCAGTACGGTGATCAGTTTGATGGATCGCTGCGGATTCAGGGCCGGACAGCCGAAGATGGCAGCCAGCTGATTATCCCGTACTCAGCTATTCCAAATGCCCGTCGGAAGGCGTTCAACAGGGGCGTGTCGATGAACAATCAGGTGAGTTTCCAGGGTGGTGACGAAACCAGTTCGTTCTATATGTCGCTGGAAAACCAGAAGATTGCTGGGATTGTACCGAACGACCAAAGCGAACGTACCGGTGCACGGTTGTCGGCTACCAAAGAATATGGTAAACTGACCGCCGGTTTCAACGTCGGCTTTACGCAGGCTGTTTACGACCGTACTTCGTCTGATTTCTACAACGACGTACTCAACCAGCCAGCCAACCTGCCCCTGAACGACCTGCGCAACTGGCAGACCAATCCACTTGCCAATCCAAACGGTTTCTACAACGACTATTACAATAACCCGTATTTCAATGCCGATAACAGCCGAATGAAATACAAAGATGCTAACCTGAACGGTAATCTGAGCCTGAACTATAAGCCAACTTCCTGGCTGATGATCACGGAGCGTTTAGGGGTGATGAACAACTCCCGGACGGGCAAAAATACCACGGGTAAATTCCTGTATTCAGACTGGGCTAAAACGAAATCGTTTGTTCCTGCTCCGTTTTATCACGACGGCGATGGTACGGGTATATACCGGGCAATCACCGACATTCTGGGTGGTGTAACAGATTACTCGAATACAGAAAACGTCGTTAACAACGAATTCCAGGTTCACCTGACGAAAGATTTCGGTCCGTTTACCAACAAGTTAATCCTGGGGAACAGCATTTATCAGCGTACGACTAAATCCATGGCTGTTGGATCAAGTTCCATTGTCGTACCCGACGTATACAACGTAGCGAACCGCCAAGGTGAATTGACTGGGGGTGAAGCCACAACGCAGGAGCGTCGGTATGGGTACTACGCTGACTTAACCATGAACTACAAAAACTGGCTGATTCTGAACGGTACGTTCCGCTTCGACGCTACGTCTCGGTTCTATAAACCAAATCGTCCGGCCAATACGTGGTCGTATCCGTACTACGGCGCTGCCCTCTCGTTCATTCCAACAGACGCTTTCCCTGGTATTCGCAACGATGTCCTGAACTACGCGAAGATCCGGGTGAACGCCAATAAGAACGCCAATGACAACATTCCCTTATACGGTCTTGATCTGGCGTACGGCAATGGTACGGGCTTTCCGTACGGCAACACTGTTGGTCTGACCGTTGGTAACGTATTACCGGATGCTGGTCTGAAACCTGAAACAGTTTATTCGACCGAAATTGGTGGCGAATTCCAGTTGTTCAACAACCGTGTTAACATTGACGTATCGGCATATACTCAGAATTCAAAAGGCCAGGTTATCACCGTTCGGGTTCCAAACTCAACTGGTTTCAGCAACCTGCTGATCAACGTCGGTGAAACCAAAAACTGGGGATACGAAGCCGAGTTGAAATATCTGATTGCGCGGGGTGGTAAATTCTCCTGGGATGCGAGTGTTCGGTATTCGTACAACGACAACAAAGTACTTGATCTGTATCCGGGCATCAACGAGTTCCAGTACGGTGGATTTGCATACGCCAACACGAACGTAATTAAGGGTGAGCGGTTTCCAATCCTGAAAACGGATGGTTATCAATACGCTCCAGATGGATCGGGTCGTGTGCTGGTGAACTCAACAACGGGTTACCCACTCCGCCAGACCACCTTGTCGTCGCGCGGTGGTGTGCTTCCCCGCCATATTGCCGGTCTGGGCTCGAAAATCGAATACGGTGATTTAGCCTTTACGTTTAACTTCGAATACCGGGGTGGTAATGTAATGTTCAGCGATCTGGGTCGTCAGATGACGTTCACCGGAACGGGTAAGTGGACCGAAAACCGGGCTCCGCATATCTTCCCGAACTCGGCTTATCTGGATGCTGACGGCAAAACGGTTATTCCAAACACGACCGTTAATGTACGTGAAGCGGAGTATGCCCTGTGGGTTGACCAATATCGGTTGGTATCGGAGAACTTCGTTACGCCAGCCTGGTTCATCAAACTTCGGGATATCAACCTGGCGTATCGCCTGCCCCAAAGCCTGATGAGCAAAACAAAGATCTTCTCGGGAGCCAGCATTGCGCTGTACGGCCGGAACCTGTTCACGATCGTTGATAAGCTGAACTACTACACAGACCCTGAGTTCAGCTACCAGGGTAACCCAACGCCAGGCAGCACAGCAACGCCAACCGCAACGTCGGCCCTCGGTATTGGTATCAACACAACCGGACAGACCCCACCAGTACGTCAGTATGGTGTAAACATCAATCTTACGTTCTAGTAAACCATCGACATTGATTTAACATGAAATTAAAATCATTATTCATAGCCGCTTTTGTGGCCGTGGTTGGTAGTGGTTGTAATAAATCTTTCTTAGATATAAATACAAACCCCAACGTATTACCAACTGCATCACCAAGTTTTGTTTTCACCAATGCCCTGAATACGACCGCGCGGAATATTGCCGGTAACACAGACGGACAGGGATCGAACGAAATCGGTTTCTACTGGTCGGGCCAGTGGTCGCAGGGTAATGGGTACATCATTAGTACCACGCAGTTTGCTTACAACTTCACCAATGGTGATTTCAACTATTGGGATGGCTATTACGATAACCTACAGGACTATCAGTACGTAATCAATAATGCTGATGCCAACAGTCAGAAATACCTGAAAGGACCGGCAAAGGTGATGAAGGCCATGTTGTTTCAGCAGTTGGTCGACATGTATGGCAACATACCGTATACCGATGCTCTGAAAGGAAGCGCTGTGCTGGCCCCAAAATTTGATGATCAGAAGGCCGTTTACGAATCGCTCATTACGTTGTTGGACGAAGCGATTACCGATCTGAAAGCCAATCCGTTTGCCAGCGCCTTTACAGGATCGGATATTGTCTTCGGCGGGAACGTAACGCGGTGGACACAGTTTGCCAACTCGCTGAAGATGCGCATTCTGATCCGGCAATCCAGAGTTGCCGGCAGAGAGGCTTACATCAAAACCGAAGTTAACAAGATTGTAACGGAAGGTTCGGGCTTTATCACCGGTATAGATGTAGGTGTTGGTGGTCCTTCGTTTTACCTGGCTACGGCTGGTAAACTGAACCCAGTATATGACCGCTGGGGATACGATGCCAACGGTGCAAAACGCGCGCTGAACAATTATCCGCGCCCAACGCAGTTTCTGGTCAATAGCCTCAAAGCGGCTGGTGATACCCTGCGGCTGAAGCGGATTGCCTACGCCAATGGGGGCGAGAACGCCAGTACGCCTGGTGTAAGTACTCAGAAAGAGGTGATGGCCAACTATTCAGGCACGCCTTTTGGGGCCAGTTCGGGTTACCTGCCGGCCAACACGGTTTCGCTGGGACCAAGTCTGCTGGTAAAAGGCGAGTACAACCGTCCGTATATTATCATGACGGCGGCTGAAGTTCAGTTCCTGCTGGCGGAAGCAAAGCAACGTTACGCCGATGTAACGCTTCCGAATGCGGCTAAAGCTTATTTTGAAGAAGGCATCAAGCAGTCGTTCCGCGTTTTAGGCGCGAACGTAGCGGGTGCTGACGCTTTCAAAGGCAGCAAGATTAACAATTATGACTGGGACGCTTCGACGGATAAGCTGACGGCAATTGCTATTCAGAAATGGATTGCCCTGACTAACTTCAGCGGTCTGGAAGCATGGGCTGAATACAGACGTACGAACCAGCCGAACATTCCGCAAAGTACGCAGGTGACGGATGCAAAACGTCCGGTACGCTTCTTCTACCCAAATACGGAATCTGGCTCGAACGCGGCTAACGTAGAAGCTCAGGGGACTGTGGATGTCTTTAGCACTCGCTTGTTCTGGGATGTCGATTAAGTTCGTGAACAAACTTTAAGTAAAAAGGAGACCATCGGCTAGGTGGGCTCCTTTTTGTTTTAGGGCAATAAAAAAGCAGATCGACAAGGCCGGTCTGCTTTCTGCATTACGCTTTATCCAACTATTAAAGTGCAGTTCGACTAGAGGGGCTGTCCCGATTTCGGAACAGATTTGACCGGCGGCCACCTAGCTGGTGTTCACCCGGCTATGCTACCCGTACATTTCAGTCAGAAAGGTAACAGCTAATCTGGCTTAGTTCATAGTTGATCAGGAATGATGTCTATTTTTCGGTATGTATATTAATTTTTCGGTAGCTGTTTGAGTCAACTTCTTTCAAACCTGCGTATTCTGCTTAACTGCTGACAATGCACAAGAATCGGGGAAGTAAGCCTATGGAGCAGCCCAAACCTTTTGAAGAATTCAGGGTTATTCTATACAATTAATCGACTCAAAGTTATGAAAGACGAGAAAGATGTAGAACGCGATGAAGCGCAGATAATTGGCCGTACAGAAGGCCCGTTCGGTACCGACGATGCCGACGCGGATGTGCATCTTACGGACAATAAAAACCGAGACGAGATAGATGATTCATCCAACGGTCTCGACAGTATGCAGGTTCGGGGCGGTCAGGATGGACGTAACAATCGAGCATTTGGTGGTATCGACATGGACAGCAAAAACGGAGTGATGCGCATGGGCGATATGGACAACAGTACGATGGAAGTGACCGAAGAAGCCCAGAAAAGTATTGTTGCGAACGGCGATAAAACAAACACGAGTACGGTGGACGTGACAACGCACGGCCCCGACGATTATGCCTCAGCCGAGGAAGTTGGAACACCAGCGGCCCAGAAAGAAGCCAAAGAGCAGGACGCTGATGACTCCGAAGATCGCTCGGGCGGTGATCAGGTCGACGATTCGGAACAGGTGGCCCAAACCGGTACCGATACCGACCATGAGCCAACGTATTAACTAAAGCAACGGGTAAAGTAATCAGTACACCATAAACCAACAACGTTATGAGCGTAAGCAGCAAACTTCGCAAAGAGAACGATGAGTCTTTTGCGTCTAAACAACGGCAAAGTACCCAGGGGCTGGCACCTGAACAGGGCTTAACCCAGTTGAACGATATCCAGCGGGATAACGACTTGCCATCCCGGCAAATACAGACGAACGACACCAACTTTGCCGATAATTACGAAGATATCGAGCGGATGGCGGCTGAATCGGATAATGACGGACCCTCTGACGCCGAGATCGAAGAGTCGAAGCGGGCTTCGTGGGGGCAACCTCCCTTGCCAACAGACGCTGAGGATGCGTCTACCGACGAAACCGACCCGATGACGGCCTACCAGCAGCCTGAAAATACAGTAAGCGAATCTGACTCAACGACCGGTGCTGACTGGAACCAGAGCACAACAGAGGGCGCTATTCCGGCGACTCGGGCAAACGAACCGGATCGAACATTAGGCAACTCGTAAGTACAGACTTGCTTAGCTATCTGAAAAAAAGGTGAACGAAAGGTTTGCCTTTTTTTGTAACCTACCGTTGTACCTAAAGTAAGTGGTTAATAGAGTCTAGCTCTCCTGAATACCGTTACGTGGTTAGACGTAACGGTTGCCGATACGATTAAAGTAGAGTTCCCGCGAAATGGATTGGCGTTAACCGTGTTCAACTTTTATCTTCTGCCAGCTATGAGCAGTAGTAGCAAGCATATCTTATTTATACAGGGCGGAGGCAGTGAAAACGATTATGAAGCAGATGCTGCCCTGGTTGATTCGTTGCGGATGATCTTAGGAGAAACGTATGCTATACACTATCCACGCTTGTCAAATGAGCCCGTTCCGGATTTAGGGCGGATCAAGCAGATTGATAAAGCAGTTTCGCTGCTGGAAGAAGAGCCCGTTTTGGTGGGACACTCCTTCGGTGCTTCTATGCTTTTGAAGTGGGTTTCCGAAACCGAAGTCAAGAAAAAGATAGCAGGCCTTTTTCTGATTGCCACGCCGTTCTGGAGCGGTGATGAAGACTGGAAAGAAGGGTTTAAACTACAGGAGAATTTTGCGGACAGGCTGCCCGAAGACGTTCCTGTTTTCTTTTACCACTGCCGCGATGATGAGGAGGTACCGTTTGCCCATCTTGCTATTTACAGGCAAAAACTTCCCTGGGCGATTTTCCGCGAGTTAGCCAGCGGAGGTCATCAACTTAACAATGATCTCACTATTGTGGCAAATGACATCAAGTCGTTATGAAATGCGAAGCGTAGTTGCTTGGGTAGTTTCAACTCGTATGATTCCGGTATCAGCTAAGGGTGAGTTGTTTTACCGCGGGAACGGGTAGGAGCGTACCAGCTATTACCTGATCCTCAAGCTCTTTAAGTCGTTCCTGTACGCCAGGCTGGCTATAAAATTGGGTTTCTAGCTGTTGCTGCAACAAAGCCCTGAACCACGTTCGTTGCTGCTCCTGGCGACGTTTGGCACCGTGACCCGTTTGGGTCATCAACTGCTGGTGTTCTTGAATTACCTGCCATAAATCCGCTATCCCGTTGTTGATCAGGGCTGAACAGATAAGTACTGGTGGAAACCAGCCGGTGCCCGTTGGTGGGAACAGGTGCAGAGCGTTTTGATACTCAACACGGGCGCGATTTGCGGATGCCTGATTATCGCCATCGGCTTTAGTGATAGCGAGTGCGTCCGCTAATTCCATAATACCGCGTTTCATCCCCTGTAGCTCATCACCGGCCCCGGCCAGCATGAGCAGCAAAAAGAAATCAACCATTCCGTGCACAACCGTTTCGGATTGCCCTACACCGACTGTCTCAACCAGAATTACATCGAATCCGGCGGCTTCGCAGAGCAGAATTGTCTCGCGGGTACGGTGCGCTACGCCCCCCAATGAATCGCCAGCTGGGGAGGGACGAATATAGGCGTTAGGATCTACTGACAGCGTTTCCATCCGGGTCTTATCGCCCAGCAAACTGCCTCGTGATCGCTGACTTGTTGGGTCGATAGCCAGCACAGCTAGACGGTGCCCGAGCCCGGTCAGGTATTTGCCAAAGCTTTCGATAAACGTACTTTTGCCGACACCCGGTACGCCAGTTATGCCAATACGTACTGAATTGCCAGTGTGGGGTAATACGCGTTCCAGAACTTGCTGCGCTAATGCCTGATCGTCAGTGCGTCGGCTTTCGACAAGCGTAATGGCCTGGCTTAATAGTAACCGATCGCCAGCCAGAATACCGGCTGCGTAATGATCAGGAGCAAATCGGTTACGCATGAATCACAATCTAGGGTCGAATCAGGTTAACGAAACACAGTGCGATCTGGCCGTAGCTAGCCAATGAATTTCCGGATCAGCTTTCACAACCAGTTGTAAAAGCAGTGCATCAAAAATAAGTATTTCCAGGCATCAATGCGTAGCCGTTGCTTTGCCCAAATTTCAATACGTAATGAATATACCCTTATCTACTGCTTATTCCGCCGATCAATTTCGTGAGCAGGCGCATGCGTTGGTCGATCTGTTAGCCGATCACCTTACTCAGGCAAGCAGGCCAAATGAGCCAGTTCTGACTTACGAAGAACCGGATGACCAACTCGCGTACTGGCAGGCCGATTTTGCTCAGCCAGTAGAGGCTAATCCGCTTGCCCTGTTCGAACGTATGATCCAGCGATCAATTCATCTGCATAACCCTCAGTTTATGGGGCATCAGGTGGCCCCTCCCTTGCCGCTGGCTGCGTTGGCAGGTTTACTGACCGGGCTGCTCAATCAGGGAATGGCTGTGTATGAGATGGGCATGACTGCCAACGCGCTCGAACGGATCGTAACACAGTGGTTAGCCAGTCACCTTACGTTAGGACCCGAAGCCGGGGGCCTGCTCACATCGGGCGGTACGCTGGCTAACCTAACGGCCTTGCTTACCGCCCGTGCCGTGGCTGCTCCGGCTGATATATGGGAAAAAGGGTATCACAACGAAAGTGACGTTTCTCGTCTGGCTATTATGGTATCTGAAGAAGCTCACTACTGCGTCGACAGAGCTGCCCGGATCATGGGGCTCGGTACCGACGGTATCATTAAAATACCCACGAACGCCCGCTTTCAGATGCGTACCGACTTACTGACGTCTTATCTGGAGCAGGCAAAAGCGAACGAACTAACGGTGTTTGCGGTCGTGGGTAGCGCCTGCTCAACCTCGACCGGTTCGTACGACGATCTGGTGGCCATCGCTGATTTCTGTGAACAGCACAGGATTTGGTTTCACGCCGATGGAGCGCACGGGGGCGTTGCCGCGTTATCGGATACGTATCGTCCGCTAGTGCAGGGTATCGAACGCGCCGATTCAGTTGTTATCGACTTTCATAAAATGATGATGATTCCCGCTTTAGTTACGGCTGTGCTGTACCGGCGTGATGCGGATTCATACCAGACGTTCCAGCAAAAGGCGCAGTATCTGTGGGCCGATGCAACGGCGAAAGACTGGTTCAATTCGGGAAAGCGAGCGTTTGAGTGCACAAAGCTGATGATGAGCGCCAAGGTATACGCAGTGTTACGTACCTATGGCGAAGGCATTTTTACCAAAAATGTCGACACCTTGTACGGTATGGCCCGGCAGTTCGCGGAGCAGATACGCCAACGGCCCAACTTTGAACTAGCCGTTGAACCGGAGAGTAATATTGTTTGCTTTCGGTACGTAGACACGGACCTGACCGCCGAACAACTGGATGATTTCAACACCGCTATTCGCACCTGTCTTTTGAAAGAAGGACGTTTTTACATTGTACAAACCACGCTACGCGGACGGGTATATCTGCGCGTATCGCTCATGAACCCGCTTACCACTGATGCGCACCTGCTGGCCTTGTTGGATGCAGTTAGCCAGATTGGGAAGGGTTTATAGATAGAGTTATCTCAGATCTTCCGGTGTAGTAATCTTTATATTCTCGTAGGAGCCTTCGATCAACGTAATGGGGAAGCCCGCATGCTCCATTACGCTGGCGCAGTCGGTGAAGAACGACTGCTCTTCGACCTGGAAGGCCGTCCGGAACCGCGCTAATTGAAACGTTTGTGGAGTTTGCACAAGCCGGTACTGACTGCGATCTACGGCCCGACTTCGGCCGTCGGCGTCAACAACCCGCACTGAATCTTTCACCGGCACACAGGTTACGGCTGATCCGGTACGGTCGGCCGTCTGGAAGCTTGCTTCAATAATCTCCGGCGAAATAAACGGACGCACCCCGTCGTGGACAGCCACTAAACCGTCCTGAGCGTCAATGCTACGTAATCCGTTCCGAACCGATTGAAAGCGCGTTGCACCACCCGGAATCGTCAGAATAGGAAAAGTAGTAGACGGGTAAAAATTGTGCTGTTCGCAGAGAGAGGCCCAGGTAAACAAATCGCGGGCTGGAAGCACAAGGATAAGCTGAGGTGCTGGTGAAACGGCCAGAAACCGCTCAATCGTACGCTGTAGAATGGGTTTGCCGTCAACCAGCAGAAACTGCTTTGGAATGTCGGTCTTCATCCGGCTGCCACTACCGCCGGCAACAATAATGGCAAAGCGTGGGGTGGTTTGAGGGTCTGGTTGTTTGTCGGATACCTGCATAAGGCAAACAAACAACCAAACCGACAAACAACCAAATGACCTATAAAATCAACATGGCATCGCCGTAGCTGAAGAAGCGATATTTCTCCTTGATGGCTACTTCGTAGGCATGTTTAATCAGCTCGTGTCCACCAAACGCACTGGTCATCATAATCAGGATCGACTCGGGCAAGTGTAGGCTGGTGAGCAGCGTATTGGCAATCTTGAAATCGTAAGGGGGGAAAATAAACTTGTCTGTCCAGCCCTCAACCGGTTTCAGGCGGCTGTTGGCCGATACCGACGATTCAATGGCTTTGAGGGATGTAGTGCCTACGGCGCATACCCGTTTGCCCGCGTCCAGAGCCGTATTAACCGTTTGAGCGGCTGGTTCGCCAATGCGGTAGTTTTCGGAATCCGTTTTATGTTTGGTCAGATCCTCCACGTCAACTTGCCGGAACGTACCCAGACCTACGTGAAGCGTAATGGGTGCAAAATGGATGCCTTTAATCTCCATTCGCTTCATCATGGCGCGGGTGAAGTGCAGGCCGGCGGTTGGAGCCGCTACGGCGCCAACGTGCTGAGCAAAAACGGTTTGGTATAGATCGCGGTCGGAGGTTTCTGCCTCCCGATTGATTTCGCGGGGTAGGGGAGTCTCGCCTAATTCGTCGACCGCTTTCATGAACTCTTCGTGGTTGCCGTCGAACAGAAAGCGAATGGTACGTCCCCGTGAGGTGGTGTTGTCAATGACTTCAGCCACCAGATCGCTATCCCCAAAATACAATTTATTACCTACGCGAATTTTCCGGGCTGGATCAACCAGGACATCCCAGAGTTTCATTTCGCGGTTCAGTTCGCGCAGCAGAAAAACCTCGATTTTAGCACCGGTTTTCTCTTTATTTCCATAGAGCCGGGCCGGAAACACTTTGGTGTCGTTAATCACCATCACATCACCGTCGCCGAAATAGCTCAGTATATCCGAAAATTGCTTGTGTTCAATGGTTTTGGTTTTGCGGTCAACGACCATCAATCGTGATTCACCCCGTTCAACCGGGTACTTGGCAATGAGACTTTCGGGTAAATCAAATTTGAATTCGGATAACTTCATGGTATATCAGCACGAAAAAGAACGACGCGTTTTTTGTAAAGGCCGCAAATATAAGAAAAAAGTCCGGGAAATTTGATATGTTCCGGACTTTTTTCTTGCAAATATGACAAAAACGTTTATTGGTCTGTTGGTAACGTATCAATTGGTTTAACGGCTCCATCGGTATTGACCTCAGCCCGGTCACTTACGTTGAACTTCGCCATTAACTCCGGTGACACTTCGTTCGCGTAGGTGCCCTGCGCCGACACGAACACGCCTTTCATGCCATTGGAGGCCGTAATGGCGTACAAGGTCATCTCGTCGCCGGGGTCAGATGTGCCCTCGAACCGGTGAAATTCGTCTACGTTAAACTCTTCACTTTTTAGTTTTGTCTCGGTACTCTTTTCTTCCAGGAAATCTTTCTTGGGGCCAAATTCGTGAGTGTAACCGCGTGCCCGCAGGTCTTCCATGGCTTCGGTTAAGGTGGTGAAATGTTCCATAACATTCTAGTGGTTATCTAAAGCTCATAACTCAAAAAAAGACAGATGGTTTTACTGCTGGTCAGGTACTGAGCTACGGTAGTCAGCCGCGATACGTAGAGAGACCAGCGGATTAAATTTTTTTGAAACAAAAAGGTTAAGTAACTATTTGTGTCTCTGGCATACGTAATGCCTGTCTATATCACATACACTTAACGTTTATTCAATGAAAACGAACTGGTTTACGCCTGTAACCGTACTGATTACGGCCTGTGGTCTATCGGCCTGCGAAGATCACCGCGACAGCCCCAATGCACCCTTCCCCGAACGTATAAATTTTATCGCTGAGCGACAATATCCGGAAGGCATTACGTATTCGGCGCAGCTGGGAAAATTCCTGGTTACGTCGGTAACGCAGGGCAAAATCGGGACGGTCGATACGGATGGCCGATACCAGGATCTTCTATCAGACCCGGCGCTTATCAGTTGTAACGGAATTAAAGTAGCCGACGGTCGCATACTCGTCTGCAACAACGATCAGGGTGCTTCGGACAAAAGCACACCCCAAACCATTCGCCAGACGGCCGAACTGGTGGTATTTAATTTGAACACTCGTCAGTTAGAACGCCGGATTGACCTCGATGCCCTGTTACCCGCGGCCGAACCTAATTTCGCCAACGACCTCACCCTGGCACCCGATGGTACTGTCTACGTAACGGATTCGTTTTCGCCGGTTATCTACAAAGTGACTTCAACCGGAGAAGCAAGCATTCTGGTTCGGGACGACACGCGATTTTCCAGCCCGACCTTTGGTTTGAATGGAATTGTTTACCACCCCAACGGCTACCTTATCGTCGCCAATACAGGACAGGGGAAGCTGTATAAGGTTGATTTACAGAACGGGAACGCGGTATCGGAGATTACAGGCACGGGTGCGCTGCCCGGTGATGGACTGACCTTGTTCAATAATGATCTGTACGTAGTAACGGGCGGGGGAAGCCGCGTTGCGCAGGTACGTAGCAGCGACAACTGGCAGACGGCCTCGATTGTAAAAACGGATGAAAACGGCTATTTCCAAGCGACGACAAATGTTGCCGTGAATGGCCGGGTATATACTATCAATGCGCGCATCGGTGAAATCGGCGCAGCCATGGGCGATCGGTCTAAACTACAGTCCCGCGATTACAGCATCCAGCAATTCAGATAACAGGGTATAAAAAGCGGACGCAAATGAGCCAATACCTCACTTGCGTCCGACTTTTTTACGGCTGCCGATTTGGTTAATCGGGCAGTACTTTCAGCATAATGTCTTTGAACATCACTTTACTCTTGGGGTCATGGCCTTGGAGGGCAACCGTGCCGCTACTGAGCTTTTTGCCTGAATTGCTTCGGCTGATGCTGTCGGGCTCGGTATAATTGTTAATGACCTTGTCGTTGATCTTGATGGTCACATTTTTACCCTTAACGATGATGTGCTCTGTATACCATTCATCGTCTTTCACGTACACATCTTTCACATCCTGAAGGGCATACACACTGCCAGTTTTGCGCCAGTCGGTATGCGTCTGGTTGACCTGAATTTCGTAACCCTGAGACGGCCACCCTTTTTCCTGATAAGCCGTGTGGATAAACATGCCCGAGTTGGCACCGGGCATTGTTTTCACCTGTGCTTTCCACTCAAAATTTTTGAAATTATGGTTATTAACCGGTCCATCGTAGAATAGGTGAGCGCGGGGGCCAAATACAACGATAGCTCCGTCCTGAACACTGAACGTAGCGGGGTTTTCGGCGGCTTTCCAGCCGTTGAGCGTCTTTCCGTCGAAGAGGCTAACCCATCCATCGGCTTGTGGCCGAATCAAGGCGAGGCTCGAAAGACCAAGTAGCAGCACAGCGGCAATTGCAAAAAAGCGGATTTTCATAAAAACGGGCGTTTGTCTTTATACTCTAAAGACAAACGCCCGAAAACCTAATCATTTTGTTTACGAGAACGTAACGTTACCCCCACCAAAATGCGTGTTCAAAGGCATTGGGGTGCGTTTTTTTGAAATCCGCGAAGGTCGTAACGCCCATGCTGGCTTGCCCATCGGGTTTAGGATCACTCCAGTACACTTTGCCGTTTTTAACCCCGGTGATCACAAAGAAATGGGAATCGTTACCACTGCCCGCCAACCGGCCCGCTACCATCACCGGCGATAGGATGATCTTGTTGCTTACTACACTGGTATCGCCATATAATCGCTGGTATTGTAAGCGGTTTCTGGACGCAAATTCCGTTAGAATGCCGCTATCCATGAGTAACCCCTGGTTTTGACCGAGCCAGCTATCGTGATAATTTACAGAATTATCATAAAGCGATACTGGCCAAGGCATTCCAGAATAATACCCCCAATAGATATTATACATGTTCATAGAATGCGTAGCGGCCAGCCAGCAGCCGTACTTATAGCTTTGCGGAAAAATAGTGAAGTTGTGACGACGATCTGCCATGCGTAATAAAGACTAAAGGTATTTGATAGTGATCTGTTAGTCGTGAATTTACAGATCAGGCAAACATCAAGTAATCACTTTGTTAAGAACGGTCAATCGTCGGTAGGCTTCGTTTATTTACCGCCACCGAGCTTACCGGCTTGGGGGCCGCCCTGAGCCATTGGCGCATTTTTTACGTATTTGTCAAGCCAGCCATTCATCTCGTATAGCATGTGCAGCAGCGATTCCTTCGCGGTGTAGCCGTGGCTTTCGTAAGGCAGAAATACGAGTTTCGTGGTGGCACCGAATCCCTTCAGGGCGTTGTAATACCGCTCCGACTGGATTGGGAACGTACCGGTATTGTTATCCGCTTCGCCATGAACCAGCAACAACGGCGTTTTCATTTTGTCGGCGTTCATGAAGGGTGACATCTTGTTGTACACCTCCGGAGCCTGCCAGTAGCTGCGCTGTTCGTTCTGGAATCCGAATGGCGTCAGGGTGCGGTTATACGCGCCACTGCGGGCAATACCGCCTTTGAACAGCTTACTATGCGTTAAGAGGTTCGCGGTCATAAAAGCGCCGTACGAGTGACCACCTACGCCAACCCGGCTTGAATCGACAACGCCCAGCCGGACGCCTTCGTCAATGGCCGCTTTAGCACTGGCTACCAATTGCTCAACGTACGTATCGTTGGGCTCTTTATCGCCTTCACCAACGATCGGGATGCTGGCGTTATCGAGAATTGCGTAACCCATCGTGACAAACGCAGCCGCGCCCCAGTAGCTGATCCGATTGAACTGATACGGCGATCCGGAGACTTGACTGGCCGCATCTTTACTTTTGAATTCAGCCGGGTACGCCCACAAAAACGTTGGGAGCGGACCTTGTTCTTTCTTATAACCAGCGGGCAGATACAACGTAGCCGTCAGGTCAACGCCGTCGTTACGTTTGTAGCGAAGCTGTTGTTTCTGAACGCCCTTTAATTGTGGGTATGGATGCGGAAACTGCGTAACCTGAATGGGCGCGATACGCGCTTTCAGGTTACGGACGAAGTAGTTCGGATTTTCGTCCGGGGTTTCGCGCGTGGTCAGAATCACCTGCTTAGCCGCATCGAGTATAGCCACGGGCCGTTCGAAATACGGTGCAGTTGACCGCCAAAGCTGTTTTGACTGTTTGGTTTTCAGGTTTAACAAGCTTACAAACGGACGGTCGCCTTCGGACGAAGCACCCTGCGTGTTGATCAGAAAAATATCATTGTTCGGCAGTAGGTTCAGCACCTCCCGGCCGTATTGGTTGTGTTTTGTATCGGGGTCACCTGGGTTGCTATACCGGTCTTCGTAGGAGCGATCAAACAGCACGTCGGTCTGCCAGTTACTGGGGTTAACCGTTTTGGTGAGTTCTTTACGGGTTTGCCACCAGCGTTCACTGGCCAGCGCTACCGACTCATTGCCCCACACAAAATTGTCGAACCGGAACTGAGCTGCGTAGATCTCTTTCGGCTGAGCCGAGAAAGGCGCGTCGGTCAGGTAGACTTTGTCCCGAACGTCAGCTTTCACCTTTGGATCGCCGTTATCCTGCGCAACGGTGTAATAAACGGAAGCCGGGGCATCGGCCCGCCAGTTGAAATCGCGCGGACCCGTCGGAGCACCATCCCGGCTGTAGGGTACGCTTTCCTGCAACGGACCATCATTCAGCGTTTTGACTAACGAACCGGTAATGGCGTAAACTTCGGTTTTCAACGGAAAGCGGTACACCGGCACCAGGTACGAAAACGGCGTATGCACCGTTTCGATCATCACGTATTGCCCGTTCGGCGAGGGGTCGGCAGAGGCAATGATACCCGGCTGACCAATCGGAGTCGCCTGACCGTCGAGGGTTAACCGAACCACCTGTGCCGTGGCGTAATACGCAAACTGTCGTTCGTCCGAGGGATTTTTGAGCAGATCCTGATACGTTGGCGCCTGTCCACGCTTGCCGCCTACGTTCTCCTGAACCGTTGGACCAACCGGTACGCGGCTCTCTTCCGGAGCTTTACCGCGCGAAGCGGGTATCGTTTTTACAATCAGACTTTTGCTGTCGGATACCCACCGGTAGGGCGTACCCATCACGGCGTTCAGCGCAGCAGTGCCTACTTTGGTCACCGTTGCCGTTGCGACATCCGCTACGTAGAGATCAATCCGGGTATCGGTCGAGTTGGCGAAGGCGAACTTTGTTTCGTCGGGTGACCACTGCACGTAGCTGATCTGCGCATTGGCAGGCAACCCCTTTATGGCTACTTCATCTTTGGCCGTCAGCTTTTTCAGCTTCAGACCCGTTACGTAACGGGCACGGCTTGGGCCATTGTTCGCCGGATTCATGCGTAAGCCCGCCAGCTTAAGTTCGGGCTGGGCCAGCTCCGCAATGGTTGGGGCGGCAGCCTGCTCCAGAATCAGCATAACATCGCCTTTGCCGGTAACACTAACGCCCGGCGTTGGCGGCACTGTAACCAGATCAGCCAGTGGTTTCGGGGGCGTCTGGTACGTAGGGGCGTCCTGGGCATATAAGGCGGGGGCCAGCCCCAAAAAAACGGCCACTATAAGCAGCTGGTTCTGCCAGAAGGTAGTTGGATGAGAAATCATTCGTTAGACGAGTGTTGTAAGAAGTAAAAATAAGGCGAAACGGCCACGAAGTGAAGCGTTTTATTGAAAGTATAGTGTATTTGGCTACGAATGCGCTGTTGATACTGCCGACTTGATAAACGGGGTCATGAATAAATTCTAGAGTTCAGCAATTGTAACCTAAATGGCCGTTTGCCAAAAAATACAGCGTTGACCGGTAAGCCAATCGATTGATTTGAAGCCTGTTGATTCGTCCTCGATCGTCCAGAGAGTCCAGGAAAAAATGAGTATGGTGTAAAATAAGTAACTTGCTATACTTATCAGCGTCTGTGTTACGTCTTCTATGTCAACCGATCAGCCTTCTGCTGCCTTTTTTGCTCAATTTCTTGATGCTCTTCCTGATTCAGCTTTCTATTTGAAATCGGTTCGTACGGACCAGGACGAGTTAATCGATTTTCTGATCGCTTACAGTAACGATAAAGGACGTACCATAATCAAATGGTTGTTTCAGGCTGATGTCGGCGAGCGGGTGTTTGGGGGAGACAGCCAGCGCCAGGAATTCCTGCAGCCAATTTTTCGCCAGTACGTGGCCGTTCTACAGACCGGCAAATCACAGGAATTTAATTTTTTAAGCCCGTTGGGTCATGGTCTTGTCCATGTTACTCGTTCGCGGATGGGTGACGGTATTCTTGTGGTTGTCAGGAACGCAAATCAGCAGGATCAACAACTCTCGATTCAACCCGCAGTAGCCGATTTGCTGAATGGTATTTTAGAGGCATCCCTGAACGGTATCATTATGTACGAGGCTATCCGGAATGAGTTTAGAACTATCGTCGATTTTCGGTTTGTTCGGCTCAACACGGCTGCCAGGCAGATGATGGCGCTGAGTGATGACGTTGTCGGTAAGCCGATGCTCGATGAACTGCCGGGTGTTAAAGAGGCTGGTTTATTCGATCAATTTGTCCAGGTGGTTGAATCAGGATATCCGACCCGGTTCGAGACATCATATCCCAAGACTGACCAGCCTTCCTGGTACGAAATGTCCGTTGTGAAGCTTGGTGACGGCTTTGTAGTTACCTTCAACGACATTACCGAACGGAGACAGGCGACTCTGGAGGTAGAACGTGCCGTCCGCAGCACCAGGCAACAGGCCGACCTGCTTCGCAGCGTATTGAATAACTCTCCCAGCGGAATCAAAGCGCTGGAAGCCGTTCGTGACGAGGCTGGTCAGATTATTGATTTTTCCATCAGGGTCATCAACGAAGCCGGGGCTGATATTCGCGGGCGAGCTGTTCACGAACTGGTTGGTCAACGTGCACTAGCGACTTTTCCGGGGCTTCGCGAGGCCGGTTTGTTCGACAAATACGTCCAGGTGGTTGAGTCGGGTGAGCCACGCCACCTTCAGGCCGTATACTACGGAGGTGTATGGTACACAATGGACCTTTCCCCCTTTGGCGATGGCCTTGTAGTTACGTATACCGACATTAGTGAAAGCAAACAGGCTGCTTTAAAAATTGAGCAGCAGGCCAACTTCCTGAATAGTATCCTGGATGCCAGCTCAAACGGCATTGTTGCCGAGCGGGCAATTCGAAATGAGGATGGCGAGATCGTGGATTTCCTGATCGAGTCCACTAACCAGCAGGCGGCCAAGATTGTGCAGTTAACCGTCGACGAAATGTTGGGTCGTAGTGATCTGGAGCTTCATCCGCGTCTGCGCGAAACGGGGATTTTCGACGTTTATGTTAAAACGCTGGAGACCGGCGAGCCTCAGTTCATCGAAACGTACTACAACGATGGTCGGCTGGATCAATGGGTCAATGTCAATACGCGCAAAATTGGTCAGGATGAATTAGTTGTTACGTTCTCGTCAGTCACCGATTTTAAACGAGCCCAGCAGGCACTTGAGGAGGCTGCCAAAGACAATAAACGACAGGCCGATCTGCTCAACAGCATTCTCAACAGTTCGTACAGCGGCATCATGTCTTTAGACGCTATTCGAGACGAGGCTGGGTCAATTGTTGATTTTCAGTACAGGGTTGGAAATGCATCGGCCGGGCAATTGCTGGGCTTTCCGCTTGAAACGCTGCTGGCCAATACGCTGCTAACGAACCTGCCCGGTACAATCGAGTCGGGCATGTTTTCGCTGTATGTCCAAACGGTTGAAAGCGGTGAGCCAAAGCGCGACGTAATTCGGTATAACTACGATGGACTCGACCACTGGTTTGACGTATCGACCCGCCAGCTCGGCGACGGACTGGTAGTGACCTTTACCGACGTTACCGAGCAGAAGCGGGCGTCGCTGGACATCGAGCAAACCGCGGATCTGCTTCAGGCCATTGTAAACAGCTCACCCACGGCACTGGTGTTGTATGAGCCAATCCGGAACCGCGGGGAGACGGTTGTCGATTTCAGATATAAGTTCGCGAATCCGGTTGCCGCTGCGGCCACGGGCCGACCGCTGGACTACATGCAGGGGAACACGCTCTTTACCATGTTTCCTGTAGCCGCGCAGCAAGGATTTTTTGATCGGCTGCAAGCCGTATTACAGACGGGTGAACCTCAGCAGTTCGAACAGCATTTCCTGGGCGATGACGTCGATTTGTGGGCCGAGATTACCATGGTCAAACAGGGTTCGGACGTGCTTGCCGTGTTTCAATACATCACGGAGCTGAAGCGGGCGCAGCAGCAGCTCGAACGACTGACCACTGAATTACAAACCGTTATCGATACATCCCAAACGGGCATTTTTCTGTTTACGCCGGTTCGTGACGAAGCGGGTGAAATAGTGGATTTTCGCTTTCGGGTGGCCAACCGCCAATTATCGTCGTACGTCGGTCAGTCTCCCCAAGCGGTCATTGGCGCACTGGGCAGTACGTGGTTTCCCGATTACAAGACCAATACCTTGTTTGAACGTTACCGGCACACCTACGTTACCGGCGAAACGCTGCGGTTCGATTTTCATTATTACGGCAGCGGAATCGACGTTTGGCTCGACATCATGTCGACCAAGATGGGCGATGAAGTCCTGGTAACCTTCGGCGATTACACCCCGCTGAAACGGCTACAGCAGCAACTCGAAACGTCGGTCATCGACCTGCAGCGATCCAATAAGAACCTGGAACAGTTCGCCTATGTAGCGTCTCACGATTTACAGGAGCCGTTGCGCAAAATTCAGGCATTTGGCGATGTTATACAGAATCAGTACGCTCCTTTACTAGGTCCCGAAGGCAGTGATATTGTTAACCGTATGCAGTCGGCAGCGGCTCGGATGCAGGTCCTGATTAAGGATGTGCTGGCATACTCACGCATTGCAACCAAACGCGAAGCGATCCATCCGGTGAACCTGAACATCTTGATTCAGGATGTGCTGACCGACCTCGAAAATGCCATTGAGGAAAAACAGGCCAGCGTACTTGTCGACACTCTGCCCAATGTGAACGGGGACCTGGCGCAGCTGCGTCAATTGTTTCAGAACCTCATCAGCAACTCGCTCAAGTTTGTGCAGACTGGCCGCGCCGAAGGTCCAAAAATTACGATTACGGCGAAACGCGTAAAAGGGCATCAGGCAACGATCACGGTTTTACCCGCCGATCTGGACCGTGAGTTTCACCTCATCGAGGTAGTCGACAACGGTATCGGATTCGAGCCGCACCACGCCGAGCGGATATTCCAGGTGTTTCAGCGGCTGCACAGCCGATCCGACTATCAGGGAACGGGCATTGGTTTAGCCATCGTTCAGAAAGTGGTTGAAAACCACCAGGGATACATTGCCGCCGAAGGGCGGCCTGGCGAAGGGGCTACTTTCCGGGTATTCCTCCCGGCGTAGTGGCAAAGAACTGAGCCGACCGCATCGTTTGCTGACCGATTAGTAAAGCGATACGTTGCCCGTTACTGCGAAAACAAGCCCTGAGCGTGAACAAGACGAACATATTTGGGTAGTATTATTAAACACCGATTTACTATTTCGTTGCTTGTTTCGTTACTTTGACGACAGAATTAACCTGAGTACTTCATGCGTAATCTTGTTTTGGTGATTGGCTTATTGGCCATGGTGTCGTGCAAACTGGAAGTTGCCAGCGTTTACACCGCGCAATTTTCATCCGAACCGACTGTTGCACAAGTGCAGCCCGGCCAGATCGACGAAGCGTCTGGCATGGCCGACAGCCGAAGCCAACCTGGTAACCTATGGATCGAGCAGGATAGTGGGAGTCCGGCCGAACTGGCCTTGCTGGGCTACGATGGTAAAGTGAAAGGGAAAATCAAGATTCCGCAGTTTAGTAACCGGGATTGGGAGGAACTGGCCATTGGCCCTGGTCCGCAGGATGGCGTGAATTACATTTATATTGGCGAGATAGGCGATAACGAAGCCCAGCACCAGATCAGTCAGATATATCGGTTACCCGAGCCTGCTAACCTGCAAACGCCTATCACGCAGATCGAGCGGATCAACTTTCGCTACCCCGATGGTCCGCGCGATGCCGAAGCCATGTTTGTGGAGCCGCAAACTAAAGACATCTACATTATCACGAAGCGGGAGCAGAACGTACGCCTGTACCGGCTCAAGTATCCGCAGAACGTAAACGAAGTAACGGTAGCCGAGCCGTTGGGTGAGCTGCCTTCGTTCGGAGATGGCCTGACGGGCTACGTTACCGGAGCCGCTATTTCGCCGGATGGTTCCGAGATTTTGATACGTACCTACGCCAACGTCCTTTACTGGAGACGCGATGCCGGCCAAAGCGTTGCCGATGCGTTGCAGTATGGTACGGCGCGCCGGTTAACGTCGCGTCTGGAGCCGCAGGGTGAAGCCATTTGTTTTGAAAAAGACGGTAAGGGCTTCTTTACCATCAGCGAACGCGCGGGTGCATCCTCCGTCAACTTGTATTATTACGGGCGCCAGCAATAAACATTATGGGCTGAATCGGGTAGTAAAGATGGATGACGCTTATCTGTCTATCTACACGATTCATCTCTGAATGAAAGCTGCTGTTATTGGAGCCGGTATTGGCGGTATTGCCGCATCGATACGATTAGCTGTAAAAGGATATACGGTTGATGTTTTCGACGCTAATGCGTATCCGGGCGGTAAACTCTCCTCGTTTGAGCAACTGAATGCTCACCAACAAGCTTATCGCTTCGATGCCGGTCCGTCGCTGTTCACCATGCCGCAACTGGTGGATGAATTGTTCGAACTGGCCGGCCGAAACCCCGCTGATTACTTTAACTACGTCCGCCTGGACGAAACCTGCCGTTACTTCTGGGACGATGGCACGCGCCTGACGGCCTGGGCTGACCAAGAGCGCTTTGGCCAGGAGGTCGAATCGGTACTCGGTGAACCGGCCGAACACCTGCATCGCCACCTAAAGGACAGTGCCCTGAAATTCAACGTAACGGAGAAGCTGTTTTTGCATCGGTCACTGCATAAAGCATCGACCTGGCTTAATCGGCACGCACTTCGAGGGTATATAAACCTGCCCAACTTAGGCGTCTTCGGTACCATGAACGAAGCCAACGAAGAGCGGTTCAGTCATCCGAAGCTGGTGCAGTTGTTTAACCGCTACGCTACGTATAACGGCTCCAATCCTTATCAGACTCCGGCCACGCTGAATATTATTCCACATCTGGAATATAACATCGGTGCGTTTTTTCCAACGAATGGTATGGTCGGGATTACCAGCAGCCTGGTGCAACTGGCTGAAGATTTAGGCGTTCGTTTTCACCTGAATACGCGGGTTACCCAGATCAATACCAACGGGACTAAAGCGGTTAGTCTCACCATCCAGGAGTCAGCAAAAGCAGACAGCGCGCCGGTAACAAGTTCTGTCCCCTTCGACCTGTGTATTTCCAACATGGACGTAGTGAATACGTTTCGTAAGCTCTTGCCGAACGCCCGCCAGCCGGAGCGGATTCTGCGTCAGCCTAAGTCGAGTTCGGGCCTGATTTTCTACTGGGGTGTCCGGAAAACCTTTCCTGGTCTCGGCTTGCATAACATATTTTTCAGCAACGATTATCGGGCGGAGTTTGAGCATCTTTTCAACCGGAACCAGTTGTATCACGACCCTACTATTTACCTGAACATTACGTCGAAATGCAAACCGGACGATGCACCGGAGGGCTGTGAAAACTGGTTCATTTTGCTCAATGTGCCCAACAATACCGGTCAGGAGTGGGACGCCATTATCGAGCAAGCCCGGTGGGATGTTATCCAGAAGCTGAGTTACAATCTGGGCGTAGATATTGAGCCGTTGATCGAAACCGAAGCGATACTGGACCCGCGCAGCATTGAAGCAAAAACGGCCTCCTCGCAGGGGGCGCTGTATGGCAATAGCAGTAACAACCGGTTTGCCGCCTTTCTACGGCACCCTAACTTTTCGCGCCAGTTCTCCAATCTGTACTTCGTGGGCGGAAGTGTTCACCCCGGCGGTGGAATCCCTCTTTGTTTGCTATCCGCCAAGATCGCTACTGACCTGATCAGGAAGTAGGGTCGAATCTCGGGCTAAAGGAATTATAATACACTGCGTTTCCGGGTATAAACCAACCGCCACTTCGCGAAGTGGCGGTTGGTTTAGCGCTTACTTACAGCGCCAGTTCTTTCTCTGACACAATTGTTAAAACTTCCGGGTCTTTAAGCCGCGTAGCAAGACCTAACGTCTTTGGCACTTCGTAGTGGAAATAAAACTTCATCGTGTGAATCTTTCCTTCGTAGAAGGCCAGTTCATCGCCCTGAGGGTTTTGCGCGAGCAACGCTTGCCTGGCCACTACGGCTTGTTTCAGCCACTGCCAGGCTACGACCACAATACCAAACAACTCCAGAAACAACGTAGCGTCGGCCAGATAACGCTCGATATCGCCTTTCGTCGCATGGGGCATGATGGACATGATAACCTCTTGAGTACGGGTTAGCTCTGCTGCCAACTGGTCGGCGTAAGGCTTCAGGTCATCGTATGTGCTGCCAGCGGCAATGGTCCTGCTGATTTCAGCAAAGAGCAACTGGGGGGCTTTACCGCCCTTCATAGTCATCTTACGACCCAGCAAATCCTGCGCCTGTATGCCGGTGGTTCCTTCGTAAATCGGCGTTATACGAATGTCGCGGTATAACTGCTCAACCGGAAAGTCTTCGGTATAACCGTAGCCTCCGAATGTCTGTAGGCTTTGACTCACCGATTGCACGCCCATCTCCGATGGGTAGGACTTGGCAACCGGCATGAGCAGATCAAGCATCAGAAAGGCGTTTTCTTTCTCCTCACCCTCCGCAACCTGACTGATGTCATACAAGCGGGCCGCTTCAACCAGCAACGACAGTGACCCTTCGGTAACTGCCTTCTGGAACAACAGCATCCGTCGAACATCGGGGTGGTTGATAATAGGCGTTTGTGGAGCGTCGAGCAGGTTTTTCTCGTTCAGCCGCCGATTTTGCGGGCGTTCTTTGGCGTATTGCAGCGCAGCGTGGTAGGCGGCCGTGGCAATTGCCGCTGCTGTCATGCCGACACCGATACGTGCTTCGTTCATCATTTGAAACATGTAGGGCAGACCCCGATGCGGTTCGCCAACCAGATACCCGATCGTGTTGTCGTTGGAGCCCATAGTCAAGTGCATGGCGGGCACGCCTTTCTGGCCCATCTTATGGTACACACCCGTCGACTGCACGTCGTTATCAACAAAATTTCCCGGCGTGGATTCGTCTGGCGTAGACTCACCATTTACAGCCGGCCGGTATTTGGGCACGACAAACAACGAAATGCCTTTCGTTCCCTTAGGCGCTCCATCGATGCGGGCCAGCATCAGGTGAATGATATTGTCGGCTGCATCGTGGTCGCCAGCCGAGATAAATACCTTCTGACCGTTGATTTTGTACGTACCGTCTGCCAGTGGAGTTGCCGAGGTAGTTACGTCTGAAAGCGACGAACCCGCCTGCGGTTCGGTTAGGGCCATAGTACCCTGCCACTTACCTGCCAGCATATTCGGTACGTAGAACTCGATCAGTTCCGGCGAGCCGAAGGACGTAATGAGGTGAGCGGCTCCTGACGTAAGGCCCGAGTACATCATGCCATTGTTGGCCGCCATCAGAATAAAGCCCATACTAGAACTGATCATCTGGGGCAGTTGCTGACCACCGTGCTCAAATGACAGACCCGCCCCGATCAGACCCGCTTCGCCCAGGGCTCGCATGAACTCCTTGATCTTGGGATGAACCGTAACCTGCCCGTTTCGCAATTCAGGCTGGTTCTGATCGACCTCTTTCAGGTACGGATGCATGAGGTTGTCGGCAATGTACGTAGCCGAGTCCAGCACCATATTGAACGTTTCCTTGTCGTGGGCGCTGAAATAATCATATTGTGTCAATTCCTCGGCTTTGAATACGTCATGAAGTAGGAATTGCAGATTACGTTTACTGAAATACGGCGTTGCCATACGGAGAAGAGATGCTAAATTAAGAGTTAGTATGCGTGCATACCATTTAAGAGTAAAAATACCAACTTACAGGCTAATCTTTATATTGTTCTCAAAAAACTATCGTTTACTTTGCAACGTATCCTAAAATACACTTAACAAACCAACAGCTTAAATATGAAAAATCTAGTTGCAGTGTTCGTTTTCCTGTTTGCGATGGTATCGCTGGCCCAGGCACAAGATAAAAAAGCGCCAGCCAGCCCACGTATTACGGCCGAAAGCCCCGATAAGTCTATCAAAGTGATGTATGGTCAGCCGTCTAAGAAAGGCCGGGTCATTTTCGGGGCCGAGGGATCGAGCAGCTTGGAAAAGTACGGAAAAGTATGGCGGACCGGAGCGAATGAAGCCACTGAGGTTACGTTCAAAAACGACGTTATGTTCGGCGGTAAAATGGTGAAAGCTGGTACGTATACCTTATTTTCCATTCCCGGCGAGAAGGAGTGGAGCGTTCTGCTGAACAGCACGCTGGGTCAGTGGGGAGCCTATGATTACGAAAAAATCAAAGGCAATGACGTAGCGATGGTGAAAGTACCGGTTTCGATGAGCAAATCGCCAATCGAAAAGCTGACTATTACGCCCTCGAACAATAGCATCGCTATTGCCTGGGATAACATGACCGTTTCGGTACCTGTGATGAAGCACGGCCAGTCTGGCGGTTCTGGTAACTAATTTTAATTTGAATCCAATAACAGACAAGCCCGATCTAATAGATCGGGCTTGTCTGTTATAAGCTACTGTAAATGAATAAGTTGTAAATTACGAGTAGGTTGTTTAGCTTAGTCAGATTATTCGCCAGGAGTTTGTTCGTAATTAGGTACAGAGTTTATTGACCAGTAAAGAACTAAATGACGGGTAAGTAATTAACAAACAAACGTTTATAGCGTTATTTGTGTAGTCGAAAACCAACCAGCCGATGATAAAACGCTACTTTCTATATTTCCTGCTCGGTCTAGTCGCACTGCCTGCCTGTGGGCAGAATGTAGCCGACTACTACCGGCTTCCGGACCGTAGCCAGCAATATGATCGGCTGTTGTCGCGGTACGGAGGGCCTACCATTCGTGATCGCTGGTACGTAGCTCTCGACGGTTTCCTGCGGACCGACAAAGCGGGGCTAGATAACTCATTTAATGGGTTGATCCAAAGTGATCGGGTCACCAAGTTCGGCGGATCGGTCGTTATTGGCTGGGCGTATCGCGAACGCTGGATGGTGGAAGGCGGCTACGCCCGGACGCCCATTCATACGCAGGTTTCGGTCAGTAATGGAAATTCTCCGCTGGTTTTTCGCTATACGAACGACCGAAATGCCTTTGTGCTTAGAGGAAAGCGCCTGTTGTTATCCACGAGCGGTCCCTGGCTGCGGTCTGGTTTTTGGGTAAGCGGAGGCATGTGGTTAATCCCAAATAATGGTCAGCAGGAAGGCCGGTTTCTTCTGGTTGGCTACAATTACCACGGTCGCCAGGAAACGCCGGACACGCTACGGCTGAACAGCCAGACGCAAACAAATTCACGGATGTCGGTGCTGGCCGAAGTTGGCGCTGAATACAACATCCGGTTAAGCAACAAGGTTGATCTGGGTTTGTCGGCCCGTAAGTATTGGGGACTGGGTAATTCAATAACTACTGATGTTGCGTATTCAGTGAACCAGACGCTGATGCAGCGGGCGCAGTTGCAGGGAACGGGCACCGGCATGAGTTACGGTTTCACCCTACGCTATACCTACGCCATGCGTCGTAACTTAACCAAGGTACTCGACGTACAGGGCAAGCCGCGAATTCGCTAGCACAGTTTACAGGCTCCACACGTTCCGGTAGTCATTGACAAACTGCTGAAACGTAGTAGGCCGACGACCTAATAGTCGTTCGGTTTCGTCGGTTAAACGGGCCGCTTTGCCAAGCTTCGACACCGTATACAAGGCAACCATCATCAGCACGAAACCCAGCGATAGCCGTTCGCGCTGCCATTTGCGCCAGATAAACTGAAGAATAGATGGGTTGCGATACGCGATTGTCCGTCCAAGTACCTTCGACAAAATCGCAGCTACTTCGCCATATGTCAACGCTTCCGATCCGGTTAACTCGTAGCTTTTATTTGCGTGTTCGCTGATTGGGCTCCGCAAGATCAGAGTCGCAACTGCGCCTATATCCCGCACATCCACAAAACTGGTCCGGCCGTCGCCCGCCGGAATAAACAGTTCGTTACGTAGCCGAATCTCATCGCGGTGTGTGGTACTTAAGTTTTGCATGAAGAAGCTGGGCCGCAGGAATGTAAACGTCAAACCGGCTTCGACAATCAGTTTTTCAATTTTATGATGGGGCGTAACGGGGTTGTTCTCTACGCCTTGTAACGATAAAAAAACTACCTGCCTTACCCTAGCCTGTTTTAAGGCTTCGATAAACGGTTTGAAAATGGTGTCTACGTCGGCTAACTGGGGTGGACGTACGAGTAGTACCCGGTCAACGCCCTGTAAGGCCGGAGCAAAGGTGCTTGTATCCGTAAAATCTAAGTAGACAAAGCTATCGGGTTGGGGAGCGGAAGATTGTTTTTCGTCAGTCGGCGTACGAATGGCGGCCACTACTTCAAATGACCGCTGGTTCGAGTGCCGGATCAGTTCCCGTATCGTTTCCCGGCCAACAGTACCGCTGGCTCCTGTAATCAGTATACGCTCGGGTAGCACAGTCAGATCGGCGAATTAAAGAGATAACCGTATTTTAGCAGCCATAAGCCAAGCCGGATCAGCTACCGTTGTCAAGGATGCCGTTTGCTAACCAAACCGAATCTTGACTTTGCTTGAATACACATATCTAGTAAATCCTGTAACCCATGAAAAGTTTTAAATGGCCGCTTTTCTTATTGTCTGTACTAAGCGCGCAGAGTGCATTGGCCGAGGTGCGTTTGCCGAAGGTATTTGGGTCGCACATGGTGTTGCAGCGCCGTAAACCTCTGCCGGTCTGGGGATGGGCCGACGCAGGCGAAAAAGTAACGGTTACCTTGAACAATCAGGTTAAAACCAGCAAAGCCGGTGCAGATGGAACCTGGCGGCTTACGCTCGACCCAATGGAGGCCGGAGGGCCTTATCAGCTTGTTGTAAAAGGCAGGAAGAACAGCATTTCGGTAGATGACGTGCTGCTGGGCGAAGTATGGGTTTGTTCCGGCCAATCGAATATGGAGTGGCCGTTGAGTGCCGCAGCAAACGGGTCGAACGAAATCAAGGCGGCTAACTTCCCGCAGATCCGGCAGTTGGCCGTTAAAAAAGCGATGAGCCTAACGCCTAAAGATGATATCGACGGCGAGTGGACGGTCTGCAGCCCGGCTACCGCGTCTGGCTATACGGCGGTTGGCTATTTTTTCGCTAAACAACTACAGCAGGAACTCAACGTGCCGATTGGCTTAATTAATACGTCGTGGGGCGGAACGCATTCCGAAACCTGGACAAGTCGCAAGGCCTTGAGCCAAAATACTGATTTGAAGGCCGTGGTCGATAAACTGCCGGGTACGTATGAAGAAGTGGTGCAGCGTGGAAAAGAACGCATCAACGCGCTACTGCAACGCCAGCAGGGCGGCTTGCCAACCCCTGCAGACAAACAAGCGTGGGCCAACCCAACGACTGACGTAACATCCTGGAAAGTTATGTCGGTGCCGGGCGACTGGGAATGGAAGGGACTGCCAACCCTGGACGGCGTAGTGTGGTATCGGCGGGAAATAATCATTCCGGAACGTAGCGATCTGACCGCGAAAGCAACCCTGCACTTCGGGTCAATTGACGATGATGATTCAACGTATGTGAATGGTCAGTTCGTGGGCAGCACAAAAGGGCTCGATGCGCGTGCCTATGCAATACCTACTGGCTTACTTAAGCCGGGACGTAATGTCATTGCCGTTCAGGTTGCCGATAATGGCGGAGCCGGAGGGTTGATGGGAGACCCCGGAAAAATGCGCCTGGCCATTGGTAGTACTGACGTACCGTTGGCCGGTGATTGGCAGTATCGTGTCGCTCATGTTGCGCCCTCCTCGTTTAACCCCGGTCCGAATGCGTTTGCTACACAGCTGTTCAATGCGATGCTTCATCCGCTGGTCCCTTACGGCATAGCGGGAGTTATCTGGTACCAGGGCGAGTCAAACGCTGGTCGGGCCTATCAGTACCGTCAGGCGTTTCCCTTAATGATTCAGGATTGGCGACAACACTGGGGTGAGGAGTTTCCGTTCCTCTACGTACAACTGGCCAGTTTTAACGCTGCCAACGGCGACAGCCGACGCGGAAGCACCTGGGCTGAATTACGCGAAGCGCAGACGATGACGCTTAAGCTTCCGAAAACTGGCATGGCCGTTACGTCCGATATCGGCGAGCCGGACGACATTCACCCGAAAAACAAGCACGACGTGGGCAAACGGTTAGCGGCCGAGGCTATGCGGGTGGCTTACCAGAAAACGGGCGTGAGTGCCTGGCCGATGCTGAACAACGTAACAGTTGATGGTAACCGGGCCATTGTCAGCTTTCAGAATCTTGGGGCTGGGCTACGGGTGAAGGATAAATACGGGTATTTGAAAGGCTTTGAAGTTGCGGGTGCCGACAAAAAGTTTTACTACGCCAAGGCCGATGTGCAGGGGAATACGGTGGTGGTGCATAGCGATTCAGTGACAGCCCCGGTAGCGGTCCGTTATGGCTGGGCCGACGACAACAGCGATGTAAACTTATTTAATCAGGAGGGCTTCCCGGCCGTTCCGTTTCGTACCGACACGTGGCCTGGCATTACAGAGGCTGCTAAATTCAACGAAGGTCAGTAACAGTACAGCTTAGCGGTTTGATAACTGCTAAACGTAATTATCAAATCGCTAAGCTGGAACAGGGGTTTACTCATGTTTTGTTTCCTGCTTCCGCATCGGCATACTGTCGATTAGGCGGAATAATTCGGCCGTGTCGACTGGCTTTTTGTAGGTTTGTTTGATACCCCCGTCTTTGCCAATCAGCCACCCTACGAAGTCGTCGGCTGGGTTGAGTTTATAATCGTGCATCAGGAACTGGCGGTCTGGCTCAGGCAGCAGCGACGCAACCAGGACAATGACATCGAGTTCGCGATCGGCCAGCCCATCCCGTTCTTCGTTCAGTGCTTCCTGCTGATCAATAATGTAGTGTTGAGCGTCATCGCGGCCATAGAGCAACAATACGCGCCGGTGGTCTTTCTTTTCGTCCAGAATGGCTCTGAGCGATTTCTTTTGATTTGCTACGCTTTCCATACCAAGAGTTAGCATGATTAATAATGCTGTTAAACTCATCAACCAACGGCTTCGCATAGTGTTTAACGTAACGCGACGCAGACGTCGCAATTTGAGTATGGGTTCGATGTAAAACGGTCAACCTATCCGGCTTTCTACACCAGATCTTCAGAGCGCTCCAGCATCAGTATCGACGCCTGTGGCACAATGACGTACTGCTCGCCTTCGTACTGCAATTCGATAGCGTTACGTTGTAAGTACAGCGCCACATCGCCTTCCTGCGCCTGAAGCGGCATGTATTTCACTTTCTCTTCGGTTTCTTTCCAGGGCTCATCTTCGGTCGGTGCCGGGATCGGATATCCGGGGCCTACCTTTATAACATATCCCGACTGGACTTGTTCTTTTTCCTGTACGGTAGGGGGCAAATACAGGCCACTGGCTGTACGATCCGTCGGATCTTTCGGTTTGATCAATACCCGGTCGCCCACAATGATCAGGCGTTTTAACTTGTTATCGGCAGTAATTCCAATCATAATCTGTCAGTAAATCGGTTGAATAAGGCAAGTCAGTTCGTGAATCGGCCTGTCAAAAATCGGGCGTAACTGACAAATGGGTCAAGTTGTCAGGATCTGGAGAGGCCGAACGGATAAGCTGACTGGTAAACAGGGTTTTTAAGGCACAGGATCGTAGCCGTGACCACCCCACGGATGACATCGGCTTATGCGTTTCAGGCCCAGCCAGCCACCGCGCACGGGGCCGTGTTTTTGAATGGCCTCCACCATATACTGCGAACAGGTGGGTGTATAGCGGCAGGCATTCGGGAAATACGGCGACACCACGGCCTGATAGATTTTTACCAGGCCAATCAGTAACGACTTTATCATATACCGCTCAACACGAAAACACCCAAAAACTTTCCCGAATCCTTATCTTTGCCCGCCGTCGCTGGTGACCGGGCGGTTTTGACACTGATCTTGTTATGCTGCAGTACGTAATTTGGGATGTTGATCCCGAAATATTTCACATTGGCTCATTCTCGGTTCGTTGGTATGGGCTCCTGTTTGCTTTAGGGTTTCTGATCGGGATGCAGATTATGACCTATGTCTTTAAACAAGAAGACAAGCCAGTTACCGATACAGACTCGTTGCTGATCTACATGGTCGTGGCCACGATCATCGGGGCGCGGTTCGGGCACTTTCTCTTTTACGAACCCGAAGTACTCTTCAAAAATCCACTCGAAGTGATTCTGCCGCCCTACAGAGGCTTAGCCAGTCATGGAGCGACCATCGGCATTCTGACAGGCTTGTGGCTGTATTCGCGCCGAAAGTCAAGTCTGGAGACAGGGCAAACCTTTTTGTGGGTAACCGACCGTATTGTGATTACAGTGGCGCTGGCTGGAGCCTGCATCCGGTTTGGCAATCTGATGAACTCCGAGATCGTGGGTCGTCCGACGGACGTACCCTGGGCGTTTATTTTTCTGAATAACTCGGAGTACGAAAAAATACCCCGCCACCCGGCTCAGTTGTATGAATCGCTGTCGTGTCTGGTTCTGTTTTTTATCCTGCTCTGGTTTTGGAGTCGCTACAAGGAGCGTACGCCACGGGGCAGTATGCTGGGTATATTCCTGATTTGGGTGTTCGGGTTGCGGTTTTTCTATGAATACCTGAAAGAAAACCAGGTTCCCTTCGAAGACAGTCTGCCGTTGAATGTTGGCCAGATTTTAAGTATCCCAGCTGTATTGCTGGGCGTTTACTTCCTGATTCGCAGCTATCGGAACCAACATAAAATACCGCTTAATACGAACTCGGCTCCAACGCGGACAGGAACAGTTTAGACGGGTCCTGTTCCAATTTCTCGGTAGATAGTAATCCTCGAATAGCCCGGTAAAACCCACAAGGGTTTACGCATATACAAAGGTGAACGCTTACTCAATAGTTTGAAGGGCGTATGAACGAAAGCGGTATTTTACGATCCATTTTCGCGTCAGTCCTACAAACCCTTATTACAATGCGTATACATTCTTATTTACTGTCGGGCACTCTGCTCGCTGTTACGTTATTATCCGGCTGTTCGGGCAGCAAGGAAGACGAGCAAAAGGATCAGGAATCTGTATCGACCTTAGGAGCGCTGAGCGCCATGAAAGAAATGGCGAATCAGGCGGAAGAACTTCAGAAAAACGGGCCGGTTGAAGCCGTTGATTTTCGATCGTTGAAGGAGTTGCTGCCCGCCGAAGCCGATGGATTAGCCCGTAAGGAAGCTACGGGAGAAAAGAACGGGGCAGCCGGTTTTGTTATATCGACCGCTACGGGAAAGTACGCTAATGCCGACGATACCGAAACCGTTGAAATTTCGATTGTAGACGGTGGCGGAACGGCCATGATGATGGGCCTCGCAGCCTGGTCAGCAATCGAAATCGATAAAGAAACCGCTGACGGCTACGAGAAAACCGACAAGTTAGGCGATCATAAATCGTACGAGAAATACGATAATAGCAGCAAAGACGGTGAGATTGCCGTACTTGTTAATAAGCGTTATATAGTTTCTGCTAAAGGACATGGCGTGAGTATGGACAAGCTCAAAGCAACCGTGGAAGATATAGACCTGCCTAAGCTGGCTGCCTTAAAGTAACTGACCCTTCGCGTAGATAATCCTGGTTAAAAGACAGGCCCCGTACTAACTGCGGGGCCTGTCTTTTTATTGAAACGTATCGTAAATCGCTTTTCGGTTGACAGAATCGGGCAATGGCCCTTGCCGGCCTAATTTCATTTTTGCCATTGCCGCTCCGGCACTAGCGCAGTTAGCCGGTGCATAGCCGTCGAGGTGGGCGGTAAGAAACCCGGCCCAGTACGCATCACCAGCCCCGGTAACATCAACTACATCGATTTTCCGGCCCGGTATTCGGGCTTGTTTTGTGCCGTGTTCGTACGACACAATGCTGCCGTTGGGGCCTAGTGTCAGGCATACCAGCAACGCTCCCATCTGGTGAAAATCGCTGAAAACCCGTTCGGGTGACTGCGCTTCGCCGTACAGCCGTTCTGTATCGTCTTCGCTTACTTTGACTAGAGCACCCGCTGAGCAATAATCTTTTAACACCTCCCAGGCCCGTTCGCGGTCAGGCCAGATGGTCGGGGCGTAATTCGCATCAATGCTCACCTGACAGCCCGCTAGTCGGGCACGATGGGCGGCATCTACAATTACGTTCTGGGCGGGCTGGCGGCTTAGCGCAAAGCAGGTTGTATGAAAAATGTGTGCCTGCTGCAGTAATGTATCGGGCAACTGCTCGACGCGTAATTGCGCATCTGCGTGGCGGTAGGCCACAAAATCGGGCGTACCAGCCGTGCGGGACACAAGAACAATACTGGTTGGCTCCAGTGGGTCAGCAAGTACGTACTCTGTATTTACCCCCGCTTCGGTTACCTGCCGAAGCAGATACCGGCCAATGTTGTCGTTTCCTACGCAGGCAACTAATGCGGCTGAGTTACCCAGGCGAGCCATGTTAGCCGCCATATTTGCCGGGCTACCGCCCTGATACCGGCGAAAATCCTGGGCATCGAGCAGGCTAGTGGAAACGTAATGACTTATGAAATCGGCTAACAACTCGCCAACAGATAATACGGCGAATGGACGGGTAGTTGTGGTCATCTGAGTCTAAACAGGCATACCTCAGCGCTATTGGTCGAACCCAACCCAAAAGCTGAGGCATGACAAATGTAAAGAACTGTTCAGAAATTAGTTTCCACCGGGTTCAATCGGTAAGGCTGCGGCTTCGCTTTGTGGCGTTTCTTTCACCAGAAAACAAGCTCCTGCTGCTAACAGCAAACAAACACCGCATAATACAAGCGCGTTGCGGGGGTCGCTGCCCAACAGGCTATCGTACAAAAATGGGACCGTTACCATGTTCACAATTTGTGGCACTACAATGAAACCATTGAATAAGCCCATGTACACGCCCATTCGTTCGGCCGGAACAGAAGTCGAAAGCATTACGTAAGGCATAGATAGAATCGAGCCCCAGGCTAAGCCCACCATGGTCATACCAATCAGGAAATAGCTTTTATCCTCGCCAAGCAGCATAGACATAAACCCTAATCCACCTAACGTTAGGAACAGTGCATGCGTACCCCGACGGCCCAATCGTTTCGCGATGGCGGGCAAAAAGAACGAGATGCCGAAGCAGCCGACGTTGAACAATGCAAAGCAATCGTTCCCTACCTCAATGCCTCGTTCAAAACCTGGTGATTGAGCGGTGGGTGCGTTAAAAGCGTGACGCGAAATGGCCAGCGACAGGTATTGCCACATCAGCGGTAGGCCGTACCAGGTAAAGAACTTCACCCACCATAGCTGCTTCATCGTTGCGGGCATATCACGCAGGGCATGAACGACTTCGCCAAAGGCTTTGAACACGCCACTGCCTTCGCGCTTTTCGCGTTCAAACGCAGCCATGTCCTCCGGCGGATACTCGTCGGTGGTATACATGGTCCACAGAACAGCCGCCACAATGGCTACGGCCCCAATGTAAAACGACCAGCGCGTAATGTCTGGAATGGCATTGGCTCCGGTAGCCACCATAGTCAGGCCGAAGAACGGCAGGATGCGCGGCATCAAATTGGCCAGTGTTTGTCCAAATCCTACGAAAAAGCTTTGCATGGCAAACCCAATCGTGCGCTGCTCCGTATTTAGTTTATCGCCGATGAATGCCCGGAACGGCTCCATCGATACGTTAAGACCCGAATCCAGAATCCACATCAGGCTGGCCGCCATCCATAAACTCGATGAGTTGGGCATCAGTATGAGCGCAATGCTGGTAATAATCGCTCCAATCAGGAAAAAAGGCTTTCGGCGGCCCCAGCGCGGTGACCAGGTTCGATCGCTCAGAGCTCCGATAATGGGCTGGATAAGCAGGCCCGTTACGGGACCGGCCAGCCACAAGGCAGGAATTTCGGACTCGTTGGCGTTGAGATACCGAAAAATCGGACTCATGTTCGCCTGCTGGAGACCGAAGCCATATTGAATGCCAAAAAAACCGAAGCTCATGTTCCAGATTTGCCAGAAACTGAGCTTTGGTCTAAACACCTTCGTCGGTGTCTGTATTTTTTCGGTTTGCATACACTATATACGTTTGAATAGGCTTCGGGGCGATATTAAACAGGACAACAATAATACGTACCGATTTGAAGCATATATAGAAATTGTTGGCTTATTTTTTTGGAAAAGGTGTAAATTTGAGAATGATTCCAAAGAACTGGCCGCCAGTCGTTTTCCTGCTGACGGCATTTTTATTGTCTTCTCTAACGAGATGGGCCGATGCAGCCATCGACTCGACCCGGTCGGTCCTTGTTCAGTCGGTAACGCTGCAGGGAAACTACCGAACGCGCGACCGGATTATTCTGCGGGAGATGACCTTACACACGGGGGATACCATCCGGCTGGCCGATCTGCCCGGGCGGATTTCCTGGGATCAGCGTAATATCAACAACACGAATCTGTTCGTCACCGTCGACGTCGCTACGCAGCTAACCGTGCCTGCCGATACGACGCAGATGCCACGATTAGACCTGACGGTAACCATGAAAGAACGGTGGTACGTTATTGCCTATCCCGTTTTTGATCTGGCCGACCGAAATTTCAATGAATGGTGGTATGACCGAGGGCACGATTTCCGCCGAACTATCTATGGGGGACGTCTGAGCTATCGGAACGTAACGGGTACCAATGACCGGCTACAGATTGAGGTGATACGGGGATTTCTGCAAAAAACGGTTTTGTCCTACAGCAAACCGTACATAGATCGGGCTCAAAAGATTGGCTTTCGGGTCGAGATGGGATATCTAACTAACAACGAAATCCCATATCGGACCAATGCCGATAAGTGGGTTTATGTAAAATCTGAAGAAACGTTACGTGAACGGCTGTACGCGGGGGTAACCTTAACGAATCGACACGGCCTGTACCACTACCACGTTGTCGAAGCCCGTTACAATCGAAATACAATTGCCGATACGGTTGTACAGCTCAATCCGGACTATTTTTTGGATGACCAGACTCGCCAGCGTTACCTCTCGCTGGGTTACGCCTACCGGTACGATCGTCGTGACAACGTTGTCTATCCCTTGCAGGGCACATTGATAACGGGCGGGATTGGCGTAATGGGACTGCTACCGAACGACAATTTTCACTTCCTCGATATGGCGGCCTCCATTACCCGGTACTGGGCGCTTGGCAAGAATTTCTACGCGGCTGGCAGCCTGCGTGGCCGCACGACCTGGCCAAATCGACAGCCCTATTTTAATCTGCGCGGCCTGGGAAGCTCGTCCGATATGGTGCGCGGCTACGAGTTGTACGTAGTGGATGGGCAGCGAACGGCCATCTGGCGAAACAGCCTGCGTTATCAGTTATTCAACGTGCGAAAAGAACTCAACTGGCTTCATATACGCCAGTTCAATACCCTGCCGATTGCCGCCTACGTAACGATTTTCGGCGATGCTGGCTACGTCAGGAGCACCGTGGCCGAACAATATCAGAGCCAACTGGCCAATCGATTGCTAGCTGGTACGGGCCTGAGTCTCGATGTCGTAACGTTTTATAATCTGGTTTTTCGCTTCAGCGGCACCATCAACGCCCAGGGTAAGACCGGCTTCTTCTTCAATCTGGCCTCCGAATTGTAAATCTCCATCCAGTGAGGTAGCAATCCTGCAAATTAAGCCGGAGTGTATTTAGCAACAGCTTTTGGCAACTGAGTTGCGTAAAGATCAATAAATTGCCTTGTTTGAGTCTGCATTGCCCTTGAGCCTACATTATTGTTTATGCCGAATTTTACGTATTCCGCTTTTGCTTCCAGTTCCCGCCCATCACTTCGCCTTTTTCATTTCCTTTCGCGACGAATAAGCTTATCGATCATTTTGCTGGTCTTTAGTCAGTTGGCAGTTGCTCAGGTTGCTCCCGCAGTCAACTGGAAGAAAACCCTGGGCGGGTCAAATAACGATCAGGCTCGTGGTATGGTCGCTGCCCCGGACGGGGGCTACGTAATAGTGGGCGGTACAGAGTCGAATGATGGCGATGTGACAGGCAACCACGGTAACGCTGATTTCTGGGTCGTTAAACTGGATGTGAACGGTAACCGAGTCTGGCAAAAAACCTTCGGTGGATCGAAGAATGACATTGCCTATGCCGTGACCACAACCTTGGACGGAGGGTATGTGGTCGCGGGCAGAACCGAGTCGAATGATGGGGACGTAACGGGTAACCACGGTGGCGCTGATTTCTGGGTCGTTAAACTTGACGGCAATGGCAATATGATCTGGCAGAAAGCCTTGGGCGGATCGAGGGATGATTATGCAAATGCGGTGATCGCGACTTCGGATGGGGACTACGTATTGGCGGGTACTGCCGGATCGAATAACGGAGACGTAACCGTTAATCGTGGATTTACTGACTATTGGGTGGTTAGGCTGGATGGCAATGGCAACAAACTTTGGCAGAAAACCTTTGGCGGGTCCCACGATGACTTCGCTACTACCATAACCGCTTCCGCTGACGGAGGATATTTAGTAGGCGGACAAGTCTATTTTAATGATGGAGACATAACGGGCTTCCATAAAGATCCCACTGACTCCTGGTATTACGCTGACTATTGGTTAGTCAAGCTAGATGAGTCGGGCAACCTTATCTGGCAGAAAGCGTTGGGAGGAAAGGACGCTGACCTTGTTAGTCAGGTTATTGCCACTACCGATGGCGGATATGTATTAGCCGGACAGACGTACTCCAGAGATGGAGATGTAAGCGAAGAAAATAATCACGCATCGTTTAGTTTTCCGGACGCTTGGGCAGTTAAGCTAAATAGTGCAGGTAGCATCATTTGGCAAAAGGTTTTAGGCGGCCTATATAGTGATCATTTGAGTGCGGTAACAATTACGGCCTATGGGGAATACGTATTTGCAGGTGCAATCAGTTCTGATCCCTTGGCAGGCACAATAAACGGTTTTGACGCTTGGGCCGTCAAGCTGGATGGGGCTGGAAACTTGATCTGGCAGAAATCTTTAGGCGGCTCGAAAGGAGACCAGGCGTCTGCGGTGTTGGTGACGGCCAATGGGAACTGCGTACTAGCCGGTGTTACTGCGTCCACGGATGGCGATGTGATCGGCAATCATGGTCTTAACGATTTTTGGGTCGTCAAGCTAGACAGTGCTCCGCCGGCGCCCTGTGTTTCGGTTCAGTCCGGAGACTGGTCAAATCCAGCCACCTGGTTGTGCGGCCGTGAGCCAACGGTTCAAGATGTTGTTACAATTAGTCAGGGTCATGTGGTCACTATTTCCACGAACTCCGCGCAGGCGAAACAGATTAAGCAAAATGGCACCCTTCGGTACGTAAGCAGAGGGGCTAAAATCTTGGTGACTGGTAATTAAAATAAAGGTATCTAACTCAAACCGCCGGATCGTAGCATCACTATCCAGCGGTTATTTTGTTTAAGCATATGTTCAATAATTTCCATCCATCAATTACCAAATCCGATCCGGCCAGCGGGCAACCAATCGTCCAGTTTTAGTATACTGGTTTACTCGTCCTCTCTACTTTTGATACGTCCATTCGACGTATTTATTCTTCCGATGTAGGCCGTCAATTTTCTCCTTCCGCTTACTAAGCCGCTTGAATGCTGCGCTGTATTTCCGCGTACTTTTCGATCATTTCAACCAATTACACCTTTCTTCTCATGGATTTTTTACCCGTATTGTCAACCTGGGCGTGGGTAGTCATGCTCATTCTGGGCGTTGTGCTCTATAAATGGGTGCTTCGCTTTTTGTTCGGGATGGTTATTGTTCCCGAAGACCGAATCGGTCTGGTGACCAAAAAATACGTACTGGTCGGTACAGATCGCGGCCTGCCCGATGGGCGAATTATTGCCACGAAAGGTGAGGCTGGTTATCAGGCCCAAACGTTGGCTCCTGGACTATACTGGTGGATGTGGCCCTGGCAGTACGGCATCACTATGCAGCCGTTTACCGTAATTCCCGAAGGAAAAATTGGGCTGGTGCTCTCCAATGACGGGGCGGAACTGCCGACGGGTAACATTCTGGCCCGGCGGGTTGATTCCGATAATTTTCAGGATACTGAGCGGTTTCTGAATAGTGGAGGGCAAAAGGGTCGCCAAACCAGCATACTGACGCCGGGTACCTACCGAATTAATACGTATGCGTTTACCATAACCATTGCCGACATGACCGTTATTCGGGAGAATATGGTCGGCATCATTACCACCCTCGATGGTGCACCTTTGCAGCCAGGACAAATTGCTGGTAAGAATGTAGAAGGGCATAATAACTTTCAAAACGTCGACTTCTTTCTTCAAAACGGAGGGAATCGGGGCTTGCAGCCGCAGGTAGTGCTGGCCGGCTCATATTACATTAATCCCTGGGCGGTTCAGATTGAAGAGATTCCGATGACTGAAGTTCCCATTGGGCATGTTGGCGTGGTCATTTCGTATATCGGTGAAGATGGCATCGACGTAACGGGCGAGTCGTTCAAGCACGGCAACATTGTTCAGCGCGGCTTCCGCGGGGTTTGGATGGAGCCGCTGGGCCCCGGTAAATATCCGATCAATACGTATACGATGAAGGTAGAAGGGGTGCCAACCACCAATCTGGTGCTGAACTGGGCTAACGCACGAACCGAAGCCCACGCCCTCGACCGGAACCTGTCGACGATTACGGTACGTTCGAAAGACGGGTTCCCGTTCAATCTCGACGTAGCGCAGATTATCCACATTCCGGCGGTTGAAGCGCCTAAAGTGATTGCTCGTTTCGGCAGTATGAATAACCTGGTGTCGCAGGTGCTTGAGCCCACAATTGGCAACTACTTCCGGAACTCGGCGCAGGATTCTGACGTGATTGCATTCCTGAGCACCCGGAAAGAACGCCAGGAGGCCGCTCGTGAGCACATTCGTCAGGTACTGGAAGTTTACAACGTAAACGCGGTGGATACGCTCATCGGCGACATTGTGCCGCCTGATAGCTTAATGAAAACCCTGACCGATCGGAAGATTGCGCAGGAAGAAGAAAAGACCTACGAGACGCAGCGGATGGCGCAGGAAAAGCGGCAGGGAATGGAACGCGAAACCGCCCTGGCCGACATTCAGCGCGAGGTGGTAAAAGCGCAGCAAAGTGTAGAAATTGCCCAGCGTACCGCCGATGCTGCGGTTAAGAAGTCGGAAGGGGAGGCCCGCAGCTTGAAACTACAGGTGGGGGCCGAATCGGAAGCGACTAAGATCCGTGCTGAGGCTAATGCCGAGGCTCGTCGTCGGCAGGCGGCCGCTGACGCAGAAGCAACTAAGCTAACCGCTGATGCCGAAGCCGAACGTATCGCCAAAACGGGTTCTGCTGAGGCTGAGAAGATTCTGGCGATCGGTCGCTCAACTGCCGAAGCGTACGAGCGACAGGTGAAGGCCATGGGCGAAGAGAATTTTACCCGTTTCAAAATCACCGAAGAAATTGGCAAGGGGCATATTCGGGTCATTCCGGATATTGTCATCAACGGAGCCGGGAATGGAACGGATGGCTCTATGAACGGACTAATGGGCTTAAAGCTGCTCGAACAGATCGAAGAACGAAAATCGGGGAAGGCAATCAAAATTGTTGACGTAACGAAGCCTACAGACGCCGTAATCGCTAAAGAAAAAGAATAGACGTAATGGAACTGACCGGTCGAGATACTGGTCAGTTCTGTTTAAAACGAAGCGGACCTGGCTTGTGCAAAGGTGTTAAACAAGTGCTTTAGACTTTTCTTTTCAACTTTGTCGGAGCGTATCCGAAATATTCCTGAAATACTTTGGCAAAATGTGACTGCGAACTGTAACCCACCTGGAGCGTTACCTGGGCAATGTTCATCTCTCCCGTTTGTAAGAGTTCAGCCGCCCGCTCGAGCCGAACTCGCTGCATGAACCGGTTAGGGCTTAGGCCAGTCAGGACTGAGAGTTTACGATTGAGTTGTGTCCGGCTCATCCCCGCCTGCTTCGCTAGCCAGTCCACATCCAGGGCGTCGCTGTCGAGCTGCGCCAGAATCATCTGACGCAGTCGATTAAGAAAAGCCCCTTCCCGATCTATTACCGGTTCTACGTATGCGGCAACTGGGGCAGATGTCGATAGGGCCATGAACCGTTTTTGCCAGTTCTGGCGGGTGCGCAGCCCGTTGCCAATTCGTAGTACCAGTTCGGCCAGGCTGAAGGGCTTAACCAGATAATCATTCGCCCCAGTTTGGAGGCCCTGTATCCGACTCTCGGAGGCCGAGCGGGCTGTAAGTAAAATAACCGGAATGTGGCTGGTACGCTCGTCATTCTTTAGCCGCTCCAACAGCTCGTAGCCGTCCAGTTCAGGCATCATTACGTCGCTCACAATCAGATCGGGCACTTGGGCCAGGGCCTGTTTCCAGCCCAGCCGACCGTTCTCCGCTAACAGCACCTGGTAAGCTCCTGACAGGTAATCAGCCACCTGTTTTCGTAGATCGTCGTTGTCTTCGACCACCAGTACCAGCGGTTTAGACGTTACCACTGAATCAACGGTCGCTGAAGTCACGGCGGCCGAATCCACGGCGGCTATAGGCAGGGTAGTTTGGTCTGCATTCGCTACGCTCAGCGGTAAGTCGACCGTGAACGTACTACCTTGATTGGGTTGACTCTCTACCGTTATCCGTCCGCCCAACCATGTGGTCAACTCTTGAACCAGCGCCAGGCCAATACCAGTGCCTGCATACGCCCGTGTCGAGCGGGCATCCACCTGATAAAATCGCTCAAAGATGCGTTCTAACTGATCTTTAGGAATACCGATTCCTGTGTCGGTGACCGTTACTACAAAGTGGTTGTCTGCTGTAATCTGGCCCGTGACCTGCACATGGCCCCCGGTAGGCGTAAATTTGAGGGCATTGGCCAACAGGTTGTAAGTAATCTTTTCCCACTTGTCACCGTCGAAATTAAACAAATTGTCGTCGGGCGATTGGCCGCTGAGTGGGTCGGCCGGTGCGGGCAGTGGGTGACTATTGTAGGTGAGATCGACGCCCCGTTGCGCAGCCAGTCCGGCAAATTGAGCAACCACTTGCCCAATAAACCAGATTGGATTACCCATCTGAGGGTGGGATTCCAGCCTGCCCGCGTCCAGTCGGGCAATATCGAGCGTTTCGGTAATGAGCCGCAGTAACTGATGGGCTTGGCGTTGA
The DNA here is from genome assembly GCF_054780635.1 of Spirosoma knui. Classification (NCBI taxonomy): domain Bacteria; kingdom Pseudomonadati; phylum Bacteroidota; class Cytophagia; order Cytophagales; family Cytophagaceae; genus Spirosoma; species Spirosoma knui. The sequence goes on along the minus strand of NZ_BAAGVY010000003.1, from coordinate 22,339 downwards.
ATGGTGCCGACTTCGGGCAGTTCATTGGGGGCGGAGGTTCTGGCCGCTAACTGCTCGGTGGCATTGAGAATGATGGTTAAAGGCGTACGAAACTCGTGGGTGATGTTACTGAAGAACCGGGTTTTGAGTTCATCAAGCTGTCGTAGGCTGGCCGCTTCCTGCTGCTCGCGGGCTAGCTGCCCGGCCAGTTGCCGTCGCCGGATATACGTGCGAATGAAATAGAAACCTAGTCCTACCACGACCAGCGCGACTAAGGTCATAAATACGGGTGTCTTCCAGAAGGGTGCTACCACGACAATCGTTAGTGTCGACACGGTCGGTTCCCAACCACCTGCCTTATAACCCCGATTGACGATAAATGTATAGGTACCTGCGGGTAGCTGATAAGCAGCCTCTCCCTGGATGTCCTGCGACGAAATCCACTCCTGATTATACCCATTGAGCCGCCAGCGCAGCGTTCCCTGCACCTGCTTGGCCAGCAGGGTGAACTGCATGGTAAACGGGTCATTTTCGCGGACCGTCAGGGTAGGGTGCCCCTGGGAGTCATAGACCAGGCTTTGGGTGGCACTCGTGTTATCGCGCAATTCCGTACCATTAACGGTTATTTTCTGAAAGAGCAGAGACGGGAACACAGGAGCCTGATTCAGGTTGTACTCGTAGAGTTCTTTGGTCAGGCTTACCCACAGTCTGTTGGCTGGACTCACATATAGCCCTCCGACGTAGTGAGTGGGTGAACTGATGCCAAGCCGCCGAAGGACTCCCTGCGCTGTGTAACAGAACAGAATCTCTCCCGTAGTGAAGTAAGCGTTGCCCTGGGCATCGAGTTTAAACTCATAAATGTATGGCGACGAAAGAGGATCCGTGGTTCGCTGGGTATTCAGTCCTAAGCGTTGAAACCGCCCGGTGGCAGGCCAGAAAATGCTGGCTTCGTTGCCCTGACCCACCAGAATGCTGCCATCAGGCCGAGCCTGCACACCAAAGGTAGCGTTGCTGCTCAGGGACGTAGTGTCCCGATCGTTATGTTGGTAGTTGGTCAGTTGCTTCGTCTGCGGATTGAAGGCAAACAAGCCTTTGTTCGGCGTGGCAAAATAAACAACACCCTGGCGATCTTGAGTAATGCTGCGGATGTCCAATCCCTGATCAACGATGTGTTCAACGGCGAGCGTTTGAGGGTTGACTTTTAACAGGCCGTGTTTGTTCAGACCGATCCAGAGGTTGGCCTGAACGTCGGCAAACACGTAGTGCGACCCGTATCTGGCCAGGTAGTCGTGCACTAGCCGGGTAGTATCTGGCACACGCACAATACGTTGCTGGCGGGAATCAACGTAGGAAAGCGAAAAGCCCGCCCCCATTTTGAGCCAGATACGTCCATCGGATGAAGGCACCGCTAAGTAGTAATAATCTCCCTCTTTCAACATGGGATCGTGGAAGACCCGGAACTGTTTGCCGTCAAAGCGCAGAACCCCATTAGTTGAGGCCATCCATAGGTGCCCCCGGGCATCTTGAGTGATATTAAGTACGGTCAGACTCAGCCCTCGTTTTTCTTCAAATTGCCGTAGCAGTTGGGGCACAAGCAGTTGAGCTCCGCTGGGCCCTATCGTCAGGCCAAATAGCAACAGCCAGCTAGCCGCTACACGATTAACGAAACGCATGAGTAAATAGGGTGACATCACTGTCAAATATACGCATGATCAGATGCGTGACAAAGCCCGCCTGTGGCTTTAGCGTGGTACTACTACGCAGATGGTGAGAACCGGGCAGTATGCTGTAGAGAATGGTACACCCCAATACTTGAGCCGTATGACCCGACAATAGCCTCGTTTAGCGCAAAAATGGTTCGATACCGCTCAAAATGGTTCGATTGAGATAGATTTTGACGGCGTTGCACCCACACCTTTGTGCGTATCCAACGACCGCCGAAATCTAGTTTTGGCGGCTTGCTAACCCAACTCATTTTTATGATTTCTACTCTACGTCTTTTTATTACCAACCTCGTACGGGGGCCTATGAAGTGGCTGTTTCTGATATTGGCGATCCTGCCTTTGCTGGCTCAGGCACAGTGCCCCCCACCCAATGGGAGTGGCGATATTGATCTAACGAGTCAGGCTCAGGTAGATGCTTTTCCACCCGGTTGCACCGTTATTCCAAGAGGTTTAAACATTACTGGGGCAGATATTACCAGTCTTAAATCGCTCTCTGCAGTGCAAACTGCCGGAGGGCTTCTAATTAATGACAACCCCAAACTGGTTAACCTAACAGGGTTGGATAATCTGACCAGTGTGGGTGGTAGCCTAAGCATTGCTAACAATCCTATCCTGACGAGCATCGCCAGCCTGAGTGCATTGACCCAGGTAGCTGAGAATCTCGATTTTGGTGGGAATACCCAACTGGCTAACCTGACTGGGTTGAATAGTCTGACCAGCATAGGCAACAGTTTAATCATTACCAGCAATCCTGTTCTGACAAACCTGAACAGCCTGAGCGCAGTGACTCAGTTAAACGGCGAACTTCAGATCGTTAACAATGCTCAACTGGCCAACCTGATAGGCTTGAATAATCTAACTAGCATAGGAGGTAGTGTATATATTCAGCGCAATCTTACCCTAACTAGCCTAACTGGTTTAGGCGCATTAACCCAAATAGGTGGCGAACTCCAGGTGGTCAACAATGACCACCTGATTAACCTGAGTGGGTTGAGTCAGCTAACTCGTGTGAGTGGTAGGTTATATATTGAAAGTAATGCTGCTCTAACGAGTCTCTTCGACCTGAACACATTAACTCAACTAGGTGGCGAACTGCGAATCTTGTATAATGCTCACCTGACTAATTTGAGTGGGTTGAGCAAGCTGACCCGAGTGAGTAGGCTATTCATTAATAATAACCCCAGCCTGATGAGCCTCAACAGCCTTAGGGGATTAACTCAAATAGACACCCAAGTTTTCATTTTAGACAACGCCCAGCTCAGTGAATGTGCCATTGACCCAATCTGCCAATACCTGGCTAATTCACCCGAATCAATTTTTATCTACGGAAATGCTGCTGGTTGTTCCTCGCCGGAGGAGGTGCAAAATATATGTATAAACAGGATCGCCATCACCCAGCCACCTACCCAGTCTGCCGTCTGCCCGGGCGGGACAGTCACCGCTGCTGTCTCTACAACAGGTAACGTTCAGACGTATCAGTGGTATAAAGGCAGCCAGCCAGTAACCGGGCAAACCACCAATACGCTCAGCCTGACCAACGTGCAGGCTGATGATGCAGGAATGTATCGGGTGGTTGTCAGCAACTCAGTAAGTAGCCTCACTTCCACCGCCTTCACCCTAACCGTTAATGACAACCCAGTAGTAACCCTGACCAACAACGGCCCCTTGAGTTGTGCTAAGACCTCGGTTCAACTCAAAGTGGCCAGCACCACCACTGGCCCGCTGAGCTACAGCTTCAGGGGAGCCAATCCCATTACTCAGGATGGAAGCGCTCAAGCTACGGTGAGCAATGGGGGAACCTATACCGTCACGGTGACGGGGACTAACGGCTGTTCAACGATGGCCACCACCGAGGTAGGCATCAACCTGGATAGCCCCACTTTAACACTTAATAACACCGGTCCTTTGTCGTTTACCAACACCAGCGTGACCCTGACAGCCAACCCTACGCCTGGTGGCACTTACAACTACAGCTTTAGCCAGGGAGCCATCCAACAAGGCAGCCCCAACAAGGCGCAGGTCACCACCGCAGGCGTCTACTCGGTGAGCGTCACCCGACAGGATAACGGCTGTTCGGCCACGGCCTCTACCACCGTGACCGGGGGCAACAACCCCACCGTCTGCCGGGGGGGAGCAACCGTCATCAACGTCCTGGTGGCCGGTGATGTGGTCAAGTACGAGTGGTACAAGAACAGCCTGAGCAGCCCTAAGCTCATGGAGACACCCCAGCTCTTCCGGGGTACGGCCACCAGCAGTCTGAGCTTGATCAACGCCCAGAGCAACACCCAGGGCGACTTCTATCTCAAAGTGACCGAGCGCTCAGGGCGTGTGCAGGTGTATGGTCCTTACCGGCTGACGGTGGATGGCAGCTGCCGGGCCCGTGAGGTGGCTGATCGGGAAACGGCTTTAGAGGTGGAGCTAGCGCCCAACCCCATCCAGCAGGAGCGGCTGCGGGGGGTAGTACGTGGGGCAGGGGGTGGGGCTCTGTGGGTAGGGTTGGTTGACCAGCGTGGCAAGCGGCTTCATCAGCAGCGGTGGGCTGAAGCCCTGGGGGAGCAGGTGATTGACTGGGACATGCAGGGTGAGTCGAGTGGGGTGTATGTGCTGGAGGTGGTCAGGGAAGGGCGGGGTGGTCAGCCGGCTCAGCGGCAGACACTCAAAGTCATAAAAGCCAATTAAATCACAGCAATCACTTTAAGAAGCTGGACCGTTTAGTAACTCCCATTCTGATTCATTTGGTACACTGGGCTGGTGGAATAAATATCCAGAATGGTAGCACTACCGAATAGCCAGCTTTGAATGTAATTTGTTGTAAGTATCGTATTATCAGCATGTTTAAGCAAAAATCGCCCAGCCTCCTGAAGGTGGGCGATTTTTGCTTCAGGAAAAAAGATATAGCTGTTTCTTCGTTTTTATTTTCAGCTAACTACTATGTCGTAAACGAGGAGGCACCCTGAGCTTTTAAAAAAAACAGAGCAATTATTTTATAATTAGTCTAAATAGCTATTAGATTTGCAGCGTATTAGATAAAGAAAGCTCAAATGTCTACACGTTCACCATTCGCTTCTATTTTCTCAATTCTCCTGGTATCCGCAGGGCTATCGAGTTGTATAGATGAAGAAAATCCAGTCATCGCCAACACCCAACTTCGTCGGTCTGTCGATTATGCAACGCTGAAGGATACTACTACGTACGCCAATTTCTTCGTAGATGATACCGGCACTAAAACCGTTGATCTGACCACCGGCAGTACGCGCCTGGCTATGTTTCGGGCCATCAATACGTACAACGGTACGGCCGTTGGTACCGGCGCTACGCTGGATGCCACTGTGCTGAAAAATATGTTTGCCAACACCAGCAACCCATTCTCCGGAACAGCGAACACATCGTTGAATACGTCAGGGATTCAATTGAGGAATGTAACAGCCTCGTCGTTATCAGCGACGGACGCGGAAAAGGAGCGGACGACGATTGAAGCGGCTTTTCCGGCAATTGCTACGGCCAGCAAGTCTGTATCGGCAACGGCCGCTGAAGGTAAGGCAGGTAAACTGGGTACGTATTTGGTCGATGAAAAGGGTATTGAGTGGGGGCAGATTATTCAGAAGTCGTTGATTGGCGCTTTCCAGCTGGATTACATTGGCAACGTGTTGCTAAGCGATAAGAACCTTTCTTCGGACAACACCACACTGGTTGCCGGTAAGAAATATACCCAACTGGAACAGAATTGGGACGAGATCTATGGAATTATAACGGCTAACCCGATCTACGGCGCTAAAGCCACAGCAACTTCATCGGGCGAAAGCTTCATCGGTTCGTATTTGTGGGAATACAACAAAGAAGACTTTCCGAAAATCTATCCCGCACTCTTAAAAGGTCGGGCGGCTATCGTTAACAACGATCAGACCACGCTGAAAGCACAGGCGTCCATTATTCGCTCAGCTATGGAAAAAGCGGTTGCCGGCGCTGCCTTAGGCTACCTGGGTAAATGGAAAACGGGTACTACCGATGCGGCTCGTGCTCATGCCATGGGCGAAGGCTTAGGCTTTATTTATAGCCTGCGGTACGCCAAATCGTATGGTGCCGATGCCGCCTTCTCGGATGGTATTCTAAACAATCTGGTGTACTCGGCTCCCAATGGATTCTGGGGATTGACAAACGCCAAGATTGATGCGGCCAGCGCGGCTATTAAGACGAAATTTAAGATCAACGGTTAAGACAAATTCCTTCACTGTTAACCTATTTGGAGCGGTACTTTTTGTACCGCTCCATTCTAGTTTTAAGTTATGAATCAATTAATTGGGAGAACGGTTGGCGTGGTTTGTATGGCAATGGCGTTGCTTTGGGCCTGTTCGTCGAACGACAATACAAATACGGTTACGCCGACAGACCCTACTGATCAGGCCAGCAGTGACCGTAAGGCGATGCTGACCAATATTGCTGATAACATTATTATCCCCAGTTACGCCAACTTCAAGACTAAGTTTGATGCGATGCTGGCTAAGTCTGATGCCTTTGCGGCTAAACCCGACAAAGCGTCGTTGACTGACTTTCGGCAGGCCTGGGCCGATACCTACACCGAATGGCAGAAAGTGGAGCTGTTCGACGTCGGGCCAGCTGAGCAGTACACGCTTCGTAACTTCTTTAATATTTATCCCACCGACGTAACGGGTATTGAAGCGTACGTGGCCGCCGGAACCGGAACATTTGACGTACCGGCGTCGTACCCGAAACAAGGCTTTCCGGCGCTGGATTACATGATCAACGGGCTGGGGACTACCGATGAAGCGATCCTGGCGAAGTATACAACCGCAGCCGATGCGGCTAAACGAATTGCTTACCTAAAACGCCTGACGGGTCAGATGAACGATATGTTCACGAAGGTGAATTTGGAATGGACATCGGGTTACCGCGATACGTTCATTAACTGCACAGCCTTAAATGCGGGCTGCTCGACTTCAAAACTGGTGAACGGCTATGTGCTTCACTACGAGCGCTATATTCGGTCGGGCAAGATTGGCATTCCATCGGGGGCAATGACCAACGGTACACCAGCTCCAGAAAAGATAGAGGCTTTTTACAAGAAAGATCTCTCCTTGACATTGGCCAAAACGGCTCACCAGGCCTTTGTCGATTTCTTCAACGGCAAAAGTGTGAAAACCGGCCAGGAAGGGCCAAGCCTAAAAACGTACCTGAATGGGCTCGGCGCTAAAGACAGCCGGACAGGTACGGCGCTGGCTGACATTCTGAACACTCAGTTTGCCGCCAGTGCGCAACAGTTGAATACGTTGAAAAACACGCTGTACGACGAGGTGAAAACGAACGATGCGGCTGTCGTTCAGGTATACAACGAGATGCAGAAGGCCGTACGGATGCTCAAGGTCGATATGACAACCGCCATGAGCATCACGATTACGTATACCGACAACGACGGTGATTAACCTAGCCTGAAGTGTATGCAGGGCTATTTTCAGAAAACGACGTCGGCCGCTCCGTTAGTCATCTTTCGATTTGCCTTCGGAATCATGCTGTTCGGAAGCATCATCCGGTTTTGGAGCAAAGGCTGGATCGACGAGTTATATATTCAACCGCGTTTTTTCTTTTCCTTCTATGGGTTTGAATTCGTTAAGCCGCTGGGCCCGCATACATACGGGCTCTTTGCGGTTTGTGGTGTGTCAGCGTTGTTTGTAGCGCTAGGTCTGTTTTATCGGTTGTCGGCAGTGAGCTTGTTCCTGAGCTTTACCTACATCGAGCTGATTGATAAGACTACCTACCTTAACCATTATTATTTCACCAGCCTTGTCTGTCTCCTACTAATTTTTTTGCCAGCTCACGCTTATTTTTCCATTGACGCATATCGCCACAGAACGCTGCTTTCCGATCAGATTCCAGCCTGGTGTACCGACTCCATAAAGTTGTTAGTGACTCTTCTATACGTTTTTGCGGGCCTGGCTAAACTAAACAGTGACTGGCTGCTGGAAGCTTTGCCCCTAAGAATCTGGTTGCCGGCACGTAACGACATGTCCCTAATTGGTCCGCTCTTCAATTACCCTTGGGTCCACTACGTATTTAGCTGGTTTGGTTGTCTCTACGACCTGAGCATTCCGTTTCTGCTTTGGAATAGCCAGACACGTCCTTGGGCGTACATCGCGGTAGTTGTCTTTCATGGCTTAACGGCCGTCCTGTTTCCGATTGGTATGTTTCCATACATCATGATCGTTACGGCGCTGATTTTTTTCTCGCCTGGTTTTCATAAAGCACTTATTCGCCGAATCGGTCGATGGTTGTCGGTGCCTGTGGCGTTTCTTAATCCGCACCGAACGTACAGGTATCAGCCACTTGTGCAGAAAGGAGTGCTGAGTGGACTTCTCGCTTTCTTCGTCATTCAACTACTACTGCCGTTTCGGTATCGGCTCTATCCGGGCGAACTATTCTGGACCGAGCAGGGCTACCGGTTCTCGTGGCGAGTGATGCTGATGGAAAAAGCCGGTTACGCCCAGTTTACCGTCAGAGACGATACAGGTAAGCAGGTCATTGTGAATAACACGGAGTTTCTGACCCCTTTGCAGGAAAAAATGATGAGTACGCAGCCCGATATGCTCTTGCAGTACGCTCATCTGCTCCGCGATCAGTTTGCTGCGCGTGGTTTTCGTAACCCCCAAGTGTACGTCGATTCCTACGTAGCGCTCAACGGCCGTTTGGGGAAGCCGCTTATTGACCCCACCGTTAATCTGGCGAATGAACATGATTCGTTCGCCCCCAAATCCTGGATTACTTCTTTCGATGACGAAATTTACGGTTTTTAGCCTGTTGGCCGTTTGGCTTAGCACAACGGCTGTTTTTGCTCAATACCAACTTGCCGGGAACGTACAGGCCCGCGCGGACAGTATGGCAGTCAGCGGCTGTACGGTGTACCTGAACAACGGTAAGCGCTCCGTGGTAACCGATAGCCTGGGGCGGTTTACGTTTTCTAATCTACCGGCGGGTCGTTACGTCATCCAGACCAGCCACCCCGAATTTAAAGCGGCCAACGTAACGACCATTATAACTGACCGGAACCAGCAGATAGTCATTCTGGTGCTCAGCCGGACGGAAACGCTCAGCGAGGTTGTCGTGAAAGATCAACAGTCGGATTTTGGCTTCACGCGCATGCGGGGTGTAGAAAGTATGGGAATCTACGAGGGTAAAAAATCCGAAGTCATTATTCCTGAACAGTTAGTCGCCAACTTATCAACTAATAACGCCCGCCAGATTTACGCTCGGGTGGCAGGTTTGAACATTTGGGAAAATGAAGGGGCGGGCTTGCAGTTAAGCATTGGCGGACGCGGTCTTGACCCAAACCGATCGTCCAATTTCAACGTCCGCCAGAATGGCTACGACATCAGTGCTGACGCATTAGGCTATCCGGAAAGCTATTACACCCCACCCGTTGAAGGCGTTGGCCGCATCCAGGTTGTGCGGGGGGCGGCCTCTCTGCAGTATGGAACTCAGTTTGGCGGACTCCTTAATTTTGTAATGAAAAAGCCTGTGACCGACCGAAAAATTGAGCTGATTGCGCGTCAGACTCTAGGCTCTTTTGGGTTCTATAACGCCTTTACCAGCCTTAGCGGCACGGTTGGTAAGCTGAGTTACTATACCTTCTTTCAGTATAAACAAGGCAATGGCTGGCGGCCGAACACGCACTTCACCAACTTTACGCTTTATGCTGATGTCGATTATCATCTGTCGGAACGTAGTACGCTCGGCATCGACATAACCCAAATGAGCTACCTGGCGCAGCAGCCCGGCGGTTTAACCGATGAGATGTTTCGGCAGAATGCGCGGCAGAGCAACCGCGGACGGAACTGGTTTCAAGTGAACTGGACTATGCCCGCCCTGCATTTCGATCATAAATTCAATACCAGCAACGAAGTCAATCTACGACTGTTCGGCTTGTCAGCGTACCGGAATTCGCTTGGTTTTCGGCCTAATCGGGTGGCCAGTGTCGATGATAACAGTGAGCGTGATTTGATTAAGGGCGATTTTACGAACTGGGGTGCCGAAGCCCGGTATCTTAAACGCTATACCTTAAGCAATCAGCAGGCCGTGCTGCTCGTCGGTAGCCGCTACTACCACGGGTTCAACCACAGTGTGCAGGGCTTGGGTAGTACAGGGAAAGACGCCAACTTTAATTTTGTGGACACAGAGCAGGCTATATCGTCCGATTACCAATTCCCCAACCGGAACGTATCTGTTTTTGCCGAGAATATTCTGTACGTAGGCGATAAGTTGTCTATTACGCCGGGTGTTCGCTACGAGTATATTCACACGACGGCGGATGGGTTTTATGGCACTATTACGCGGGATCTGGCCGGAAATATCATTAACGCAACCCGAACCAGCGAATCCCGTACTAATGGACGTCAGTTTGTGCTGGGTGGATTGGGGCTTAGTTTTAAGCCGACGCCTAAGCTGGACATTTACGGAAACCTGTCGCAGAATTACCGGTCCATTACGTTCAGCGACATGCGCATTGCCAACCCCTCGTCGGTGATCGATTCAAATCTGCAGGATGAAAAAGGCTACTCCATTGACCTGGGTGTTCGCAGCGTACAAACAACTCTTTACAACTTCGATGTAAGTGCATTCTTACTCAACTACAACAATCGGATTGGCGAAGTCCAGTTTTATGATCAAAACGACCGGGTGTTACGTCGCCGGGGGAATATCGGGCAGGCCATCATTATGGGGCTGGAGTCTTACGCCGAAGGTGATTTGTTACGTATGATCAACCCGCTGAACGAAAACCTGAGCGGTGTCTTATTTGCCAACGTTGCACTGATCCATTCGACATACCAGGCCAGCGAAATTCCGGGCGTAGCCGGAAAACAGGTCGAGTTTGTGCCCGCTGTGAACCTGAAAAGTGGGCTTCGACTTGGGTATAAGAACCTCAAGGCATCTTTTCAATATACGTACCTGTCTGACCAGTTTTCGGATGCGACCAACGCACGTGAGGGGGGCGTTTCGGCCGTTATCGGACTTATTCCGGCTTATGCCATTATGGATGCCAGCGTTTCGTACCAGTTTCGTCGGTTCCGGATTGAAAGCAGCCTGAATAATCTGACTGACCGGGTGTATTTTACCCGTCGGGCAACGGGTTATCCGGGTCCCGGTATTCTGCCTTCCGATGGACGTAGCGTTTATGTAACGTTGCAGGTAAAGCTGTAATCAAACAAGCGTCTGTCTGATCAGTTGTGCGAATACTGTACTTTTGCGAAGTTAACTAACTACGTATGCGAAATCGTTTTACCTTTTTGGCTGTGTTGGCGGTGCTTGTGCTTTCCAATGCCTGCCAGAATAAACAGCAATCTACTAATCAAACGACCGACACAACAACTGCTGCGGCCGGACCTGCTACATCTAACGTAGCGGTTACCGGACGCGTCGCCGACTTGGGCTTAACCCCCACCAGTGACTGGCGGGGTATTAACTTGGGCGATGACTTCGCTACCGTGAAGACCACCGAAAAAGGAGAGCCGTTCGAGAGTGATGCGAAACACGTTGGTTATACCGTCGAGTTCAAAAATCTCGAATCGGCCGATATGCTGTACTATCAGGCTAATCAGAAAGTATCAGCCATTGAGGTCGATTTGTTCCTGAACACGCGCCAATCGGTCGATGCCCATCAGAAAGAGTTAGGGGCTTACTTTACGTCCAAATACGGCAGTTCTAAATCGAGTGATGGCGGTTTAACCTGGACTGGCTCAAAAGGGCAAAATGTGCTGCTGAAAGACGTATCAAAAGGCAAAGACTTCGGCTTGAAGATAAAAATTACATCTACCGGTGGTACTACGACTGCGTCGGCTAAATAAGGCAGATAAGCTTATATGTTGCTGCCGTGCGGCAGTAATTCATTGAATAAGGAAACGGGCGCGAGGATGTTCCTCGTGCCCGTTTCCTTGCTCATTTCACTTACTTGTTCAGCTTGTACGTGAAGGTCAACATTCCGTATTGACGTAAGGCGAGTGACTGCGTGTCTTCGAAATACGTATCGGTCACGTTGCGGCTGATGCTGTTGTTCTGGTTCAGCAAATCGAAGACGGTCAGCTTCAGCTCTCCACGCTGATCGGGTAGCACCTTCTTGCCAAATGAGGCATTCCAGATTGTGTACGATTGGTTGAATGTGGCCGATAACCCGCGGTAATCTTGATGGTTGAGGTCGGTTTGTAACAGCCAGCCTTTGCCGAATTGCCAGTTCAGGCGGGCTCCCGCCGTCTGCGTGATGTAATTGTTGTTTAACGTAGGCCGGATCGTATTATTGACCCAGTTGTAGTTGAACCCGTACGATAACGTGAAGTCTAGTTTCGTGCTGATGTTACTGCTCAACACCACTCCCTGCGACAGCGTATAATTATGAACGTAGTTCAACTCGTTGTTGATCAGGCCAGGTGCGCGGTTGTAGTTCAGCCCTACGTTCAGATTCAGGTTCGTTTTCAGCAAACCTAGTGGGGTGCCGTAGGTCAGCAACGACCGGGCGTTCCAGGCTCCTGGCAGGTTGACGGGGCGCGTCAATTGAACACCGGGAGCCAGCGGCACACCGTTCAGCAGGGGACCAGCACCCGTCGAATCACCCGTGCCGACTTCAATCGAATTGGCGATCGCGTTGTTCGTTACGCCGGCGCTGAGCAACGCAAAGAAACTGCTCGCTTTCTCGGGTGTCGTGAGCGTGTAGCGGGCCGACACATTATGGCTGTACGACTGTTGCAGGTTCGGGTTACCCGTTGTCAGCAGCAGCGGATTCGTGTTGTCCACTACGTTCTGTAACTGCGATACCGATGGCGCTGCGGTGTTGGTGCGATACAACAACCGCAGGCGACTGTTGTCTGTGAAGCGGTAATCCAGTTGCAGGCTGGGCAGCAGGTTGTTGTAGTTCGTATTGATAACGCCCGGCAGCGGAAAGCGCTGATCACTGGTGAGCGAAGCCCGCTGGTACGCTACGTTAGCGGTCAGGCCAACGGTTTTATTCCGGAAATTATAACCAACTCCCGCGCGGTTGAACACATAGTCGCTCTGCGATACGTTCGACAGTTGCGGTGCCAGTTGTTCGTACTGCCCCGTTAGTGCATTATACTGAAAAGTCCGGCGGTCGGCGTCGTTGTTGTTGTACGAAATATTGTAATTCAACTGCAACTGACTCTGTTTACTCAGCGGTTCGGTATACGCTACGTTCCCCGACAGTTCATAGCCATTGGTACGGCTGGTCGTTTGCTGACGAATGGATTGCGTATCGGCCGGAACCGTCATGAACGTATTCAGCGAGGAAAGCATACTCAGCCCATCGCGATCGCTTACGGTCGTACCAAGATTAATGGATAACGTACGGCCAGGCTTGTCGAAACGGTGCCGGAACAGAATGTTATTGTTGAAGTTAAGCCCGGTTCGAGCTGCTTCGTAATCGCTTTGCGTGCGGCTCAACAGCGAATCAATCGTGTCGGAAAAGCCAGCCGGTGTTTCGCCAACTGGAGGAATTGTTCTCAGGAACGTACTGCCCAGCAGATTACTCGTCGCGCTGTTGTTTTGATAGCTAAGTCTGGGCGTAAAGAGCAGCGAGTTGTTCTCATTAATCTTGTAATTCAGCCGGAAGTCAAGGCGGTGGTTAATGTTCTGACTGCCGCTGAGTTCATTCTCGCGATACAATTGATTTCCATTACCGCCCAGGAAGTAAGTACGTAGCAGCGACTGGTCGTTTCGGTTGTTGCCGAGGTTGCCAAAATAGCTGCCCCGGAAGGTTAATTTTTTGCCCCAGTCGTCGGAGAAATTGATACCCAGTGAGTTTGCTGTATTGATACCGCCTTGCTGTCCAACCAGGAAGTTCGATGCTCCATTGTTGCCACCTGATTGGGGGGCTCCACCTCCTCCGCCCCGGTTACCGCCACCTCCCCGGCCTCCGCCACCCGAGCCACCCCGGCGCTGTCCGCCACCGCTGCTCGCTCCGACCAGATCCTGCGCCGAAAAGTTCTGCTGGTTGATGTTGTTCGACAACCCAACAATGCTCAGTCGCTGATCCTGGTTAAAGACGTTGATATTACCACCGGCCGAATACGTATCGCTGGTGCCATAACCGGCATAGGCGCGACCAAAGGTACCATTACGTCGATCAGGACGGGTCACAATGTTGATCGTCTTTGACGTATTCCCGTCGTTGAAGCCGGTAAACTGGGACTGGTCGCTGAGCTGATCGAAGACTTCAATCTTCTGAATCACCTCGGCCGGAAGGTTACGTAGGGCAATGGTTGGGTCGTCGCCGAAGAAGGGTTTACCATCCACCAACACCTTCTGCACATCTTCGCCCTGGCTCTGCACTTTGCCGTTTACAACACTAACACCGGGCAATTTCTGAATCAGGTCTTCGGCGCTGGCATCTTTATTCACTTTATAGGCGTCGGCGTTGAACTGTGTGGTATCGCCTTTTTGCGTTGTTGCCGCAATCCGGCCCACTACGTTTACCTCCTGTAAGTTCCTGGCCGTCTCGATCAATTGCAGCGTACCTAAGTCGAGCATAGGCTTGTTCACCTCTACGGTTTTAACAAGATCCTGAAAGCCCAGATACGTCGCTTTGAGCCGATACGACTGTTGCTCAGGTACGTTGTTCAGGGTAAATCGCCCGTTTATGTCAGTCAGGGCGTAAAACTGCTTGGTTGTATCCTGCTGATTGGTCAGGATAATGGGAACGCCGGGTAGGGTTTCGTTCTTCTGGTCGGCGATTGTTCCCGATACCTGAGTCGTTTGCGCCATAGCCGTTCCCGACAACAGCAGCAAAGCAGAAAGTAATAACGGATGGAAGCGTTTCATGGCGTGTTGAAAAGAAGCGTTGAGGATATTGAATTACGGTAGGTGCGGACGTTTAAACGAGTGGCGGGTTGTTACGCCCGCCACCGTTCTGCTTACTTACTCTTCTCGGCTTTGTTTTTACGCCAGTGCCCGTTTTTGTCGCCGGGCTGGCGTTTCGGAAGCTGCCGTTCGGTAGTCAACGCGCCTTTCTCATCGAAAAGCAACATGGTCCGGGCGTCCTGCTTGTCGGTAACGACCACAACGTATTTACCCTGATCATTCTTGGCCGACCGGCGAATGGTCGCATCGGGGTACTTGTCTTTTACCGTCGAGGTAATAGCGGCTGGTAGGTCTTTGGCCTCTACGGGTGTCATGTTCCTGAACTGACCACCTCGACGGCTTGGGCCCGGTTGACCGGCTTGCGCACTTTGGGTTGGTTCCGTCGCTTCTTGTGCAAAGCTCTGACCGATGCTGAAGGCGCCCAGAAGGGCTGCCATTACGATTACTTTGTTCATGATTATTGGTTGTTTACTGAGTTAGATGCGTGTTGCAGGAAAAACCTGCGCAGAATTCGAAAATTATTTTTGTCGGGCGTTTCCTCTGCCGCGTCGACCCTCCCAGTTACCTCGTGAGGGCATTTCACTGACGATTTTGCGGAGCTTCTCGCGTTGCTCGGGCGTACAGATAGTGGCTACTTGCTGAAAATGGCGAAGCGTAATTACATCGAGCTGCGCCAGTTGGGTGTGGTACTCCTGCGCTTGTGTGAGGAGTTCGGCGTCTGTTTTTGTCGTATCGTACACTTGCTCAAAAAACTCCCGTCGTTCCGGCCGAACTTGTTCGTTGAGCTTTTGGCGCTGCTCGAAATAGCGCTGGCGCAGGGCCTGGTAGCGCTCCCGTTGTTCGTCGCTGAAGTTGAGCTGCCTACTTAGGTATAAGCCTCGTTCGCCAGCACCGCGCCAAACCCGTCCCTGTCTGAGTGGGCCGAACCAGGCTAGTAAAGCTACGTTTAAGAGCACCAGGCCGATAATTAAGCCTATGAGCAGTCTGAATTTTCTAGGATCATTCATCGACGTAATCGGTATTTGTGGTTAACTGGTAATCAGCAACGAAACTTTCGTAGGTGGTAGCGTCAGTAGTTGCCTGACTTGTATCGGTGGATACGTAACGTAATGCTACGCCCATGTTCAGCACAACAATCAACCCGAAAGCGGCTAAGGCGTAAGCGGGCCGACGCAGCCACTGGGGCACATAAGCAGGTGCGGGCGTCGTTTGCCGTTCCATCCGCGCTTGCAGACGCGTGTAGAAAAAAGGCTTGGGTGACTCAGACGGTAACTGCCCCAGCTTTCGGAACCGCTCTTCCCAGGCGTCGTTTTCAGATGATTGTTCGTTGTTCATGTCCGTGTTATTTTGTTGAATCCTGATAAAACGATTGTAGTCGCGTGCGAAGCTGACGTTTGGCGCGGTGCAGCAGCGATTCCACCGCCGACACCGTTGTCTGCAATACGTCAGCAATATCTTTATACGTCAGTCCTTCAATGTAATGCAGCGTGAATGCCGCTCGTTGCGTATCGGGCAAGTGTTCAATGGCCTTTAACAGCATCGTCGTTTCCTCCGACTGCTCCAGTTGGCGTCCTGGGTTTTCGGTGGCGGGCGGGTCATACAGCACTTCGTTACTCGACCCGAACAGACTCGTTACGAACGCAAACCGTTTCTTGGCCCGCCGTTTGCGCAGGTGAGCCAGTGCCTGGGTTGTGGTAATTCGGTACAGCCAGGTACTGAGCTTGGCATCGCCCCGAAATTGCTGTATGGTCTGATACACCTCCATAAACACCTCCTGCGCTACGTCGTCCGCTTCATCCCGATCGCCAACCAGCCGGAATGCCAGGTTGTAAACCTTCTTCTGATAGGTTTCAACGAACTGGCGAAAGGCGGTTTCGCTACCAGTCTGTAAGGCCGCTATGAGTTCTGACTCGGTCAAAATGATTGCGCTGGGAGGCTATTTATAGAGTTAGGTGCAAAGTGTCCGGAAAACCTGCGCTGAAAAATGGAAAATTTTAAGACAAGTGTCGATAAGGCCTAAAAGAAAAGCCCTGACCGTTTGGCCAGGGCTTGCATTCTATGATATTAATGCTGAATTACACCGTGTACATCCAACCGAATGTATCCTCAACTTTACCGGTGCGTAGATCCGCGAGGTAGTTCTTCACCCGAACGGCGAACGAATCAGCTGGCGCTACTTCAGGAAGCATATGATCTTTGCCGTTATAGCCGATCAGCGAATAAGGCGATGAACCTACCGCCGTTCCGGCTCCAAAGGCTTCAGTTAACCGACCCGTTTCAATACCACTGATAACTTCTTCGATCGAAACTAAGCGCTCTTCAACTTCCATGCCCCAACTGCGGGCGATTTGTAAGATCGAATCACGCGTAACGCCTTTCAGAATCGAGTCGGACGTAGCAGGAGTGATCAGCTTCCCGTCGATAACGAACATGATGTTCATCGTACCCGACTCTTCAATGTATTTGTGCTCCCGAGCGTCGGTCCAGATCAACTGGTCATATCCTTGCTGTTGGGCTAATAAGGTCGGATACATCGATCCCGCGTAGTTACCGGCACATTTTGCGTAACCCACACCGCCCGGAGCCGACCGGATGTACTCGGTTTCCACTTTGAGCTTAGGCGGATTGCTGTAATACGCACCTACAGGGCAGGTGAAAATACAGAACCGGTACGTCTTCGATGGCGCAACGCCCAAGAACGTATCCATCGCAAACATATACGGCCGGATATATAACGAACTGTCAGGCGTATTCGGTACCCAGTCGGCATCGACACGTAACAGCGCTTCGAGTCCTCCCATGAACACTTCTTCCGGCAACGTAGCCATGCACATCCGGCGGGCCGATTCGTTCATGCGCTCAAAGTTGGCGTAAGGCCGGAACATGGATACTTCGCCAGCCTCGTTCTTGAACGCTTTCATGCCTTCGAAAATAGACTGACCGTAGTGCAATGCCGATAGCGCCGGACTTAGCGTAAAGTTGTCGAATGGCACAATCATCTGATTTTGCCACTCACCATCTATGAAATCGGCCACGAACATGTGATCCGAGAAGTGTTTTCCGAAAGGCAGATGGTTGAAATCTACCTCCTGAATCCGGGAGCGCTCCGCTTTCCGCAATTCAATTTGCAATACATCCGTCGTCATAATCAGGCTATTGGTTAACGAGTTAGGTCAGCTGCTTTCGCTGTTTCGACCGCTCGTGGCAAAGCTAAAAAATTAGGTTGAGTAAATTTAGTTGTTAAGACAACTTTTTTTGAAATTAAACCCTGGGCTTCCAGACTACTTCGTTAACGGTCAATTCCTGCGCTATTTTGCGGCTTAAAACGAATAGATAATCCGATAGCCGGTTGAGGTATTGCAGCACCAGCTCATCGACCAGCGACTGATCGTTCAAGGCAGTAACCAGGCGCTCGGCACGGCGGCAAACCGTCCGGGCCAGGTGACAATACGACACTGATTCATGGCCACCGGGTAATACAAAGGCGCGTAACTCGGGTAACTCTGCATCCATTGAGTCCATAGCCTGTTCAAGTAACGTAACGTCGTCAGGTACAATAACGGGTATCGCTTTTTTGGGCGCTTTCTCGGGATCAGTTGCCAGTTCAGCGCCGATCGTGAAGAGCCGGTCCTGAATTTCTTTCAGCAGCTCTTTACGTCCTTCGTTAACCGCCTGATCGCGCACCAGACCAATCCAGGAGTTTAGCTCGTCGACTGTTCCGTACGTATCAATGCGCAGATCCGCTTTACTTACCCGACGGCCGCCGATTAGCGCAGTCTGGCCTTTATCGCCTGTTTTCGTATAAATCTTCATGTTTAGGTAAACCAAAAATCTAGACAAATGGCTTCAATAACGGAATTCCATCACCGAAGCCGTACCTTTGTGGATTAAAAAGTAAGTTAAAAATGGAAATGGGTGGTAGAGTTATTCCCTCGATCGCTCATTCACACATTCTCTCCGCTTCTGCGGTTCGATTTTACATGAAAGCAGGTACTTTCTTTATTCGAGTCTGGCGCATTTTGTCGATCATTGGACTCTTGTTTGCCTTATTTAGTAGCTACATTTCGTACCCCGGTGAAGTAGCCGTTCGTTTCGACGAGCGTAACCAGCCCATTCAATTAGTTAGCCGCGAAGCAGTATTTTACAGCGCTGTCATCATTTTTCTGCTGAACAACACGCTTATTAACGCCGTTGCCAAGCTGTTTACCCGAGTGCCTACTGCACAACTTCCGATGGTGAGCACGAGCGTTTGGGCGAGTCACCGGTCCCAACTCAACGTAGTCGTAACGAACTGGTTTCACGCGCTTATGGCGGCTATCAACACGATCCTGGGGTTGGGTCTTCTGGTGTTGTCGTTCCTGAATCGGTCCGATCGAGGTATTCAGGCTGTTGATTACGTTTGGCTATTACCCTTAAGTACGGCAATCTTAATCGTTGTATTGGTTGCATTGCCTATCCGGTTGGCCATGAAACCAGGCAGCGATGAGTGAAACAAATCAATTGCGGTTGAGTCAGTTTCAATATGACCTGCCCGATGATCGGATTGCCCGGTTTCCGCTACCCCAGCGCGACGCATCGAAATTGCTCGTTTACAAAGCTGGTCAGGTCAGCCACGCGCATTTCTACGACTTGCCCCAATTATTGCCAGAGAATGCATTTCTGGTATTTAATGACACTAAAGTTATTCCGGCACGACTGCATTTCGTCCGGACAACGGGTGCTTTAATCGAGCTGTTTCTGCTGAACCCGTATCCGGCTGATCAGCCCATCACGCAGGCTATGGAAGCTACGGGATCCGTTACGTGGCAGGTCATGATTGGAAATCGAAAACGCTGGAAACAGGATGAAGCGCTCGAAACAACCCTATTAGGACCAAACGGACCGGTTACGCTTACTGCTGCCTGGCATGATCCCGAGCATTCGGTTATTAACCTAAGCTGGCAGCCCGCTGAGTTGACGTTTGCACAGGTTATACATCAGGCAGGTGAGGTGCCACTTCCACCTTACCTCAAACGGGAAGCGACCGACGTTGACCGAAATACGTATCAGACCGTATATTCAAAGCAGGAGGGAGCCGTGGCCGCCCCAACGGCTGGTCTGCATTTCACGCCCGCTGTGTTCGAGAATCTTGCTAAGCGTGGTATCGGCCACGATTACGTAACGTTGCACGTCGGCGCCGGTACGTTTCAGCCGATTAAGTCCGAGGACGTTCGCCAGCATTATATGCATACCGAGCAGGTTGTTTACACCCGGCAGAATATTCAGAACCTGCTTATTAATATACGTACCATTATACCGGTTGGCACTACGTCCATGCGGGCGCTGGAAAGCTTGTATTGGATGGGCGTTAAAGTAATACGTAACGAACCTGATCCGTTTAGGCTCGATCAGCACTATGCGTATCAACTGCCCATTTCGGAACACCCGCCGGTTGAGGAAGCGCTCAATGCCGTTTTAACGTACCTGGATCGCTCGAGTCTGGAGAAGGTTGTTGCGCATACGGGCATCTATATTACGCCTAGCTATCAACTGAAGCTTTGTAAAGGTATTGTCACCAACTTCCACCAGCCTGGTTCGACCTTGATTTTGCTGATCGCTACGTTGATTGGCGACGACTGGAAGCGGGTTTATAACGAGGCCCTGACGAATCAATATCGGTTTCTCAGCTACGGCGACTCATCGCTGCTATTACCATAACCACTATTTTTGCAAAAAAGGAGGAAAGGGGCTAAAAGGAGGAAAGGGATAAGGAAAAACTTGTTAGTGGACTTCTCCGTTTCCTCCTTCTTTGCCCTTCCTCCCTTCTCCTTTTATTATGAATTTTATCGAAGAACTCCGCTGGCGGGGCATGTTACATGACATGACTCCGGGCACCGAAGAACAACTCGCTCAGGATATGACTGCGGCCTATATTGGGTTTGATCCAACGGCCGCTTCCCTGCACATTGGAAACCTGGCAACCATCATGCTGTTGGTTCATCTGCAACGGGCGGGGCACAAACCCTATGCGCTGGTTGGTGGAGCAACCGGTATGATCGGTGACCCATCCGGCCGTTCGACCGAACGGGACTACTTATCCGAAGAAACGTTACGTCGCAACCAGGAAGGGATACGGGCGCAGCTAACTCGTTTCCTTGACTTCTCTGGCGAAAATGCCGCCGAGATGGTCAACAATTACGACTGGTTTAAGGAGATGACGTTTCTGGACTTTCTGCGGGAAGCGGGACAGCATCTTACGGTGAACTACATGGTCGCTAAAGACTCCGTAAAGAAACGTCTGGAGACGGGGCTCTCGTTTATGGAGTTTTCCTACCAGTTATTACAAGGATATGACTTCTACTGGCTCTATAAGAACAAAGGGATCCGGTTACAAATGGGCGGCTCCGACCAGTGGGGCAACATTACTACAGGCACGGAGCTTATTCGACGTAAAGAAGGCGGTCAAACGGAGGAGCGTGAAGAGCATCTGGCGTTTGCCCTGACAACGCCATTGGTCACTAAAGCCGATGGAACCAAGTTTGGCAAATCGGCGGGAGGAAACGTATGGCTCGATCCGAATATGACGTCGCCTTACCAGTTTTACCAATTTTGGCTTAACGCGTCCGATGCTGACTGTTCACGACTGATCCGCGTGTTTACACTTCTTTCTCGCGATGAGATTGAAGACTTGGAGCGCCAGCACGCCGAAGCACCGCATCTGCGCATTCTGCAAAAAGCCATTGCGCAGGACGTAACGATACGTGTCCACTCGCAGGCCGGATACGATCTGGCCGTAAAAGCATCCGAGGTATTGTTTGGAAAGGCTACGCTTGATACGCTACGTTCTATTCAGGTGGAAGAATTTGACGTAATATTTGAAGGTGTACCCCAAACCGAAATATCCGCCGAAGAACTGGCAAGCAGTAAAGACATTACGGATCTACTTTCAGTAGCTAGTCGGGGAGAGGTGTACGCATCTAAGGGCGAAGCCCGTCGGGCTATTACACAAAACGCGGTCAGCATAAACAAAACAAAAGTAAATGATCCGGCTGCACCACTGGAGTTAGAATGGCTTCAGGACCGCTACATCCTAGTGTCAAAAGGCAAAAAGAATCATCTGCTAAAAAAAGCGTAAAAATTTACAGAGTCTAAGTCCAGTCATACCAGAGACTTAGACTCTGTAAGCCTTATTGCCTCTGATTTATTTCCAAATGAGGTCTTGACAAAGGGTGGGCAAGTGCCTACCTTTGCAGTCCCAAATCCGGGAAGAGCACCCGTCAGAACGGCCTAAACCACACCTGACCCGCTCGGCAAAGACAACACCGAAAAACAAATGAAAATTATTTTTCGGTTTCGCTTGACAAAGCAAAACAAGTCAGCTACCTTTGCACTCCCAAACGATACGGGAACCACTCATAACCAATCTAAATCATTGTGTATGAGCAGGTTAAAGGCAAAAACTGAAAGGCAAGCCAAAAAATAAATTTCAGTTTTTACTTGACAAACGGGAATCAGCAGCGTACCTTTGCCCTCCCAAATGACACATACCGAGATACACTCATCGAGAGTTTAGCTCACCCCGCTTCGGTCAACGGACCAGGCGCGAAGTTCTTTGACAAACGGTCAGCACAAAAAGACTCAGCCTTACACCTTCGGGTGTCGGTTGAACAAGACAGTGGTAAGTTGATCTTGCCACACTAATATTTACGATGGAGAGTTTGATCCTGGCTCAGGATGAACGCTAGCGGCAGGCCTAATACATGCAAGTCGAACGGGCAGCAATGCCAGTG